>DATCXR010000146.1:0-15650 GCA_036565685.1 Gemmatimonadaceae bacterium
TCCACGTACGAGGAGCCGCGGCTGCTCGCCACAGGGATGCGCTACGTTTTCGTGAATGGCAAGCTGGCGATCAACCAGGGCGAGTACACCGGCGCGCTACCCGGTCGCGTGCTGAAGCGCGAAGCCGCGAGGAGCGAGCGCGCGAGCTCGGCGACGCGGTAGCCGCTCCGCGACTTCAGCGCGGAGCCGGAGCGCAGCCGGCCGACTCCGCTCAGCGTCTGGGATGCCGGCGGATTCTCGAGCAGAGCACGGCGGAGGCACCCGTGGCCTGGCAGCCGGCCACCGGTGCGGCGCGTCCCGGCACCAGCGCGCCGGCTCTCCGCGAACGCGAGCGCGTCCAGCGCGCGGCTTCGCCGCGTACGTCGATGTGAGCGAACGGTCCGCTCGGCCCCATCGCCTGGTACAGTCCCAGTCCGCCCACGAGCTCCGGGTGCAGCCGCTCCACGCGCTCTACCGCGCGTTCCACCACGCGCACATCGCCCACATCGCTCCGGCCGTCGAGATCCAGGTCATCCATCCGGCCATCGCCGTTGGAGTCGATGATGATGTCCGCCGCGTCGCCGTACTGATGACGGCTCTCGCGCGCCCTCCCACTGGCGTCACCGAGCGCGAGGTTGTAGGCGGGCGTTCGGAAGCCGGAGAGTACTATCACCCGGTTGGTGCGGTGCCCGCTGCGCTCCAGATCGTCGAGGACGAGCTCCAGCTTGTCCACGAGCGCCTCGCGCAGCACGAGGTACTTGGGCCACACGTCATCCTGATCGTGCGTGAGGAAGTCGCGGAGCGCGAAGTGTTCGGACAATCGCGTGTCGGCGTTGGACTGCGTCACCTCCACGAAGCCCGACGGGTTTCTGTAGGCGCTGGAGCGAATCCTGCGCAGCTCCGCTGGCCAGTAGCCAACTCGGTAGCCGCCCACGTAGGCGCCGGTCTTGAGGGTGAAATCGCGCAGCGCGAGGAGGGCGAACGGCGCGCCATCGCTGGTAGCGTGCAGGTCCAGGACGCCGCCGTTTCTCTCCGTCGTCTCGCCGAGCTCGTTCGCGATCTCGGTCCAATCGGAGGCCGGTATGATCCGCGAGAGCAGCTTCCCGCTTGCTCCGCGGAGTGAGTCGCCGAAGCTCGCCAGCAGCTCGCGCTCCGCGAGGTGGGCGGGAGGAGGGAGGGCTGCTCCGCCAGTCACGGGGAGAACTCGCGCGCTCCCGGGCAACTCCACGCCAGCGCTGGCGCTCGCGGCCGCCCGCCCCAGCGAGAGGGCCAGGGTCAGCATCAGTACCCCGACCGCCAGCCAGCGGAGGGCGAGGGAGAGCGGAATCGGGGCGGAGAACGAGCGGGTCATCGGATGATAGGACGCGCGGGGGGCTTCCGCCGCAATTGAAACCGTGCGCGGCGCTCGCCCGTAATGGGAGTACAAGGAGGTAATCATGCTCGGTCTCATCGGACTCTCGATCACAATCGCGGCGGTAATACTCGGCTACATGAACAGCCGCCGCTTCGTACGGACCAAGCTGCGCTACGTGGACGCGGCGCAGCGCTGGACGACCCCGCTCCTGGCGGGACTGGGCGCCGCGATCGTGGCGACGCCCGTCGCGTGGCTCCTCCCCCTGGTGGGTAGCGGCACCGCGCTTCTATTCGGCGTCGCCGTCGGGACCGGAGTGGCGCACGGCACGCGCGATGTCAAGCGCGGTACGTCGGCGCTTCTGGAGCCGTGAGCTGAGCGGGATGCGAAGCGCGCACCAGCGGTGATCACCGCTGGTGCGCGCTTCGCTGCAAGGCATCCGCGGCACACAGCAGCCGCGTCGGAGGGAGCGGAAAGCCCGCGAACGGTGAGTGCACCGTTCGCGGGCTTTTTGCGCACACTCTGATTTCCTGCTGAGCCCGTATGCTTTCACATCGAACTATCCCGTTGTCGCCCTTGCATCTGCCGTACGCGACGAACTCGTCAATGAGTATTCGTCTGCGATGACACCCATTGCGAGTCGCGATACACACTGTACTTTAGCGACGCTTCACCGGCGTAGACGCAGCGCCTCGTCTTCATCCATCACGCGGAGTGGCAGTGCGCCCCATGTGCGTCGCGGGGTCGCGGACGAGCGAACGCTGCAGGGAGTATCCCATCTTCTCAAACGCGGTCCGCCGAGACCGCTCGACCAGTGAAGGCGCGATCCCACGATTGCGCGGGCCGAACGGCCGGCCGCCGCTCAACGCAAGCGGAGGTACGATATGAGACCTGCCACGTTCTCCCCGAATCGGGAGTTCGAGAGGCTCGTTCGCAAACGTGGGCGACCGTCCAGGCTGCTTCGCGCATCGGCAGTTTTGCTAGTTGCGAGCGCGGCGTTCGCGGGAACGGTCGGCGCGCAGGGCGAGGTGGCTGGCACGGTGACCGACGCCACGACGCGGCAACCGATCGCCGGCGTGCAGGTGACCGTCGAGAACACCACTCTCGGCACGGTGACCACCTCGGACGGGCGCTTTCAGATCAACAACGTGCCTTCGGGCCAGTTCACGCTCGTGGCGCGGCGCATAGGCTACGCGAGCCAGAGGCACACCGCTACGGCGGGTGACTCGACCATCGCGTTCGCGCTCAATCCGCAAGCGCTGAATCTCGATCAGGTAGTGGTCACCGGTACCGCCGGTGGGCAGCAGAAGCGCGAGATCGGTAACGCGGTCACGCAGATCGACGCGGCCAGCGTCACGAAGTACGCGCCGGTGACGAACTTCCAGGATCTGCTCCAGGGGCGCGCACCGAACGTGGACATCATGCCGGGCTCCGGACAGGTGGGAACCGGGTCGCGCATACGCGTGCGCGGAACGTCCAGCCTGGGGCTCGCGCAAACGCCGCTCATCTACGTTGACGGCGTGCGCATGGACAACGCGCAATCGACCGGCCCGGTGAACCAGGCGTTCGGATCCGCCTCGATTTCCCGCTGGAACGACATCGATCCCGGCGACATCGACCACATCGACATCCTGAAGGGCCCGGCGGCCGCCACACTGTACGGCACCGAAGCCGCCAACGGTGTGATCAACATCGTCACGAAGCACGGCTCGTCCGGGAGTCCGGAGTTCACCTTCACCACGAAGCAGGGGACGAACTTCCTGATGGACCCCGCCGGCCGCTTCCCGACGAACTACCAGATGGTGGACGGCTCCATCCAGTCCATCAGCTACGACCAGCTCCGCTCGTCGTACGGCAAGGATTTCTTCCGCAACGGCCGTTATCAGCTCTACCAGGCAGGCGTCAGCGGCGGGACTGGAATCTTCCAGTACTATATGTCGGGCACGCGCGAGCAGAGCCAGGGCGCTGAGTTCCCGAACGATCTGAGCAAGACGAACGGACGCGCCAACCTGACGCTGAACGTGAGCGACAAGCTCACCATCCAGGGGAACGCGCGCTATCTGAACGGCCGCACGAATCTGCCGGCAGAAGCGGGCTACGGCGGCACGGTATGGTCGACGATCCTGATGGACCCGGCCACCATCCCGACGAGGCAGCTGGGCTTCGGCTCATCGACGCCGGAAGCATACAACGCCGAGTATCACTTCCTGCAGGACGTGGGGAAGTTCACCGGCGGCTTCACCGTCACGCACCGGCCCACGAACTGGCTTTCGCACCGGCTCATCTTCGGCATCGACCAGACCAACACCACCGATGTGGAGTTCGCCGAGCGGATCGACTCGCTCGCGCCCTTCTTCGGCACCGACGCCACGCAGGGGTATCTGGTACGCGGGCTGACCAACTCCGGCTTCCGCACATTCGACTACGCCGCGACGGCCAGCTTCGACCTGACGCCCACGATCAACAGCGCCACCTCGGCGGGGATGCAGTACTATCGCCGCCGCACCGACGTGACGCAGGTGAGCGGCTCGATGTTCGCCGCGCCCGGCCAGACGACGATCGATGGGCTGACGCAGAAGGACGAGCCCTTCCAGGAGCTGACCGAGAACGCATCGCTCGGCTTCTACGTCCAGGAGCAGATCGGCTGGAAGGACCGTCGTTACCTCACTCTGGCACTCCGCTCCGATGACAACAGCGCGTTCGGACGCGACTTCAACCGAGTGTACTACCCGAAGGCGAGTCTTTCCTGGGTGGTGAGCGACGAGCCGTTCTGGAATCTCGGCTTCTTCAACTCGCTGCGCCTGCGCGCGGCGTACGGTGAGACGGGTGCGCAGCCCACGGCCTTCAGTGCGCTGCGCTCGTACGTCTCGGTGGCGGGCCCCGGCGGCGGAGCCGCGGTCACACCGTTCTCGCTCGGCAATCCGGATCTGGGCCCGGAGCGCGGCAAGGAGTTCGAGGTCGGCTTCGACGGCAGCTTGTGGAACGATCGACTGGCCGTCGAGTTCACCTTCTACCGGCGCACCACCACCGACGCGATACTCGACCGACAGATCGCGCCATCGGTGGGTTTCGCCAGCACGCAGTTCATCAACGCGGGTGAGATCCAGAACAAGGGACTCGAGTTCATCACGCGTATCACGCCGGTGCAGAACGATGTCGTGCGCTGGGACGCGCAGTTCGCGCTCGCGCACAACAGCAACAGGATCAACGACCTCGGCATCCCGGGGGTGGACTTCGTCTCGGCGGGGCAGTACGTGCAGCACCACGTCGGCTATCCGGTGGGCTCGTGGTTCACCAAGAAAGTCGTGAGCGCCACGCTCGATCCCGATGGTACCGCCATCGATCCGATGTGTGCCGACGGGAACGGAGGAACGGTACCGTGCGCCAGTGCGCCGGATGTGTTCCTCGGGAGCGGGATTCCGAAGAACGAGGGATCGCTCCAGAACACCGTGACCCTGTGGGGCCGCCTTCGTTTGGGCGCGCTGCTGGACTTCCAGCGCGGCCAGCGCAAGCTCGACGGCAACACGCGCGTACGTTGCCTCGACATCAGCGGCCGCTGCCCGCAGATCTTCTTCCCCGAGCGCTACTCGCCCGCGATCGTGTGGGGCGCGCAGAATGTGAGCACCTACCCGGGGTGGCTGATCAAGGACGCGAGCTTCGTCAAGCTGCGCGATGTGTCGGTGTCATATCAGCTCCCCGATACGTGGGCGCAGAGGATTCGCGCGACGAACGCGAGCATCTCGGTCCAGGGGCACAACCTCCACACGTGGACCGATTATACCGGACTCGAGCCCGAGGCCAACTTCCTCGGCGGCTCGCGCGGCGGCAGCAACGCACCGTGGGAGCAGACGGTATTGCCGCAGCTCTCGTCCTTCATGGTCGCCGTCAGTCTCACCTTCTGACCCAACTCCAGCTTCGGGAACGCAAATGAAACCATACAGTACAAGCTCAGCGCAGCGTTCACGTCGCGGTCTCTACCTGTTGGCGGCGGCCGCATCGATGGTGGTGCTCGCCGCCTGCAACGACCTGCTCGACGTGACTCCGCCGAGCCAGATCCCGGCCGATCAGCTAGAGCAGCCGGGCAACGCTCCACTGCTCGTGGCTGGTGCGCAGTCGGACTTCGACTGCGCCCTCGGCGCCTACATCGTGATGGGCGGCCTGATAAGCGACGAGCTGGAAGACGGCACCGAGACCGCGGCTCGATGGGTATACGACCGGCGCGATGTGGCACCGTCGGATGCGATCTACGCCACCGACGATTGCACGGACATCGGCACCTACGCGCCGCTCAACAAGGCGCGCGCGTCGGCCGACAACATCTTCCGTCTCCTGAGCGGCTGGACGGATGAGCAGATGCCGCCCGATGTCAATCGCACCGACCTGTTGGCCAACGCCGCAGCGTACGGCGGCTACGCGCGAGTGCTCATCGGAGAGATGTTCTGCCAGAGCGTCATTTCGCGCATCGAGCCCGATCAGAGCATCACGTACGGTCCGGTCCTCACGCAGCAGCAGATGTGGGAATCGGCCGATTCCACTCTCACCGTGGCGCTCGACCTGGCCACGCAGGCGGGCGACGATGATCTGAAGAACATGATACTGGTGGGGCGAGCGCGAGCGCGCCTCGACCTCGGACGCCTGGCCGATGCCAAGGCCGATGCGGATCAGGTCCCACCCGACTTCGTGTACGACGCCTCTGCGGCTTCGCGCGCAGACCGGCAGCACAATCGCATATTCGACGCAAGCAACCCGGTGAGCGGCTCGTCGGCCTCGGTAGACACGCAGTACTACCGGATGCACGACCCTCGCGTCCCGGTAGACAGCACCGGCGACACCACCGGCGCGAAGGTTCTCTTCTTCGCGCAGCTCAAGTATACGAGCGCCGACCAACCCATCCCGATCGCCTCGGGGAAGGAAGCGCAGCTCATCAGCGCGGAGGGCGACATCGCTGCAGGACAACCCGGCGACGCGGTGGACAAGATCAACGCGATTCGTGCCACATACGGAATGGCGCCCTACACCGGCCCGGAGGACGCCGCAACCGTGAAGGCGCTTCTGATAGAGGAGCGAAGACGCGACCTCTGGCTCGAGGGCCAGCGCCTGGGTGATGTGCAGCGCTACGGCATCGCCCTGAAACCTGCACCAGGCCTCCCCTTCGTCTTCGGCGGCACCTACGGCACGACGACGTGCCTCCCGCTCCCGGACGCGGAGCGCCAGGCGAACCCGAACGCGGGGTAGGGGAGAGAGAGAAGAAAGCAGAGAGCATTGAAACCCCAGGGTTCAGGGTGCAGGGTTCAGGGTGCAGGTACTACCTCGGAGTCGAGACCTCGACCGTCGGGCAGTTCCTGAACCCTGCCCCCTGAACCCTGAACCCTCGAGCAGTTCACTGCTTTCTGCTCTCTGCTTTCCCTCCCTCCCCCTCACATATTCCCCACCATCGCTTCCCCGAACTCGCTCGTCTTGAGCAGGGTCGAGCCGGGCATGAGGCGCTCGAAGTCGTAGGTGACACGCTTCTGGGCGATCGTCTTCTCGAGGGAGGCGATGATCAGGTCGGCTGCTTCGGGCCATCCCAGGTAGCGGAGCATCATCTCACCGCTGAGGATCACGGAGCCAGGGTTCACCTTGTCCTGGCCGGCGTACTTTGGGGCGGTGCCGTGGGTGGCCTCGAAGATCGCGTGGCCGGTGACGTAGTTGATGTTCGCGCCTGGAGCGATGCCGATGCCGCCCACCTGCGCTGCGAGGGCGTCGGAGATGTAGTCGCCGTTGAGATTCGGAGTGGCGATAACGCTGTACTCCTTCGGGCGGAGGAGGATCTGCTGCAGGAAGGCGTCGGCGATGACGTCCTTGATCACTATCCCGTTGGGGAGCTTCAACCAGGGGCCCCCGTCCAGCTCCGTAGCCCCGTACTCCTGACGCGCGAGCTCGTAGCCCCAGTCGCGGAAAGCGCCCTCGGTGTACTTCATGATGTTGCCCTTGTGCACGAGCGTGACGCTGTCCTGCTTCTCGGCGATCGCGTACTCGATCGCGGCCCGCACGAGCCGCTTGCTCCCTTCCTCGGAGATGGGCTTGATCCCGATCCCGCTCGATTCAGGGAAGCGAATGGTGCGCACGCCGAGCTCGTTCTGGAGGAAGGCAATTAGCTTGCGCGCCTCGTCGCCCCGGGCACGGTACTCGATCCCGGCGTAGATGTCTTCGGTGTTCTCGCGGAAGATCACCATGTCCACGTTCTGCGGCTCCTTCACGGGCGAAGGGACTCCTTCGAACCAGCGGACCGGGCGGACGCACGCGTACAAGTCGAGCTGCTGGCGAAGCGCGACGTTCAGCGACCGGAAGCCGCCGCCCACCGGTGTCGTGAGCGGGCCCTTTATAGCCACCAGGTAGTGGTCGATCGCGGTGATGGTGTCGTCGGGGAGCCAGCTGTCTACCTCGCGCTTGGCCTTCTCGCCGGCCAGCACTTCGAACCACGCGATGCGGCGCTTCCCGCCATACGCCTTCTCCACCGCCGCGTCGAACACCAGCTGCGCCGCGCGCCAGATGTCCGGTCCGGTTCCGTCGCCCTCGATGAAGGGGATGATCGGCTCGTCGGGGACGCGTAGTCGCCCGGCTGCGAGAGTTATCGCTTCCCCCTTCGTGGGCGGGGTAAGATTCTTGTATTCGGGCATCGTGGAGGTAGGCATGGGTACGTCCTGTAGTCGTATTCAGGGTGGATCAGCACCGGCTCACCCAAACTTATCGGACGCGTGATCAAGGGCAACGCCCGCGAGATGCACGCGGCGACGATCGTGAGCGATGCTTTCCGCCGCTACCGGGAGAGCTTCGTCGAGATCACCCGCCGCGCCCAACGGCGCTTCGAGGAGCGCGACTGGCACGGTGGCCACGCCGACGCAGCCGAGCGTCTCGCGCTCTACCGCGACCGGGTGGACGTCACGCTGCCTCTCGTACGCGACGCGCTCCAGGAGTGCGCCACCGATGTCCCGACCTGGCAGAGCGTGAAGTGGCTCTACGCCGCGCTCATCGCCGAGCGCGACGACTGCGAGATAGGCGAGAGCTTCTACAACTCGATAGCGCGCCGAATCTTCTCGACAGTGGGCGTCAACGAACGGGTCGAGTACGTCTTCCCGGACGCCGATCCGGGCAAGTGGCCGGGCGAGGAGTCCGACTTCCGACGCTACGAGCCGCACGACGGCCTACCCACCATGATCCGCCGCGTGCTGGAAGACCTCGCCCTCCGAGCGCCGTGGCGCGATCTCGGGGGCGACTCGAAGCGGGCTGCCGAGCGGATCTCCGCCGCGATTCGGGACCGGGGCGCGGATCCGTGTGCGATCGTGCTGGAGGTGGTCGATGCGCCCTTCTACCGGAACAAGGGTGCGTACATAGTCGCGCGTGTCCGTCTCGGTGCCCGGATGCTGCCGGTGGTTCTCGCGCTCATGCACGACGAGCGCGGCGTGTATGTAGACGCGGTACTCCTCACCTCCGACGAGGCGAGCATCGTCTTCGGCTTCAGCTGGTCGTACTTCCAGGCGGACATCTCCTGTCCGTGCGAGGTGGTGGACTTCCTGGGGTCCATAATGCCACTCAAGCGCGTGGACGAGCTGTACAACTCGCTCGGCTTCAACAAACACGGCAAGACGCAGCTCTACAGGAGCGTGGTCGAGCACCTTCACGCTCCAGGCGCGCGTTTCGAGCTCACGCCCGGCGACGAAGGGCTGGTGATGAGCGTCTTCACGCTCCCGTCGCTCAACGTGGTCTTCAAGGTGATCAAGGACTCGTTCGGATTTCCGAAGCGCACCACGCGCCGCGATGTGATGGAGCGATACCGACTCGTCTTCCTGCGCGACCGAGTGGGCCGTCTGGCCGACGCTCAGGAGTTCGAGCACCTCGAGTTTCCACGCCGGTGCTTCCCCGATGCGCTGCTGGAGCATCTGCTGCGCGTGGCAGGCTCCACGGTGCGAGTCGCGGGAGACGCTGTGGTGATCCGCCACCTCTACACCGAGCGCAGAGTGACGCCGCTCAACCTCTACCTGCGCGATTCATCGTTCGAGCAGGCACGCGACGCGATCCTCGACTACGGCCAGGCCATCAAGGACCTGGCCGCCGCCAACATCTTTACCGGCGACATGCTCCCGAAGAACTTCGGCGTGAGCCGCCACGGCCGCGTGATCTTCTACGACTACGACGAGCTCGTCCTCCTCACCGAGTGCATCTTCCGTCGCATCCCCGTCAGCACGAATCCGGACGACGAGATGTCCGCCGAGCCCTGGTACTACGTGGGCGAGCGCGACGTCTTCCCCGAGGAGTTCGCCCCCTTCATGGTCCCCTCCGGCCCCCTCGGCGACGTCTTCCTCTCCGCCCACTCCGACCTCCTCACCATCGACTTCTGGCTCCGTGCCCAAGCCCAGCAGTTCGCAGGCGAGATCAGGGATGTGTTTCCGTATGGGGAGGAGCGGAGGCTGGGGGGGAGGGAGAAAGGAAACAGGAAACAGGAAACAGGGAACAGGTGACTGCCTTGGCAGTCTGTCATCCCCGCGCAAGCGGGGATCCATGTTCAGGCCGGCCAGAATGGATTCCCGCTTTCGCGGGAATGACGGCAAATGTGGGAGCCGGTACCTGTTTCCTGTTTCCTGTTTCCCTGCCGTTCCTTCTTTCTCTCCCTCACTCCCCGCCAGTCAACCGCGCCACCACCTCACCCACCTGTCCCTTCGTATCCCGGTACTTCAGGGTGGCGAAGAGGGATTCGAGATGGGGGAGGGCGATCTCGGAGGGGACGCGTTGGGCGAAGGCGGTGACGACCCAGCCGCGAACCCAGGAGCGGTCGTCGTTCAGGTGGGAGCCGAGGATTTCGAGGGCGTGCGAGCTGCCGTTGGCGGCGAGGGTGGCGAGGGTGAGCGCGGTGCGCGGCTGGGTGCCCAGCATGCGCTCGAGCTCGGGGAGGAAAGTGGTGTCGCGCCAGGCGGCTATCACGTCGAGCGCGGTGCTCTGGATCATGTCGCGATAGGAGGGGGTGTCGAGGCCGGCGGCAACGACCTCGCGGCGAGCGTCGCGGTCCATGCGAGCGACCGACACGAGCGCGGATGCGCGGACCTCGTAGCTCGGGTCGTTCTCGAAGGAGCTCCGCGCGAGGGCGAGCGCGCGCTGCCCGCCGATGCGGCCGAGCGCGCTCACCGCGGAGCGGCGCACGCGCGAGGACGAGTCCTGGAGCGCCAGCGCGAGTGTCGGTACGGCCACTTCCGGCGGGAAGGTGCCGAGTGCACCGGCCGCCTCGGCGCGCGTGCGATAGTAGTCGGCGCCGGTGGCGGCGCTGGCCAGCGCCGTAGCGGCCAGGGTGTCGGAGGTGCGTTTGCCGAGCTGCGTGATGACCCACGAGCGATTCCAGAGATCGGCGTCGCGCTCGAGCTGCGTGGCGAGCCAGGCGGTTGGCTGCTCGAAGGCGAGCGTCTTGAGAATGGTGTCGTCATCGTCGAACACCACCATCGTGGGCTCATCGGCGAGCGAATCGATCTCGATCGTTTGCTCACGCCGGTCGAGCCACACGGTTCGAATGCGATCCCCCTCGGCAGTTCCGACGCGGATCGTGACCGGCATCCGGAAGACCGTCGGAGTGGTGTAGCGGAGCCCGGTGCTGTCTGCCTTGCTGGAGTCGCTCTGCGTCTGCTTCACGTGCAGCGTGAGTCGCGAGCGGGTGGAGTCGTAGGAGGCCGTTACGGCGAAGTCCGGGAAGCCCGCCTGGTACACCCATTGATTCCAGAACCACCCCATGTTCTCGCCGGTCGCCTCGAGGATCGACTGACGGAGGTCATCGGTCGTCGCGTTGCCGTACGCGTGGCGCGTGAGGTAGAGGTTCACCGCGGCCCAGAAGCGTTCGGGGCCGAGGAACTTCTCGAGCATCCGCACCACGAGCGCGCCCTTGGGATAGATGTTGTTCGATGCGAGAGCGGCGAGGGGCATTCTGCGACGCTTGTCGATCGACATGAACTGGTGGTACTCGTCGAGGTAGTAGTCGTCGCCGGCGTGCGCACCCAGCTTCTCCGCCCAGTACGCGCCGGGCATGAACTCCGCAAACCCCTCGTTGAGCCACATGTTCGCCCAGTTGTCTATCGTGACGTAGTCGCCGAACCACTGGTGGGCGATCTCGTGAGGGATGAGGACGTGCTGGTACCAGGGGCGGTCGTGGTATGCGGCGGAATCGGGGAGCCAGTCCACGAGCGTTGTGGCGCTCACGTTCTCCATCCCCCCGAAGAAGTCGGCAACGGTGGTCTGCGCGTACTTGGCCCATGGGTAGTCCACGCCGGTGAGCCGCGAGTAGACCTCCATGATGTCGGTAGTGATGCCGAAGAGCTGGCGTGCGCGAGTGCTGTCTTCGGGATACACGAAGTAGTCCACCGGGATGCCCTGCCACTGGTCGTGCACGCGGACGTACTGCCCCACGATCAGCGAGACCAGGTAGGTGGAGGCCGGTTTCTCCTGCGACCATCTGAGCGTACGCGTGCCGTCGCGATGCCTGCGGTCGCCCACGACCCGGCCGTTGGAGATCGCCGTGTAGCCGCGCGGGACAGTGGCCACGAGCTCCCACGTCATCTTGTCGTTGGGATGATCGTAGGTCGGAAACCAGTAGTGATTGTTGGCGGCCTCTCCCTGGCTCCAGATCTGCGGACGGCGGTGCTCGCGCCCGTCGGCCTGGATGAAAGTGAGCCCTCTGCCGCTCTCGATGCGGGCGTGGTAGCCGAGCGAGAAGCGAACGGTGTCGCCGAATGCGGCGGGGCTCGGAAGGAAGACCACGAGTGTGTCGCCGTGCCGCGCCGTGCGGAGCGAGTCCCCCTGTGCATCGGTCGCGGAGCTCAGTCTGAGAAGCGGACCCGCGTCGAGGATCACAGAGTCCATCCCCGGCCGCAGCGAGACGAGCGTGGTAGCTACGCTGCCATCGAAGCTCGTGGAGTCCCAGTCGAAGTTCGCGAGCTCGATCCGCTGGTGGAGGAGGTCGTAGTCGTGGGATGGCGTGTACCAGTCGGTCGCCATGCGTTCGACGTTCGACTGTGCGGCGGCTGCGCGTGGAAGCGGGGAGAGGGCGATGGCGACGAGCGCGCCAGTCAGGAGGGGTGAGGCGAGAAGGTCATGGATACCGCGCATGACGACTCAATTCAGCGATGAGAGGAGCGGAGAGGGGAGGGAGGTACCACCAATGTAACAAGCTCCGGCGAGATCGCGACCCGCACCCATACCATCACGCGGGATTCCCTGTAGTTTTCGTTGGCTGGCGACCGTCGTCGGCTGTCCGTCGCGCTTCTGGAGACCAAGACTACTAGAGGGCCAGCCGCGACTTTCGCGTGCCTGGTGTCACGGCATAGTGTGGAGAGTGAGGCATGAGCAAGGGAAACGTAACAGCAGAGGGTAGAGCGAAGACCGGAACCGGCGCCGACGCCGATGGTGCCGCTGGCGCGCTCGCGGCGACGGACGAGCGGACCGGGAAGCAGTACGACTTCCCGATAACCGACGGTTCGATTCGCGCCATGGATCTACGTGGGGTAAAGACCGATCCGGATGACTTCGGCCTGCTGAGCTACGACCCCGCCTTCCTCAACACCGCCGCCTGCCGGAGCGCCATCACTTACATCGACGGCGACAACGGGATCCTCCGCTATCGCGGCTACCCGATCGAGCAGCTCGCCGAGAAGTCCACCTTCCTCGAGGTTGCGTGGCTCCTCCGGCATGGCGAGCTCCCGAACAAGGACGAGCTGGACGGCTGGGTGCACGACATCACCTTCCGCACCTACGTCCACGAGAACATCAAGGCGTTCCTGCAGGGCTTCCGCTACGATGCGCACCCGATGTCGATGCTCTCGAGCATCGTGGCGGCACTCTCGTCGTTCTACCCGAGCGCGAAGAACATACACGATCCCGCCGAACGCGACCTCTCGTTCGTACGCCTGATAGCCAAGATGCCGACCCTGGCGGCGTTCATCTACCGTCAAAGCAAGGGTCTCCCATTCGTCTATCCGGACAACGACCTGTCGTACGTGGAGAACTTCCTCTCGATGGTTGCGCGGATGAGTGAGCCGCGCTACGAGTCGCGGCCGGTGTTCACGAAAGCGACGGAAGTACTGTTCATCCTCCATGCCGATCACGAGCAGAACTGCTCCACCACCGCCGTCCGCACGGTGGGCTCGGCGCACGCCGATCCGTTCTCGGCCGTTGCGGCTGGTATCGCCGCTCTGTACGGCCCGCTTCACGGCGGCGCCAACGAGGCGGTGCTGCGCATGATTCAGCAGATCGGCAGCGCGAAGAACGTCCCCGCGTTCATCGAGAAGGTGAAGAACGGTGAGGGCCGCCTGATGGGCTTCGGACACCGCGTCTACAAGAGCTACGACCCGCGCGCCCGGATCGTGAAGCAGCTCGCCGACGATGTGTTCAAGGAAGTCGGGATGGACCAGGATCTCGAGATCGCGCTCGAGCTCGAGCGGATCGCGCTCTCCGACGATTACTTCGTCTCGCGCAAGCTCTATCCGAACGTGGACTTCTACACGGGCCTGATCTACCGCTCGATGAAGTTCCCGACGGACTTCTTCACCGTCCTCTTCGCCATAGCCCGCACCGCCGGCTGGCTGGCGCAATGGGAGGAGATGCTCCTCGACAAGGAGCAGAAGATCGCCCGCCCGCGGCAGATCTATACGGGGTACGGGGAGAGGGATTATCCGGGGGCGTAGGTAGTAGTGGAAAGGAAACAGGGAACAGGAAACGGGAAACGGGTACCGGCTCTTGGCGGTAAAGCCCTCACCCCCGAGGCAGTTCCTGTTCCCTGTTTCCTGTTCCCTATTTCCTTCAGCCTCTTCCCCTACTTCGTCTCGCAGCTCAGGCTCACGGGCTCCGAGTTCTGACAATTGATCGACTCCGCCATTCCCTGGGCGAGGGTGCCGCAGGCGGTGGTCTGGGCGGAGCGGGCGGCTTCTTCGCGGGTGGCGGCGGTGGCGGTGGCGCAGTTGCGCTGGCCGTTGAACTGGGCGCACGAGCGACACTGGACGCGCTGGGCGCCGAGGGTGGAGTAGAGGAGGAAGGCAACTAGCGCTGCCACAACCAGCGCGGCGATGAGCTTACCGGGTTTCATTCGCGGGCTCTCCGGGGAGGGGGCACGGAGCTGGCAGGGGAACCGAGCGGTTGGCCGGTCCATTGCCATCGGATCGCTTGGAAGCTAGGTTGTGGGGCAGCGTCGGGACAGGCTTCGCCCATCGGCGGTGTGGCCGGTCGGCGCTGGGTTCGCAGGCGGACTTGGCCAGATCCAGGTCCTTCTTTTTTTGTCGTGGTTTCGGCCCATTCCCTCAGCACAGGATGTGTCGTGGTTGAAGTCGTCATTGGCGAGAACGATCGGCTCGACGTCGCGCTGAAGCAGTTTCAGCGTAAGGTGATACGTGCCGGGGTCCTGAAGGACCTTCGCCGCAAGCGCTTCTACGAGAAGCCCAGCGAGGCACGGCAGCGTAAGGCGGGCGCAGCGCGCCAGCGGAGCGCCCGGGCATTGCGCCGCGCGCATTGAGCGTGCACCACTCGCAAGACCCCGAGAGCTGAAAGTGTCCAAACAGGACTCCATCGAGCTCGAAGGAACCGTCACGGAAGTGCTGCCCAACGCTACCTTCCGTGTGGCAGTCAGCGACAGCCACACGGTTCTGACGACTCTGGGCGGCAATATGCGGAGATTCCGCATCCGCGTGCTCGCCGGCGACCGTGTTCGCATTCAGGTGTCGCCGTACGACCTGACTCGTGGCCGGATCATCTTCCGCCACAAGAGCTGAGCCGCTCGGCTTCCGAGCGGCCGCGTGAAGCGTCGCCGGCACTCCAACCACTGAGAGCAGGCGCAACAGAGCCCGCCCCGTCACCGGGCGGGCTTTCGCGCATCATGCCATGGCGTCGAGGTACTCGAAGAGCCGCGGATGGATGAGGCGCGCCCGCGCTTCCGATATGCGCCGGCAGCGCGCGCCGAGGTACTCCGCGTTGAAGAGGCGCTTGAAGACGGGGCTGTTCGGCTTCGCCTTGTCGGGGATGGCGACGACTGCGCCGTAGCACACCCCGCCCTCCTGAACGAATGAATCGCCCGTCAGATCTATGGCAATGACGTTGCCCGAGCTGCTCTCGAGCCTGCCGTCGTGGTATTCCTCGAAAAACCTATATCCCAGCATCGGCACCCCCCGCAAATGAGTGTGAGATGTCGCTCGCAAACTTCTATTGCATCGCGCGCGCCACGGGGGCGGGAGTGGGCGGGGTCAGGTCTGGAATCGTGAATCGATACTGCCGGCGAAGCGGCAGTATCGATTCACGATTCCAGTCACGATCCCAGACCTGA
>DATCXR010000203.1:0-6566 GCA_036565685.1 Gemmatimonadaceae bacterium
TCGTCGCGCGTGATGAAGGTGCCGAAGCCGTGCTTCTGGCGCTGGTCGAAGCCGGGGATTCCCGAGCCCTTCTTGCCGGCCACCTCGACCGCTTCGAGCACCACCGCCCGCTCCTCGAGCACCGCGGTGACCTTGCTTTCCTTGTTCGGCGCGAGGTCCACCGCGTAGCGCTGCGGCGCGTAGCCGATCTGCCGTATCTCGATACTCTGCGTACCTCCCGGAAGACCGCCGAGGCGGAAGTTGCCGTTGTGGTCGGTCCTCCCGCCGAGCTGCGTACCGAGCAGGAGTATCTGTGCGCCCTCCAGAGGCTGGCCGTTGGTGGCGGTCACCGTACCCGTGAGAACGGCGCTGCCGAGCGGCTGGGGTGCCTTGGCGCCCGTGTCAGTGGCCTGACGCGCGGCAATGGCCGCGGGTGGACGTGTGCCGATGAGGAAGTCGCGCCTGCCGATCCCACCTTCGGGGATGTCCACCTCGATCCAGCCGCTGCGCTGCGTCTTCGTTCGCGCCTGCGCGGTGACGCGTGTGCCGATCGGGACGCCGCACGCGTGGTACGATCCCTTCACGTCGGTCAGGACGCTCACGGCGCGCGGCACCTTGGTCACCGATGTGTTGCCGACGCTCATGCCAGTCCACATGAGCACCACGCGAACGCTGTCCAGCGGCTTGTCATTCGCCGCATCGCGCACCGTGCCGGCCACCAGGCCCCGGCCGTCGGTGAGCGAGGTGTCGGGGCAAAGCGAGTAGCTGATGGTCCGCATCGATGGGACCGCGAGCTCCACGAAGTTCTCGCCTCCGCTGCGAACCTGAATCTGACGGGGCGGCGGGGTCACACCGAGCGTGTCGAGCGAGGGGTGGAAGAAGCCTATCGTGTACGTGCCGTTCACGGCCGAGTCGAGCTCGAAGCGGAAGCGTCCACCCGCGTCGGTAGTGACGGATCGTGAAGTGCCCGAGAGGAGCACCGTGGCGCCAGCGAGGGGCTGGTTGGTCATGCTGTCCAGCACGAAGCCGCTGATCACGGTCTTTGTCTTCGCGGCCGCACTCTGGCCGGTGTCGCTCGGGCTACCCGCGTCCTCCCGCGCGGCGCCCGCCGAGCTGTCGCGCGCCGCCTGTCGCTCGCGTGCCGTGCTCTGGGCGTTCGCGGTGGCAGCTACGAGGGATGCGAGGAGAAGTAGTGCTGGGATCGAACGCGGCATTGGAGATCCGGAATCTGCGTTGACACGGCTTCGGGGGCGCCGCCGAACGCCGCGTGGGGACAGTGTGGCGGAGGAGCGGTGGCGGCCGTCAGGTAAATAATACCCCGGAGTCGCGCGCGTTGCCCACCCGTGCGGCACACAGCAGATTACGCACGTCGCGCGACTCGGCGGCGCGGCGTGCGCGCGGGCCGACCTCGAGGCGCGGCCGGCCTGGTGCCACGGGTACCTCGACGACGAGCGGCCGAGCGGGGCGAAGCCAGGAGCGTGCGTAGTGATCCAGTGGATAGACGTCTATAAATCGTTCGGCCAGAAGAAGGTGCTCGAGGGTTTCACGCTCGATGTGGTCGAGGGCGAGACCGTCGTCATCATCGGCTACTCGGGATCGGGGAAATCGGTCGCGATCAAGCACGTGGTAGGGCTGCTCGTTCCCGACAGAGGAACCGTGGTCGTGGACGATCTCGACGTCCCTTCGCTTCCGAGGCGCGAGCTATACGACCTGCGAAGTCGCATCGGCTACGTCTTCCAGTTCGCGGCGCTCTTCGACTCCCTCAGCATCGGCGACAACGTGGCGATGGGGCTCCGGAAGCAGGGTGAGCTGGATGAGGGCGAGATCGCCGAGCGGGTGAAGCGGGCGCTCGAGCTGGTCGATCTGCCGAACGTGGCCGATCGCTACCCCGCCGAGCTATCGGGCGGAATGCGCAAGCGCGTGGGTATCGCGCGAGCCGTGGCGCACCGGCCCAAGTACATCCTGTACGACGAGCCCACCACGGGCCTCGATCCCGTGACGAGCGCCAACATAGATCAGCTCATGATCCGCATGCGTGAGAAGCTCGGAGTGACGAGCGTGGTGATCACGCACGACATGCGGAGCGCGTACACCGTGGGGACGCGCATAGCCATGCTGTACGAGGGGCGCGTGCAGCAGGTGGGGACGGTGGAGGAGATGCAGCATACGTCCGACCCGATAGTGCGACAGTTCATCGAGGGACGTCCCACGCTTCAGGAGCACGAGGAGCCGGCGGCGGCCTTCGCCCCGCGCGGAAGCGCTGTGCGGGGACGCTGATGCCGCGCTCGCGTGCCCGGCAGGAGATATCGGCCGGCGGCGTGGTATTTCGGATGGAGGATGGTCGGCCGCTTTTCCTGCTGATCCGCGACAGCTATGACAACTGGGGCTTCCCGAAGGGGCACGTGGAGCGCGACGAGGCACCCGAGCGCACCGCTCTCCGGGAAGTGGAGGAGGAGACCGGGCTGCGTGACCTGCTGCTCCGCGAGGCGATAGAGACCATCGACTGGTACTTCCGCTTCAGGAAGCGGCTGATCCACAAGGTATGCCACTTCTATCTCATGGAGAGCGAGCACGCCGAGACGAGCCCGCAGCGTGAGGAGGGGATAACCGAGTGCCGGTGGCTGCCGCTGAGCGAGGCGCTCGAGCGGATCTCGTACGCAAACGCGCGCGGCGTACTCGAGCGGGCGGCTGGGATGGTGGGGGACGGGGGGAGAGCGCAGAAAGCAGACAGCAGCACGCAGTGAAGTGCTCGAGGGTTCAGGGTTCAGGGGGCAGGGTTCAGGAAGTGCCTCGGGGCAGAGATCTCGATCGCCGGGTAGTACCTGAACAGTGAACCCTGCCCCCTGAACCCTGGGGTTTCACTGCTTTCTGCTCTCTGCTTTCTGCGCTCTCCCCCCGCCCCCGCGGCACGGTAAATCCGGTAGCGAGCCACTTGTCTGGAACGGCACCTTGTGATAAAATTCACAAGCTGCGGCAACCACGGGATTGCTACGCCCGCGCCACCCGGTTCACCCGACTCTCAGACACGCCTCACATGGCTTCCGAAACCTCGCTCCGACCCGCCGAGATCAAGGACATCCTCCTCCAACAGATCGAGGCAGCCGACTTCAACGAGCCCGATATCGAGGACGTCGGTACCGTCCTCGAGGTGCGCGACGGTATCGCGCGTGTATACGGCCTCACCAAGGCGATGGCCGGCGAGATGCTCGAGATGACCTCGAGCGAAACCGGCGACAAGATCGCCGCGCTCGTCCTCAACCTCGAGGAAGACAACATCGGCGCCGTGATCCTCGGCGACTACCTCAAGCTCCGCGAGGGCGATGAGGTTCGTCGTACGGGACGCGTGCTCGAGGTACCGGTGGGACCCGAGATGGTCGGGCGCGTCGTGGATGCGCTCGGCAACCCCATCGACGGCCTCGGCCCGATCACCGCGAAGCACACTCGCAAGGTCGAGTCGGAGGCGCCCGGCATCATCGTTCGCCAGCCGGTGAAAGAGCCGCTGCAGACCGGTATCAAGGCTATCGACTCGATGATCCCGATCGGCCGCGGACAGCGCGAGCTCATCATCGGCGATCGCGCCATCGGCAAGACCGCCATCGCGATCGACACGATCATCAACCAGAAGGGCACTGGCGTGATCTGCGTGTACGTCGCGATCGGCCAGAAGAAGTCCACCGTGGCCGCCACCGTGGAGCGCCTCCGCGAGAAGGGCGCGATGGACTACACGATCGTGGTAGTCGCCGCCGCCTCCGACCCGGCGCCGATGCAGTACATCGCTCCCTACTCGGGATGCGCGATGGCCGAGTACTTCATGTACCAGGAAGGGAAGGCGACGCTCTGCGTCTACGACGACCTGTCCAAGCAGGCCGCGGCCTACCGCGCCATCTCGCTCGTGTTGCGCCGCCCGCCCGGTCGTGAAGCGTACCCCGGCGACGTCTTCTACCTGCACTCGCGTCTCCTCGAGCGCGCGGCGAAGCTGAGCGAGGATCCGAGCGTGGTGGACAACAAGACGATCTTCGTGCCCGGCGGTTCGCTCACCGCGCTGCCGATCATCGAGACGCAGGCCGGTGACGTCTCCGCCTACATCCCGACGAACGTCATCTCGATCACCGATGGTCAGATCTTTCTCGAGGCAGACCTCTTCAACGCGGGCGTTCGCCCCGCGGTGAACGCCGGTATCTCGGTGTCGCGCGTTGGTGGCTCGGCGCAGATCAAGGCGATGCGCTCGGTGGCGGGTCGGCTCCGCCTCGACCTCGCGCAGTATCGCGAGCTCGAAGCGTTCTCCGCGTTCGCCTCGGACCTGGACAAGACCACCCGCGCGCAGCTCGATCGTGGTAAGCGCACGGTGGAGGTTCTCAAGCAGCCGCAGTACGAGCCGATGGCGGTGGAGCAGCAGGTGATGATCCTCTACGCCGTGACCAACGGCTTCCTCGACGACGTACCGGTCGACGTGCTGCGAGAGTGGGAGCGCGGCTTCCACGCCTTCATGGCCGAGCAGTTCCCGCAGGTGGGCCAGCAGATCCGCGAAACGAAGGTGCTCTCGAAGGAGACCGAGGGAGAGCTCAAGCGCGGCATCGAGGCGTACACGAGCAGCGAGAAGGCCTCGCGCGAATCCCGCAATGGCTAAGGGTCGCGAGCTCAAGGGCCGCATCAAGTCGGTGGAAGGTACGCGGAAGATCACGCGTACCATGGAGATGGTGGCCACCTCGAAGCTCAAGCGCGCACAGGACCGTGTAGTGGGCGCGCGCCCGTACGCCGAGGCGCTCACCGGGGTGATCGCGGATCTCTACTCGCCGGCGCTCGCCGAGCGTTTCCCGCTCTTCCGGCAGCCGGCCGAGATCCGGCGCGCGGGTGTACTGCTCATCACCTCCAACCGCGGTCTCGCCGGCGCCTTCAACGCCAACCTGATTCGCGAGGGGAGACACCTCCTCGAGCGTCTTCAGAAGGACGGCATCGAGACCGAGCTGCACGCGGTGGGTCGCAAGGGACTCGGATACTTCCGCTACATCGGTGCGCCGGTCGCATCGTCGCGCACGGACATCGGCGATCGTCCGACGTCGGAGGAAGCGGCTCAGCTGGTGGATCCACTGATGGCGGAGTTCGTGGCCGGCCGGCTGGACGCGGTGTACGTGGTATACGCCCGTTACAACTCGCCGCTCTCCACGCCGCCCACGACGGGGCAGATTCTCCCCGTCACTCCGCCGGAGCGCGGGACAGGCGCGAAGGACGGGAAGTTCGCCGGACTGGCGCGCGACTACCTGCTCTTCCCGAGCGCCGAGGTGATTCTGCGCGAGCTCGTACCGCTGTACGTGAGGAACGCGGTGTACCGGGCGCTGGTGGAGACGGCGGCCGGCTTCCAGGGCGCGCAGCGCACCGCGATGAAGAACGCGACCGACAACGCCGGCGAGATGTTGAACACGCTGCGCAGGACGTACAACCGCGCCCGCCAGGCGCAGATCACGCAGGAGATCGCGGAGATCGTGGGCGGCGCGGAGGCACTCTGATTCACTGGCTCTGACGCACCGCACCGCCGCGGCTCGGCGCCGCGAGGATGCTTTCACACTGACGCGATCCACACCATGGTAGACCTGAACCACAACATCGGCAAAGTCATCCAGGTCATCGGGCCGGTCCTCGACGTGGAGTTCGAGGCCGAGCATCTGCCCGAGATCTACAACGCCCTCACGATCGATCAATCAGTCGACGGCGGGTCGCGCGTGAACGTCGTGGTCGAGGTGCAGCAGCACATCGGTCGCAACCAGGTGCGCGCGGTGGCCATGTCGAGCACCGACGGGGTGCAGCGCGGTATGGAGGTGACCGACACCGGTGCGCCCATCTCGGTGCCCGTGGGGAACCACGCGCTCGGCCGCATCCTCAACGTCCTCGGCCAGCCGGTGGACAACGGTCCGCCGATCCCGAGCGACTCGCCCCGCTGGCCGATCCACCGGCCCAGTCCGGACTTCGTGAACCTCGAGCCCAAGACCGAGATCTTCGAGACGGGGATCAAGGTCATCGACCTGATCGCTCCGTTCGTGAAGGGCGGCAAGATCGGTCTCTTCGGCGGCGCGGGTGTGGGCAAGACGGTCATCATCCAGGAGCTCATCAACAACGTGGCCAAGGGTCACGGCGGCCGCTCGGTGTTCTGCGGCGTTGGCGAGCGGACGCGCGAGGGGAACGACCTCTACCTCGAGATGAAGGAGTCGGGCGTTCTCAAGAACGCCGCGCTCATCTACGGCCAGATGACCGAGCCCCCCGGGGCGCGCCTGCGCGTGGCCTTGAGCGGCCTCACGGTGGCCGAGTACTTCCGCGACATCGAAGGACGCGACGTGCTGCTGTTCGTGGACAACATCTTCCGCTTCACCCAGGCGGGCTCCGAGGTCTCGGCGTTGCTGGGCCGCATGCCTTCGGCCGTCGGCTACCAGCCCACCCTGGCCACCGAGATGGGCGAGCTTCAGGAGCGCATCACCTCCACCAAGAAGGGCTCCATCACCTCGGTGCAGGCCATCTACGTGCCGGCCGACGACTACACCGACCCGGCCCCGGCGACGACGTTCGCCCACCTCGACTCCACGATCCGCCTCGAGCGC
>DATCXR010000230.1:0-1105 GCA_036565685.1 Gemmatimonadaceae bacterium
GGTGGCTGAGCGGGTACGAACGGATGTCTATGCCTCGGGCAAGAAGGCGGTCTTGCTGCTGCGCGGCGAACGAGCGATAGTCCCCGATGATCTCGCCTACCGGATCGGCCATCGCCGCCTCCTCTCGGCCGCTACCTTACGACGCTGCGGGCGGCGACGCATCGGGCTGCGTTTGCAGTCCTTCCGTCATGCCGTGAGGCGCGGGCTTCGGACCCGAGTCACTCCGCTGCCTCATGGCCCTCGTGGGAGGGTTGGCAGCGTGAGTGACGACCTGCTCGCTTTGACGGTCGCGGACGGCGCGGCGTGGCGCGCCTGGCTCCAGGAGCACCACGGTGATGATCGCGGTGTGTGGCTGACCCTGGCGAGGAAGGGCGCTGCCGCACCGACGAGCCTTACCTATGCCGAGGCGCTTGAGGAGGCGCTATGCCACGGGTGGATCGACGGGCAGATCCGCAGCGGCGACAAGGACAGCTACCGTCAGCGCTTCACGCCCCGTACTGCGCGCAGCGCGTGGTCCAAGCGCAACGTCGCACTCGCCGAGCGGCTCATGGCGGAAGGGCGCATGCAGGCGTCGGGACTCGCCGCGGTGGAGCGCGCCAAGGCTGACGGCCGTTGGGACGCCGCGTACGCCGGACCGGCGAGCATCGAGGTGCCGGTCGATCTCGCCGCAGCCCTCGACTCCCACCCTGTCGCGCGGACGATGTTCCAGAACCTCAACAGCCGAAATCGCTTCGCCGTCCTCTACCGCCTCCAGACAGCGAAGCGCGCGGAGACCCGGAGCCGACGCCTCGAGCAGTTCGTCGCCATGCTCGAACGGGGAGAAACCATCTACCCCAACAACGCGAGGGACCAGGATGACCACCGCAATGCGTAGCTGGCCGAAGCCTTGGTAGGCGGAACCGAGTGCGTCTCGCGTTCGGCGCAGCCGAACTGAGACGGGAATGAGGCCAGACCGGGGAAACGTCGGCCGGCTCCGCGAGAGAGCCGGCCGGCGTTTCCGCAGGTGAATGGCGGTGGCGGTGGGATTTGAACCCACGGAGGAGTTGCCCCCTCACACGCTTTCGAGGCGTGCTCCTTAGGCCGCTCGGACACGCCACCGCGGAGA
>DATCXR010000242.1:0-3004 GCA_036565685.1 Gemmatimonadaceae bacterium
CTCCTCCGCTCGCGCACCGTCCGCCCGTCCTCGACCGTCTCTTCGTCCATGCCGCGCGGGAAGCTGATCGGCGTGGAGTCGTAAGCCGGCCCGCTCCGGAGCCGCCGAGTGAGCGCGCCTATCGGGTGGACCCGGCGCGCCCACGCCCACACGCGAGCGCGGAACGCGGCGACGGCTGCACGGTGAGCCGCTATACGCTCCGCCTCCGCTCGCTCCGACGCGGCACGGTCGGCGGGGTGGCTGCGCTCCCACGCGAGTACGGCGAAGTTGAGCGCGACGCACAGCGCGGCGATCGCGGTAACGGCTAGTACGAGTCTCATGATCAGGCTCCGGTGGGGGGGTTATGCGGGGTCGTGTGAGCCGGAACGGCAGACGTGGCGAAGAAAAAAACCGCCGACGCTTGGACCGGCCCCTCTCCCCCTTTAGGGGGGAGAGAGGGGGTCCGGGACACGCACCGTGTCCCGAGGTGTGTCCAAACCGTGTCCGCCTTTGTCCCGCAACGACTTGCGCGATGCGAAGTGGACTCGCCAAATCCGGGGCTTCCGGCCCGCCAATCTGGCGGGGTCGGGAAGGTCGCCGGGCTCACTGGTGCCACTCCTTCAACACGTCGCCGCGGGCGTACGCGGTGGTTCTGTACTGCCTCTGCTGCCTATCGCCGGTGTCCACGATCCAGCCCTTCAGCATGAGGGTCTGGATCGCCGCGTCCGTGGCTTCGGCGCGGCCACCCACCGCACCACGTACCTGCCTCAGTGAGCAGTCCGGGTGCGAGCGGATGAAGTCGAGCACGCGCTGTATCAACGGGGCTCCGGTGACGTTCGCGATCGCCAGGAGGTCGCCGTCCATGCGGTACTCGAAATCGTAGATCGGGATACGGCCCACGCTCTTTACCGCTCTGCGCGTGGGGTCGGCATCCTCGTCAGGGATGGAAAGCTCGGCCACGGCATCGACGCCGCCGCCTATCGCGGTCGAGCCGCGATACTTCCCCGTGGCCTTCGTGGCGTGGTGAACGATCACCAGCGCCACCTCGAAGCGGTGCGCAAGGTCGGTCAATCCCTGCGTGACGGCTTGCATCTGCACCGCGTTGTTCTCGTCCTCGATCAGACCGCGCCCGTAAGCGAGCATCGTGTCTATCACGACGAGATCCGGCTTCACTGCTTCCACGTGACCAGCGAGTGCCGATGGCCGCTCGCGCGGGTCGGCCGGCAGATCGTGGACAACGTGGATCATCGACGAGTCGGCCTCGAAGCGAGCGAGCCGACGCGCCACGTCCCCTATGTATTCCTCCGGTGAGATGAGCAGGACGACGCCGCGGTCCACCGGCTCGTCCATGAAAGGTCGGCCGCACGAGACGCACGCGGCCACGAATGCGATGAGCGTGGACTTCCCCGTCTTGGGTGCGGCTGCCAGCAACGTCGAGCGAGCGCGGAAAGCGAGACGCGGCACCACCGGCTTGGGTGGTCGCATCAACTCATCGTTGGCGAGCAGTTCATCCAGCCGCCAGCGCGAGCGCCGGAGCGGGTCGGTCGTCCAGATGCGAGTGCGTCCGATCAGCTCATCCAGCTCGTCGAAGTCGCCGCCCGCCTCCAGCCCGTCCGACACGTCGCCCTTCTCGGGTACGCCGGGGAGTGCGACCACCCAGACGCGCGCACCGGCCGCCGTGAGCGAGCCCGCCACAGTCTCGGCGTGCGAGCGTCCCACGTCGTCATTGTCAGGCAGCACCACCACGTCGGCGCCCTTGAAGTGCGCGCTGTACTCATCCCGCCACTTCCCCGCGCCCATCGGATTGGTCGTGGCGGGAACACCTTCGGCGGCGAGGGCGTCCGCGTCCTTCTCTCCTTCGACCACGAAGATGCGGCGACCCATCGACACCGCCTCGATTACTTCGGGGAGCCGGTAGGGCACGAGCCGTGTGTCGCCGAGCTTCCAGTCCCACCCGCCGTTACCGTCAGGCCGCCGCTGGCGGAACGTCTTCGAGCCATCCGGCTTGACGAAGCGGCACGCCTGGAAGAGCACCGCGCCAGCTTCATCCGTGTAGTCGTAGCTCTTGACCAGCACCGGGCGGTCGTGATTCACCGGCTCCGCTACGTGCTCGGGTCCGTGCTTCCCGTTCCCGTTGCCGTTCGTGCGCACCGGTGGCGCGTATGGCGAGTCGGCGGGGAAGAGATCGCGCGCCGCGATTCCGATGGATGCGACGATGGCATTAACCGTGCATCCGGCGTGGCAGCACAGGAGCACACGGCCATCCTTGCCGGTGCTCACGGAGAGCGACGGATTGCGGTCGGCGTGCGCGGGGCAGCGTGCGACCCACGAGTCGCCGTGCGGCTTCACGCCCTTGAGCCGAGCGAGGACGGCTTGCACCGGAGAATCCATCAGAGTACTAGCCATTGCTCGCCAGGAGGGTGATGACCGCAGGTTCCGAGCGGAACGCGGGGTACTGCCGTCCCATCTCCGCCACGACTCGCCGCACGATCGGCCGGATGGGCTCGGGCTGTGCGCTGGCCGCTTTCTCGCGCTCACATGCGCGGCGTAGTGCGGGGGTCATGCGGCCTCCCACCGGAGCTTGAGCTGTGTTGGCGACACATCCACGCGGGGCCGCGCCTTCCGCGACCACGAGCCGCCGCCCGCCTCGCCGTAACACTTCCAGCCCGCGCCCCTGAGCGACGCGCCGTCCTCAGTCGCGAGCGTGTACGTGACCATGCGTCGATATCCGAGCTGCTGCGCGACTCGCCACGCGGCTCCGTAGAGCTTCGACGCGGCGTGCTCAGTCCCGTCCGTGCAGAGTCGCGTGACCTCGGCCGTCCAGCCGTCTTGCAGCATCCGCGACACCGGGCGCCCGACGATCGCCACACCGCACACCGTGTCGCCACGCGCTACCGCCAGCGCGACGATGCAGCCGCGCGCTGGTCCGTGGTGCCTGTGGTGAGCCAGTACGAATGCGTTCGCCTCGCGGAGCGTGGTCGGGACGATGGCGAGCTTCACTTCCCACCCCGCTGGCTCGCTGGCC
>DATCXR010000278.1:0-30579 GCA_036565685.1 Gemmatimonadaceae bacterium
CCCTGGCACTCGCCGCAGCGGGTACAGCGCTCGAGGAGTGGGCCGGTGCCGAGGCACCGTTCTTCGCCGACTTCTCCGGAGCCGCGGCCGAGCTGCCGACCATCTGCTCTCTGTTGGTGTGCTCGTTCGTGGCTGCGACGGCGTTCGACGCAGCGCGCTTTGCGTGGTTGAACGTCGACATCGCCTGCGCGTGAAGCCGGGGCGCCACGCCGACAGCGAGACACACGGCGGCAAAGGTGCCGACGACCGCTTTGCTGTTCATGATCAATTCCCTCCTCGCACCGGCGCATCGGCATCCGGATTGGTGCTCTGGCCGTTGGTGACGAAGGTCTGCAGCTGGAAGTGCGCCTCGATCACCGCGTCATCCTCCGAGCGTCGCGACTTCTGCGCGTTGGCGTTGGTCGAGACGTTCAGCGAGACGTTCATCGGGAGCATGATCCGGCTGAGCGAGCCGACGTTCGTGAAGAACTCGGCCAGTTCGTGGTAGCCGCCGATGATCGACATTCCATAGCGGTAGGTGTCGTAGCCAGCACCCGGGAGCACCGGCTGGGGATCCACGCTGGCCACGTCCAGTCCCACACGCCGTGCGGCGGTGGATACCTGCTCGAGGAGAGCCGGCACCTCGTTGCCGTTCGGTATGAGCGAACGGATCAGAGAGAGACTTTGCTGATACTCCGCCAGCTGACGGCGGATGTCGGGCAGGCTGCCCCGCGACATCTCCACCTTCGCCTTCTCGTTGAGTGCAACGAGCGTATCCACTCGAGTCTGCTGTTCGGCGAGCTCGGTCGCACGCGGCTGGTAGACCATGTACCAGTAGAGTCCGATCGCGGCCAACGCCAGGAGACAAACCAGAAAGAGCGTCTGCTCACGCTGCCCCTTGGGCATTCCGAGCATCGTTACCTCACCGAGAGGGAAACGGGTAAGACGGTGATCGCCGACGGATCGGGCGGCTGGTACGAGGCGTCGAGCTGGAACTCGGTCACCTGCTTCCCGTCCACCATGATCATGGTCGATTTGACCAGCTGCACATTCTCGATGAAGGGGGAGGACTCGAGAACTCTCATGAACCGCGTGAGCGCCTGGATATCCACCGTGTGTCCCACGAGACGGAGCTTCACCGGAGGCACGACGACGGTATCCGGCGCGGCCGCCGGAGTCTTCCCCTTCGCCGCCGGTGGTGGCGGCGGCGCCGCCGCCTGTGCGGCCTGGTCGACGATGTTTGTCTGGCTGATGGAGGTCAGCCAGGTGTATGGCGGAAGCGCCCGGCTCACCTCATCCATCAGGTGCGGCCAGACGTAGCGCTTGTCGTCGAACGACTTGATCAGCGAAACCTGCCGGAGTACGGAATCACGCTGCGCCTCGGCCTTGCGTTTCTCGTTGATCACCGCGGCGAAGCGGACGGAGTCCTGACGCGCGACTCGCAGCTGCTCGTCGAGCGACGCGCTGCGCGAGCCCTGGTACCAGTACATGCCTCCGACGAGCACTGCAGCCAGGACGGCCGACCCGACGGCACCGAGCAGCCACGGATCCTTCACCTTGGCGGCGAAGCCCGAAGCGAGCTCGGAGAAGTTCACCCCGGCACCCTTGCTCCGAGTCTTCTTCCCGCTGCCTGGGAGGAGATTGATTTCGATCATTACGGTGCCTTCCGAGGAAGATCAGGCGGCCTGGCGCAGTGCCAGTCCTATGGGGAGCATTAGCAGGGGCGCGACATCGTCGATGACGAGCGAATCGAAAGCGCCGTCACGTACGCGCAAGCGCTGTAGCGGGTTGGCCTGCTCGACGTGCAGGCCGAGTCGTGCCGCGAGGGATTCGGTGAGACCCGGAACGCGCGAGCCGCCGCCGCAGGTGTACACGGCCGTCAGCTTGTTCACGTTCCGCGACGAGCTCGCGAGGAACGCCGCCGCGCGCTCTATCCCGACCGCGAGCTCCTCACCGCGGCTCTCGATGATCGCGTCGAGGTGCGGCGAGCGGTCGTAGCCCTGGAGGAGCGCATCCGCTTCATCCGCGCTCAGGCCGCGCTCGCGCTGCAGATCCTCGCGAAAGCGGCGAGTGCCGACGGTGATGTCGCGCGAAAGCAGCGGGACGCCGTCGTCCATGATGTTGATGTTGGTGACCTCGTGGCCGATGTTCAGGAGGCATACCACGCCTGTCATCGCATCGGGGTAGTTGACCTCGAACGCGTTGTGGAGCGCGAAGGCATCCACGTCCACGGTGTTCGGAGAGATATTCGCATCGGCGAGCATGCGCATCTTGCTCTCGACCAGCTCGCGCTTCGCAGCCACGAGCAGTACGCTCATCTCGAGCCCTTCCGCGTCGGGATCGAGGATCTGAAAGTCGAGCTCCACCGACTCCATGTCGAACGGGACGTGCTGCTCGGCTTCCCATCTGATCAGCTCGCGCGCCTGCTGCTCCTTCACGCGGTCGATCTGGATCTTCTTGATGATCACGTCGCGACCACCGACGGCGGTGACGACCGATTTCGCCTTCACGCCAGTCGCGGAAAGGGCAGCGCGCACGGTCTCGGCGACGATGCCCGGGTCCATGATCTCGCCCTCGACGATGGCGTCGGCGAGCAGCGGCGCGATCGCCACCTTGGTGAGCTCGGGCTCGCCCTTGCCGTGATCGATTACCGCGACCTTGACGAGACCCGACCCGATGTCGAGCCCTATTGTCGTTTTCTTGCGACCCAGGAGAGCCATAGTTTGGCCGTGCGGTGACAGGGATTCGCGAGCTGTCTCGCGGACGATGATTGCGGTGATCGTTGGCCCGCCGATGCGGAGTACAACTGCCTCGCCAGCAGGCGTTTCAGCTATCAGAGACACGACCAGGGGCGGACAAAGTAACGCCGCTCAGTACATATCCGACCACGCCAGCCCCTCAGGTACGACGGGCACCGCGGCCGCCCGCAACGCTCGCTCGATGGCACAACTCGAGTAGCGCGCACGCGAGCCGCCGTGCACGATCACGCGCGAAGCGAGGGCGGCGCCATGAAACTCCGAGAGTTCGGTGATCTCGAGCACACCACTCACGGCGACCACGCCGTTGAACCGTGCCCCGCCCGCGATCGTGAGGTTACCGTCGACGAGGAGCACTCCCTGCCCCGCTCCGCCGTCGATGCGAATGTTTCCGGGCGCGTGCAGAACGGGGAAGAAGTCGGCGCAGGGTGACTCGGCGCCGAGTACCCGCAGTGGATCACCGAGGTTGTTCAACCGGGCAGCGTCGCACTCGCCCGCGCCGTCCAGAGCGGGTGCGGGTGCGGAGAGGAGAGCGTCGTCGGCGAGCTGTATGGCAGCCGCCGCGATGGAGTCACGGTCTACGGTCCCGAAGCGCCCGTACATGTCGGCGCCGGCGGCGGCCGAGTCTATGCCGATGGGCGGTGCACCGGTGATGCATTGAACGATCATACACGCCGCGTCATCAACCAGAGATTCCTCCGCGACGATCACGGCTGGGCGCTCCTCGTCGGCGGGTGGGCAGCCCCACGCGGGCGGGACGGTGTCGGAGCCCGAGACGAGCGACGAGTCGCCCACCACCGCAGCATCCATCGCGACCACTGCCGAGCGTGCGGCGAGTATCGGGACGCGCAGCGTGACGAGGAGCGCGATGCGTCTGCTCGCCACCGACACGGGCGGACCCGCGACGCCGGTAGACACGAGCAGAAAGTCGTTTCGCTCGAGCTTCCAGAGGTGCACGGTGTCGCTCGCATCGGGGCCGGGCGTGTACGCGAATCTGTGCAGCAGACCCCGGCGCTCGGCGCGATTCCATGAAGGTCGCCAATTGTCGGACGAGAGCGCCGCAGCCAGGCCATACTCCGCCGCGGCCAGGGCCTGCACGCGGTGCACGGCAGCGCGACCGTCACGCTGCTCGCGGAGTGCGGTGAAGAAGACGCCGGCCACGAGCGCGCCGAGGACCGCCATGGCCACTACCGCCATCACGAGTGCCACGCCAGGTCGCGCGCGACTGGCAGCGCGCTGGCGCCCGAACGACATGCAGGGCCTCATCGGTTGCGCAGCGCGATCGAGGCGAGGACCGAATCGGAGTAGATCCCGAGAGCGAAGCCCATCGCGCGGAGCGACGCGGTGGACGCGGCGCGCGAGAGCACGTCTATTCGTGCCACCAGCGCCGGATCGGCGGTGATCACTCCGGTGGAATCGCGGAAGGCGAAGCGCACCCCAGCGGGCGCGAACGGGCCGCTGACGGGCTGGATGGCGCTGCACGGCACGCTGCGTACCGGTGCGCAATCCAGAAAGCCGAGGTACCAGCGCCCGTCTCCGGCGCGATAGAGCTGGTAGCGCGCGCGACGAAAGAAGCGGAGCGACGCGCCAGACCCCAAAGTGAGCTCGAGCGGGGGCGTGATCTGGAATGTGAGCGCGTCGCTTTCCTCCGCCGAAGTACGTGCGAGACCGCTCGCCTCGGGACAACGCCCGCCGGGAGCCGGCGCGGTGGCAAGGGTGTGAACGCGCCAGCTGGGAGGCGTGGAGTCGCTCGCGGCATCGAAGACCAGGACAGTGTCGCGCTCGCGGGGCGCCACGACCCAGGACGTGAGCCCGCTCCACGAGAGGCGACCAGGGATGCTCACGGTGGCGCGGGAGCTGTCGACGTTGCAGAGCACCGAGGTCCCGAGCAACGACCGGAAGTCGATCCGATCGGCCGTCATGTCGTAGAGGCCACCGGACGCTGCACCAACCGCGCGGAGCTCCTGGCGCGGGATGTCCGCTCCCTCCCGCACCGTCCGGTGAACCTCCATCACACGCTCCACGGCATCGAGGAAGCGCTGCTGGCCGACCGCGACACGCATGATGGCGCCGCCGACCATCGCCAGCAGGACGAGCACCAGCATGAGTTCGAGGAGCGTGGTGCCGCTGCGGTGCGCCCGGCTCAGCATCTGGCCGCGCTCCGGAATGCGTACACGGTGCGATGAGCACCTTCTCCAGCGCCGTTGCGCACGACGCTGTCTACCAGCACCAGCGTGCGCGCCGCACCCGGAGTCACGCTCCACCGCTCCTCGAGACCACCACTATCGCTGGCGCCTGACGCTGCTTCACAACGCTGCGAGCGGAGTAACTCCAGCCTGGTCTCTCCCGCCGCGGCTATCCGGGCGAGCTGCTGGCCGCGCCCTTCGAGCCTCGCGATCGCGGCGCCCGCGCTCGTGAGTGCCAGCAGACCAACCGCGAGTACCACCGTGGCGATCAGCAGCTCGACGAGCGTGAAGCCGCGTGGTCGGCATGATGACGCTCGGGATCCCGGGGTGACTTCTGGTAGTGGCTGCATGGGCGGCTCGCGTCGGTGGTTGGTACGCGCCTGAAATTCAGGTGCGACATGCACACGAAAATGGCGCTTTGGACGATGCGAGCATCACCCAAAGCGCCTGGTGTGTACCACTCCGTTTCGTGGGCCGGCGCGATCAGCGGGGCGCCGGCCCGGGACCGTCAATACATCTCCATCCAGCCGCGGGTCTTGTCGAAGGCAGCGGTGGCGCTGCCGTTCACGGCCTTCTCGATCGCGCAGCTCGAGTAACTGACCACGGAGTTACCGGCCATCATGTTGTTGTTGATGTCGACGTTCTCCGCCATCACACCGCCCATGAACCGCGGTGCCGCGCTGTTACCCGTGATCTTGAGCGCGCCCTTGATGATGACAGGGCCATAGAAGTTCACGCCGCCGGACGCATCCAGGTTTCCGTCGACCAGGAGAATTCCCTGCCCGGCGCCGCCGGTGAGCGTGAGATCTCCCTTCACGTGGATGATCGGGTAGTACGATCTGCACTCAGTGTCGGGGTAAGTATGCGTCGGGTCGCCCCAGTTCGACTCGATTTTGCGATCGCAGAGCGTCACACCCGTGAGAGAGTCCAGCGTGAACTCGGGCGCGAGGTTCGTGAACGTCTTGCCTCCGTCAATGGTCTTGGTAGCCATCGCCACGAGGTCCGTGTAGGTGATGTCGCCGAACACGTTGTACGTACCGGAATTGGCGGCGACGGAGTCCGGCACCGACGGCGGGTCACCCGTCACGCAGCCCTTGTTGTCACAGTTGATCTGCGGCGGAAAGTCGGGGTTGTACGCCACCCCCGGAAGCGTATCCGTGATCGGCGGGCAATCCGTCCAGAGACTCGGCGCGGTATCCTCGCCGTGAATCTCGGTGGAACCGGCGATCTTGATCGATCCCTTCGTGGTGATGGCGCCGCGCAAATTGAACTTCGGCGCACGTATCCTCACGAACCCACCGAGGCGCTTGCGCGCCTGCGCTCCGAGCGTGCTCCCGGCGAACCCCTCCGAGATCACGAGAAAGTTCCCGTTACCGAGGGCGACCACCGAGCGCTGGCCCACCGAGCCATCGCCGGGATCGAAAGCCGCGTTGTCGAGAACGAGCGTGCCGGCGGCCTCGTTTGCCCACGCGGATTTCCAGACCTGGTCCGGTATGATCGTCTCGTTCAGCCCGTACTCCGCCGCCGTCATGGCGCGTGACTGCAGTACGGTGTTCCTGCCGATGCGGAACTCCTGCGTGGAAGCGAAGAACGCACCCACGATGAGCCCCCCGATGATAACCAGCGCCGCCAGCGCCACGAGCAGCGCGAAACCGCGACGGTCGCCGGTACGATGTGATCTCATTGATAGTCTCCTGGTGCTTTCGCGTTACGGAGCGTTGCGTAGAGCAAGACTGGTCTTGAGCGAGTCCCGGTAGAATCCCTTCGCCCTTCCGTCCATATCCACCGGCGTCGTCCCCTGCGAGCGGAGAGTGATGTCTATCCTGCGCAGCGCCGAAGGAGTGGTGGTCGCGCTACCGGACGCGTCGAAGTACTCGAGCTGGAGGCCGGGTGGAGTGTTGCTGGCGGCCAGATACGGTCCGGCGATCGGTATCGTATCGGAGCACGGGGTCGCGCGCGCCGGGTTACAGTCGCTGAACGAGAGGTACCATTCGTTATCCGCGGCCTGCTTCAACGCGTAGGTCGCGCGCCGGTAGAAGCGGACCGAAGCCCCCAACGCGAGGGTGTCGGGGAGGTTGGCGATCACGTCGCTCTTCAATGTGAGCTTCCACCCGCGCGACCAGTCGGCCGCCGGAGCGATACCAGCACACGCGCCGCTTCCTTCCGAGGGCGCCGTGCCGATGATCTCGTAGCCTGCCGACACCCAGGCGCGCCCCTTGGGATCGTAGACGAGCACGGAGTCGCCCAACTCGGGTTTCTGCAGCCAGCTCGTCAGGATAGCGTCGGTCGAGAGTACCGGAGGCGGTACCACGATCACGTTGGGTGTGCTCTTGTCGAATGCGCAGACCACCGAGTTGCCCCGGGGCTCCCGAAAGGCGAGCAATGTGGACTTCATGTATCCGGCGTAGACGTCGAGACCGGGGTTGATCGCGCGAAGGTCGCTCTGGAATACCGCGATCCCCTGCCGCACGTTGCTCCTCGTTCCCAGCACGCTCGAGTTCCCGGTGTAGAACTTCTGCTGCTTGACGATGATCTGCATCATCCCGCCAGCCACGATGCCGAGGAGCACGAGCGTGATCATGAGCTCGATCAGCGTCACGCCTCTCCGGCCGTGAGCGCGAGCCGCGCGCGCTGGCGCGCCCGTGTTTGTCAGTTGCTGCATGGGACGTAGCTCTGGAAGGTGAGGGTCCGCGAGCGCCCGCCCGCGGCCTTGTACGTGATCTCATCCTTGACCGAATAGAGATTCGCATTGCTCGGGTCCGCCGTGGTGGTCCACTTCTCGGCCATGCCCCGCGTAGTCGCCGTGCCGGATGTGACCTGCGCGCACGGTACGCTGTGGAGCTTCTCGAAGCGGCTCGACGCCACGTTCGCCGCGATGGTCTGCTGCGCGGCGCCGCCGACCATCCGCGATACCATTCCCGCCGTGCCGGCAAGGCCGAGCACACCGACCACCAGTATCACGATGGCGACGATCAGCTCGATTATCGTGAAGCCGTCCCGGGCGGGGCCGCCGCCGGGGCACGTTGGCGAGCGCCGCGCGGCCAGGCCGCGCGCTCTGCGCGTCTTGCTATCGCTGTTGGTCATTGCATTGCCGCGCATTTGTCGCTGTCCGTTGAGATCTTGCCGAGTCCGAAAACGCATATCGTGTCGGTGAAGCCATCGCGCTTGATCGTGATGAGCCGTGGATCATCCTTCGATATCGGGATCGCGAATCCGCGCGGATCGAACGGGATCGTGACCTTGGCGTTGGGGCCGAGTGCCACCTTGTGCTGTGTCGCGAGATCGCGCATGGTCGTGGTATCGGTGGTCGTGCCCGACCCCCGTGCCAGCTCGACGCGCACCGTGTTCCCTTCCTGTATGAACACCGCGCGGCGTCCGTTCTGAATGGCCAGCGCGCGGGCCAGCGAGATCATCGCCGACACCTCGTTGCGCGAGTTACGCACCGCCATCTGACCGGCTGCCTTGCTCAGCTTGGGCGACGCTAGCGAGAGCACGATGCCCATTATCACGAACACCATCAGCATCTCGATCAGCGTGAAGCCGCTGTCACGGTTTAGCATGTAATTCTCCTGGAGTCGTGACGACCCCATGGGCGAGACGCGTGCCAGTGACCGACGCGTTGCGGCGCAAGCACTTACGGGCCGACGTTGCCGGCATCCGCTACGCAAGAAGTAGCGGACGTGAAATAAGTAGCGTCATCCATGAACCACCCGGGCGTCAGTCGCCCAGGCCGTAGTCGCGGATCTTGTAGAGAAGTGCGCGGTGGGAAAGGTCGAGCAGCCGCGCGGCGCGGGTGCGGTTCCCGCGCGTCCGCTCGAGCGCGCGCCTGATGAGTCGCCGCTCGAGCTCCTCGGTGCGGCGCTTCACGGAGAGATCACCCTCGGCGGACGATGCTTCGGCCGGCTGGCGCGGCCGGTGCACGAGATCGGTGAGGTGCTCCGCACCGATGGTGTTGCCGCCCGAAAGAACGAGAGCGCGCTCTATCACGTTCTCCAGCTCGCGTACGTTGCCCGGCCAGCTGTGGTCCCTGAGCATCCGCATCGCGACTGGATCGATCGCAGCCGCGTCACGCCCGAGCCGGGCACCGTGGCGGAGCACGAAGTGGAGCGCGAGCTCGGGGATGTCCTCGCGCCGCTCGCGCAGTGGCGGCAGTCTCACGCCTACCACGTTCACCCGGTAGTAGAGATCCTCGCGAAAGCGGCCCGCGCTGGCGTCCGCCGCCAGGTCCCGGTTGGTAGCTGCTACCACGCGCACGTCCACCTTGCGCGAGCTGTTGGCACCCACGCGGCGCACCTCCCCCTCCTGCAGCACGCGCAGGAGCTTGACCTGCAGCGCGAGCGGGAGCTCGCCTATCTCGTCGAGGAAGAGCGTTCCGTTCTCGGCCTCCTCGAAGAGGCCCGGCTTGTCGGAGGCGGCGCCGGTGAAGGAGCCACGCACATGGCCGAACAGCTCACTCTCGAGGAGATTGTCGGGGATTGCGCCGCAGTTCACCGCCACGAAGCCACCATCCGCGCGCGGGCTCGACTGATGGATGAGCCGTGCTATCAGCTCCTTCCCGGTTCCACTTTCACCGGTGATCAGCACCGTGGATGGATGCCGCGCCACCTTGCGAGCCAGGTCGATGGCGGCCTGCAAGGGCGCGCTGTGCCCCACGATCTCGAAACCGCGCAGCGACTCGAGCTCCGCCTCGAGGCGCTTCACCCTCGCACGCAGCTTCTCGCGCTCGGCCGCCTTGCGGACGCAGAGGATCACCTCCTCCGCGCGGAAGGGCTTCTGAATGTAGTCGTAGGCGCCGCGCTGCATTGCCGCGATCGCGGTTTCCGGATCGCCGTAGGCGCTCATCGCTATCACGAGCGCCTGTCCGTTCCGCGCACCGTACGCATCGATGAAGTCGAGCCCGCCCATCTTCGGCATCCGGAGATCGCAGAGCACGATGTCGGCATCGTTATCGGTGAGCGCGGCGAGCGCCTCCTCTCCGTGGGCCGCGGTTACGGTGTCGTAGCCCTCGGCGGCCAGGATGCGCGAAACGGTCTGCCGGAGCCCCGGCTCGTCATCCACTACGAGAATTCTCATCGCGACAGCGCCAGCTCCAATTCATCGACCGTTGCGTCGCTCTCGGAAGCGCCGACGACCGGGAGACAGATCACGAACGCCGCACCGCCTTCGCGCGCGGTGCGCACCCACACGGTTCCACCCAACCCCTCGATGATGCGCGAGACGAGGGCGAGTCCCAGACCGGTTCCCTTCCCCGGCTCCTTGGTGGTGAAGAAGGGATCGAAGATGCGCTCACGCTGCTCCCAGGGCACGCCCGGTCCCGTGTCGGCCACGACTACCTGGATCACTTCGGCCGGCTCGCCTACCGTATTGAGCCACGCCCGCACCCGGGCGCTCTGGTCGCGCACCTGTGCGAAGTCCTCCGGATCGTCGGCTCTGCGGGCGGATCTCCCCGACAGGTCGGCGAATGACATCCTAGTGGTGAGGATGGAGACGGATCCGTCACCCTCCACCGCATCTACCGCATTCAGCACCAGATTCACGAACACCTGCTCCATTTCGTGAGAGTCACCCTGCAGCTGCGGCAGGTCTTCGTGCAGCGAGAGAGTGACGCGTACTCCCCGCAGCGTCCCCTGGTCCGCCAGCATCTGCACCACGCCGCGCGCGACATCGTTGGGATTCATCGGCGCCGACATCCGCTTGCGAGCGCGCGCGTAGTCGAGCATCCCGCGCACGATGCGGTCTATCCGGGCGCTCTCGCGCTCTATACCGGCCAGCGCTTCGGCCGCGCCCGGGTCTCCATTCACGGACGCTCGCAGCAGGTGCGTGTAACCAGCGATCGCGCCGAGCGGATTCCCTACCTCGTGCGCCACGCCGGCGGCGAGCCGGCCGACGCTCGCGACCTTCTCGAGGTGCGCACGCTGCGCCTGTTCCTCGAGGAGTCGGCTGGTCATCCGGTTCACGCTGTGCGAGAGCCGGGCGAACTCGCGCGTCTGGCCCGGTGGGACGCGACGGGAGAGATCGCCGTTCGCTATCGCCTCCACGGCATCCACCACGCCCTCGAGCGGAGCGATCACCAGCCCCTGCAGCTTGTAGGCGCCGAACGCCACGAAGATCACCACGTCGGCCAGAATGAGGAGCGCCAGATAGAGTGCCCCGTTGCGGCTGCTCACGAGGTTCTGCAGCACCACCACGTTGAGAGCCGCGAGCGAAAGCGCGGCGGTGCCGAGGACCGCGAGGCTGAGGAGCATCTCGGCCTTGAGCGATGTGAAGAGCTGCGTCCGCGGCACGCGCGAGCGACGTCCCCCTGCGCCGGGTGCGTTCGTCGACTGCATCACACCTCTAACCCGTAGCGCGCGAGCTTGCGGTAGAGCGTGGACACGTCGATGCCGAGCACCTCCGCGGCGCGGCTTTTGTGGCCGCCCTCGTTCTGGAGCACCCAGAGGATGTAGGCACGCTCGATCGCGTCGAGCGAAGGGTTCGGGCTGCTCTCGCGCTCGGTGACGAGCGGCTCCGAGCGCCGCTCGACCACGCGTTCCGGGAGCGCGTCCGCGTCGATGACATCTCCCTCGGTGAGGATTACCGCGCGCTCCAGCGCGTTCTCGAGCTCGCGCACGTTCCCCGGCCAGTCGTACGCCTGCAGAAATTCCACCGCGGGCTCGGTGAGCCGCTTCGGGTCGGTACCCGCCCCCCGCGCGGAGCGCTTGAGAAAGGCGTCGGCGAGGAGCGGGATGTCCTCGCGCCGCCGGCGCAGCGGAGGGAGGTGGAGCGCGAAGACATTGAGGCGGTAGAAGAGATCTCCCCTGAACCCCCCGCGCTTCATCTCCTCCTCGAGATCGCGATTGGTGGCGGCCACGATGCGCGTGTCTATCGGGATGGCCTCCGTTCCGCCTACGGGGATCACCTCGCGCTGCTGCAGCACGCGCAGGAGCTTGACCTGCGTCGATGGCGTGGTCTCGCCAATCTCGTCCAGGAAGAAGGTTCCACCCGCGGCCGCGGCGAAGAGCCCCGTCTTGTCCTTCACCGCGCCGGTGAAGGAGCCCTTCATGTGGCCGAAGAGCTCACTCTCGAGAAGACTCTCCGGCAGGGCGCCGCAGTTGATCGAATGAAAGGACGCATCCGTGCGCGCCGAGAGATCGTGGATGTAGCGCGCCACCACTTCCTTACCCGTCCCCGACTCGCCCTGAATGAGCACCGTGGAGTCGGTGGGCGCCACCGTCTCCGCCAGCCGCAACACCGTGAGCCACGCCTCGCTCCTTCCTACCGGCACGCCGCTCGCGCTGCGATCGAGACGGCGAATCTCCTGACGCAGCGATCGATTCTCGACTCTGAGCAAGCGATGCTCCGCGGCGCGGCGGAGGACGGCGACTATCTCATCGTTGACGAAGGGCTTCTGGATGTAGTGATAGGCCCCCTCGTTCACCGCCTGGATCGCGGAGCGGAGGTCGGCCTGCGCGGTCATGAGAATCACCGGCACATCGGGGTCGCGCGAGCGGGCCGTGGAGAGCACCTCGAGCCCCGATACGCCTGGCATGCGCACGTCGGTGAGGACCACGTCCGGGGAGCGCTGCTCGAGCTCCTCGAGTCCCTTGCGCCCACCGAGCGCGGTGCGAACGTGGAAGCCCTCCTTCTTGAGGAGAATCCCCAGAGTTTCGAGGATACCGGCCTCGTCATCCACCACGAGGACGTTCGCGCCGTTTGCGGGAAGCGTTCCGGTTGTCATGCTGCCTCCGCCTCGGCGAAGCGACTGCGTGGGAGGAGCACCGAGAAGCGCGTACCACGTGCCGAGCTGTCCACCAGCACGACCCCGCGGTGCGCATCCACGGCGCGGTGAACTATCGGGAGGCCGAGCCCCGTGCCGCCCGATTTGGTAGTGAAGAATGGATCGAACACGCGGTCTCTGAGGTCGGCGGGGATCCCCGGCCCCTCGTCGCTTACATGGAGCGCGATGGCGTCATCCGGGAAGAGGACGCCCCGGGGGAGCTGATCGCCACTCATCTCGGCGAGCTCGACTCGCACTGTCCCTCCATCGGGCGAGGCCTGAATCGCATTGAGCACGATGTTGAACACCGCGCGGTGCAGCAGATCCTCGTCGCCCTGCATGAGCACTGGTTCCTCGGGGATGTCGCACACCAGAACGACAGCCTTCTCGCCGTCCGGAAAGCCGGCGGCGAGACTCGCGGCCGCGCGAGCGATTCCACCGATGTCGACTCGCGAGCCGCGGGTGACGCGCACGCGGGCGAAGTCGAGGAACTCGGACAGTAGACGCGAGAGACGGTCGGACTCGCGAACGATCAGTCGCCCGAGCGTGCGCTCGTCCTCCCCCGCTTCGGCGGAGAGCGCGAGCTGCTCCACGGCGCTGCGGATGGACGCCAGCGGGTTCTTGATCTCGTGAGCAAGCGATGCGCTCAACTCCGCCACCGCCTCCAGGCGCTCCGTGCGCATACGCAACTCCTCGAGCCGCTTGTTGTCGGAGATGTCCTGGAAGATCACCGTCGCGGAAAGCTGGTCGGGCGAGCCCGCGGCTACCATCGTGGTGGTCGTGAAGCCGATGGACACCGCACGGCCGTGAAGGGTGATGGATGCCTCGCCGCGCGTCACGCGTTCGCGCTGGTGCACCGCTCTCTCGAGCGCCGCCGCGAGCGCGGGTGCGGGGATCGACACGATCTCCTGGAGCGTGCGCCCCCGCGCGGTGGAGCTGTCGAAGTCGAGGAGCGCACCGGCGCTGGGGTTGGCGAAGATGAGCAGTCCGTTCGAGTCGACGGTGATTATTCCGGCGCGGATGTTGTGGAGGATGTCTTCGGCCTGGAGCTTGGCGAGCACCAGCCGCGCCTCGAGCTCCTCGCGCGCTCCGCCCGCCTCCTGCAGTCGTGCGGAGAGGTATGTTACACCGAGGGCTACCGCGGCGAAGACGCCGATCTGCAGGAGCGCCCCGATGTCGTAGGCGCCGCGGTTCGAGAAGATCACGTCGGCCGCGTAGAGAGCGATGCCGAGGGCGGCAATCAGCAGCGCGCTGACGCCGGGGAGGAGGAGCGACGCAGCCGCGGTGACGAGGATGTAGAGAGCGGCGAACTGCGATTGCGCGCTCCCGGTAACGTGTACCACGGCCGTGACCAGAACCACGTCGAAGACCGCTTGCAGCGTGTAAAATGCGCGACCGGCGGGGCGCTCGGATGTCGGACCGTGGAGCGCGCCGTACCAGCTGGATGCCGCGGTGAAGCCGAGTGCGCTCACGATGGCGAGTGACGCTACCATCGTGGTGTGCGATTCGGCGTCCTGCCAGGCGAAGAGTGCCGCCAGAAAAACAGAGAACGCGAGCGACAGTCGGCCTATGTACAGCCAGCGGAGGACGCGTATTGGCTCGAACATTCGTATCCCTGGAACGTAGAGGCGCCCCGTACCGTCGGCGCGCTGCGCCCGGCGCCCCGGAAGAACTCTTGCATAGTGCGATACCGGGGCAGCGCCGACCATTGCATTTTGCTATATCTTCGACGATCAACGCTCTAGAGGAGTTACGTGGATAGCCCGACGGAGCAACTCACCCTGGGCGCGATCGCGCTGCGCCTTCTCGCCGTGCTGGTGCTGGTGCTCGCCAACGCCTTCTTCGTGGCGGCCGAATTCGCTCTCGTGGGCGTGCGGCGCAGCCGGATCGATGCCCGAGCGGCGGAGGGCGACCGGGGTGCCAAGGTGGTGCAGCAGGCGCTTCAGCACCTCGACCGCTACATCTCGGGAACCCAGCTCGGGATCACGCTCTCCTCGCTCGCGCTCGGCTGGATAGGCGAGGCCACGCTGGCCTCCCTACTGGACCGCCTGCTGGCGGCGTTCGGCATCGCCGCGCCCGCCGGAGTCACGCATAGCGCGGCGGCGATCACGGCAGCCTTCCTGGTAATCACCTTCCTGCATATCGTGCTGGGAGAGCTGGCGCCGAAGTCGATGGCGCTCCTCAACCCCGAGGGTGTGAGCGTGTGGGTCACACGCCCGCTGCGGGCGTTCACCTTGCTGATGCGCCCGTTCATAGCGATCCTGAACGGTGCGGCCAACGGCTTCCTCAAGCTCCTTGGACTGCATACGGTGTCGGAGAGCTCCAGCGTGCACTCTCCGGAGGAGCTTCGCCTGCTCGTGATGCAGACGCACGCCCACGGACTGCTCGACGAGACGGACTCGCAGATGCTCGCGGGCGTCTTCGACTTCCACAACAAGAAGGTTCGCGACGTGATGCGCCCGCGCACGGAGATCGTGGCGCTCCCCGTCGGTAGCGGTGAGGAGGAGGTGTGGGAGGTGGTACGCCGGGAGCGCTACTCGCGCTACCCTGTGTATCGTGAATCGCTCGACGATGTCGTCGGCGTATTCCTCGCCAAGGATCTCTGGCTGCACGATGGCGCCGAGCCCTTCTCGCTGGAGCGCTTCGTGCGTCAGGCGCTCTATGTACCCGACACGCGCCCGGCCGAGCGTGTGCTCGACGACCTGCGAAGGACGCGTGCGCACATGGCGGTGGTGCTCGACGAATACGGTGGAACGGCGGGGATCGTGACGATGGAGGACCTGGTGGAAGAGGTGATCGGCGACATCGCCGACGAGTACGACGTGGCCGCGCGCGAGGCGCTCGAGATGAACGGCGTCCTCGAGCTCTCCGGGTCACTCTCGCTCATCGACGTGCGCAACGACCACAATCTCCCGATCCCCAACGGGAGCTGGTCCACCCTCGGCGGCTACGTCTTCTCGCGTCTCGGCCGCCTCCCGACGGTGGGCGACCGAGTCCCCTTCCCCGGCGGCGAGCTGGAGATCGTGGCGATGGAAGGACGGCGCGTGGCGGCGGTGCGCGTGCATCGCGCCGCGCTCGACGGAAAGGCCACGGCGTGAGCGACGCGCTCAGAGTGAGCGACGAGCTCTCGATCCCCCGCTCGGAGCTCGACCTCCGAGCGACACGCTCCGGCGGCCCCGGCGGTCAGCACGTCAACACTTCATCCACGCGCATCGAGCTGCTGTGGAATGTGGTGACCTCCCGCGCCCTCACCGACGAGCAGCGTGAGCGCATTCGTCAGCGCCTCGCCAGCCGCACTGACGCCGATGGCTTCATTCGCGTGGTCTCGAGCGAGAGCCGCAGCCAGCTCCGCAACCGCGAAGCCGCCGAATCCCGCCTCGCCGAGATCCTCCGCCGTGCCCTCGTCAAACCCCGCAAGCGCATCCCCACGCGGCCCTCCCGCGCCGCCCGCGAAGCTCGCCTGAAAGACAAGCGGCTGCGGAGCGAGAGGAAGAGGATGAGGAGGGGGGAGGGGGAGTGAGGGTTCAGGGTTCAGGGGGCAGGGTTCAGAGGGATAAGGAGACAGGAGACAGGAAACGGCTCGTAGCGACAGAGCTCTACCGCCACGAGCTGGTACCTGTTTCCTGTTTCCTGTTTCCTGTTTCCTTGTTATTCCTGAACCCTGAACCCTGCCCCCTGAACCCTGCCCTCCCCCTCCCCCTCCCCCCTATACCAGTACGCCACCAGCGCTATGAAGGCGCCGGCGAGGATGCAGGCGCCGACGCGGAGGCCGATGGCGGAGAGGCCCCAGGCGTGGACGAGGGCCTTGAGGGCGGCGTAGCAGGCGAGCGCGAGGCCGACGGCACGGGAGGGAGCGTGGGAGTGGCGGCGGCCGTAGAAGATGGCGGCGATGCCGGCGAGCGCGTAGAAGACGATCAGCAGGAAAACGGAAACGTCGTACGAGAAGGCGTGGACGAGCTCCTCGCGGAACCAGACGAAGGCCACGAGTGCCGGAAGGGGGGCTAGGCTCTCGAGGTTCACGGTGCGCAGGCGCGCGGCGCAGCGTGAGAAGGCCCAGATGCCGAGCGTCGCCGCGAGCGCGCTCACCGATGGCGCGGTGACGAAGGGGGTGTACGCGTAGGCGGTGCGGTCGAGCAGGAGGGCGTACGTCCAGAGTGCTGCGACGCAGAGAACGATCGCGATGGGGATCGTCAGTTCGGCGGATTCCCTCTCGCGCATGAGCAGCGAGAAGAGCGATGCGTGGGCGGCGAGTGCCGCGATGCACCACGTGGAGTGGTGATTCAGGGCGAGGAATATCGCAACCGCGCTGGTGGCGCAGGCGGTCATGAGGTGGAGCTCGCGGTCCTCCTCATCGATCCAGGCAGAGGCGCAGGCGAGACCGACCCATATCAGTGCGACGAGCGCGCCGTCCATCGTCGCCGGTTGCGCGAGCTGCGTCAGGGTGGCGCCGAGGAAACCGAGCGGGAGGAAAACGCTGGCGGCAAGGTTCCATGGCGTTGGCGTGTCACCCTGGCGCGGTGCGACGAGCGCGGTGACGGTACCGGCCACTCCCAGCACGACGGCCATCGGCGCGGCGTGCGCGCCGAAGCTGGCCGCGAGCAGCGCGCCGGCGCCGACCACGAGAAAGCCGAGCGCCAGGCGAGCGCGCACGGCGCTCACGCCCCACGCGAGTGCGGCCCACGCACAGGCGAGAGTGAACAGCACCGGCACGGCGTGCTCGAGCCAGGGCGACGCGGTGCCGAGCAGCCCTTCCGCGGCGGCCGCGTACACGAGGCAGCCGACGCCCGTAATCGCTATCGCGAAATGCCATCGGCGCGTGGCGATCGCCGCTATCGCACCGGCGATCACGATCCAGCCGTAGCCGGCGAGCACCGCCGCGCTTCCACCGCCGGTGGATGTCACGAAGGGGGCCAGGAGCGCTCCGCCAAGTCCCACACAGAAGAGCGGTTCCTCGGCCGTGCGCAGCGCGAGCGACGCGAGGGCCACCGACGCCACCGCGATGATGATCAACGCTAACGTCGGCGGGATGACGTGCAATCGTGGGCCGGCGGCCCAGAGATCGAGTTGGAGAAGCGCGAGGGCGAGCGCGAGCAGCGTATTCCCGAAGCGAACGGTTCCACGCGACCTGAGCCACCAGCCGATCCCCGCGACCGTGGCCGCGCCGATCGCGCCGAGCACCACACGCGGTGTGGGGCCGAGCAGGCCGTGCGCGACCGCCCAGGTGAGGAACGCGCCCATCCCCGCGAGGAGGGCGAGCGTCGCGAGCGCAATCGTACCGTAGCGACCGATCAGCGCCTCGATGTCGAGAGCGGCCACACCACCGTACGCCGCGCGCGGCGCAGCGTGAATTACCGGAGGGATGTAGGTGGGCTCGGCTGGTGGCGCAGTCCGCGCGCGCCGTGCAGAGCGTTCTTCCATGCTTTCTTCCGATGCGCGCGCCGGGGATGGATCGGTGTGCGCGTGCTCGCCATCAGCGCCAGTGGGTCGAGTGACGCCGCGCAATGCCGCAACCTCGGATCGCAGCTCCGTGAGCTGCTGATTCAGCGAGCGGACGATTGTCTCCAGCCGCTCGATACGGTCGGCATCGGGCATGACGCGGCTCCATTGGAGGTTCGAAGGCGAACTACCTGATCATCTCCACTGTAGACGTCACAGCCTGCGTCACGGGCACAGTCTGGCCGGTGGCCGGGAGCGTGATGCGCATGTTCATACTCTGCGTGGCGGTTGAACCGAGGTACCTTCCGTTGGCGCCAAGGTAGTGGGTGCCGTTCCCGGTTCCACTCCCCTCCACCTTCAGCTCCTGACCCGCCTGGCTCTGCGTTCCCTGGAGCGACAGTACGGAGGTGTGCTGCACCCGCCACGCCTTCTGTCCATGGAAGGTCGTGTCGCCCACGATCCTGGAGGTCGTGATGGTGCTCATGTCGAGCTTGCCCGCCTCGCCTGAAACGGAGTTGATGGTAGTGTCGGTCCAGCTGACCCCCACCGCCGCATCCTCCGGGAGAGCAAGGAGGAACTTGCGCATCCCTTCCACCAGGTTCTTCGCGTTGGCGTCGCTGTCCGCGGCATTGGACGTCATCTCGTAAACCTTCCCGTGCGTGGACATGACTCCCTTCACGCTCGTGCCAACCAGCTTCGACACATCGGGAAGAGGAATGGAAGGATCGGAGACGACGTTGCTGGAGTCGACGGTGTACGCGAAATCGAGCGTGTCCCTGCCGTGCTCGCTGAGCTGCACGGAGACTTCCTGCTCGTTGGTGATCTTGATCTCGGCCTTCTGTCCGCCCTGCTCCTGCGAACGGGTAACGACCGAGATGATGTGATATCGAGCGCTCCCGGGCGCGTAGCTGATCGGCTTCTGCGCCGACAGCGTGGTGGCGGAGAGTACTGGGAGCGAAGCGAGCGCGGCGACGGCCGCGGCCGCGCGTGCGAGGCGAATCATGATGCCGGTTCCTGTCTGAGGTCGCGCGGCCGCGCGGGTGCCGGAGACCGTCCCCGGCAGGAGTGCGGCACGCTGCGCTCAAGGATGCGCGACTGGAGGCCAAAGTGACAAGATGGAGCCCCATTGCCGACGGGGCAGCCAGAGCCGAGCTTTCCGAAACGTGGTCCATTATCTGGTACCGAGCATCGTGGCCGCCACCCTCTTCGTGGTGGTCTTTCTGCTGCGGAAGAGGCAGCCGCTCGAGCGGCTTCTCCGCGTGTCTGGCCATGTTGCGCCGGCGATCGTGCCCCGCGTGCTTGCGATCACCACCTTCCTCGCCGGTTCGATTCTCCTCTTCTCGGGCGCCACGCCGGCGCGCGCCGGGCGACTGGGATGGCTGCACGACTTTCTCCCGCTTCCGGTCATCGTCGTCTCGCACTTCTTCGGAAGCGTGGCGGGCGCCGGGCTGCTGATCCTCGCGCGCGGGATCCAGCGCCGCCTCGACGCAGCCTACCACCTCACCGTCGCTCTCCTCGGCGCCGGGATCATCTTCTCTCTCCTGAAGGAGTTCGACTACGAGGGAGCGATCATCCTCTCGCTGATGCTCGTCGCTCTTCTTCCGAGCCGGCGCTACTTCTACCGGAAGGCGAGCCTCACCGAGGAGCGCTTCACGCCCGGCTGGATCGTCGCGATCCTGCTCGTGGTGCTCGGCTCCGTGGTGCTTGGAGTCATCTCGTATGGCAACCCGGCGGTAGGGGCGGAGCGCTTCTGGGATTTCTCGCTCAGAGCACAGGCGCCGAGGTTCGTTCGCGGCACCGCGGGCGTCATCGCGCTCTTCATCATCGTGGCGGTAGCGCGGCTGATGCGTCCCGCGCGCCCCGCCCGCGCGCTCCCATCGAACGAGGAGTTGGACACTCTCGTGCCGGTCGTGCAGGGGTCTCCGGAGGCGGAAGCAAATCTCGTCTTTCTGGGCGACAAGTCGCTGCTCGTGAACGACGAACGTACCGGCTTCGTTATGTACGCCGTGGCGGGACGGAGCTGGGTGGCGCTCGGGGATCCTGTAGCGCCCCCCGAGCAGATGGCTACGCTGGCGCGACGCTTCGTGGAGCTCTGCGACCAGCACGGTGGCTGGGCCGTCTTCTACAAGGCGAGTCGGGAGCAGCTCTACCTGTACCTGGATCTCGGTCTGAGCGTAGTGAAGCTGGGGGAGGAGGCGCGCGTGCCGCTCGCCGACTTCTCGCTGGATGGCTCCGAGCGTCGCAACCTTCGCCGCATGTGGAGGCGCGCCGTGCAGGAAGGGTGCTCCTTCGAGATGGTGGAAGCAGCCGAGGTGCGCAAGCTGCTCCCCCAACTGCGCACAATTTCCGACGACTGGCTCTCGAGCAAGCGAACCCGCGAGAAGCGCTTCTCGCTCGGATTCTTCGACGAGCGCTATCTCTCGCGCTACCCGGCCGCGGTAGTTTGCAAGAACGGGGGCATGGTTGCTTTCGCCAACGTGTGGGAGTCGGGTGGAAGGAAGGAGCTCTCGGTGGATCTCATGCGCTTCTCCACTGCCGCCCCGCCCGGCGTGATGCGCTACCTTCTGGCGGAGTTGATGCTCTGGGGAAAGGAGCGCGGATACGAGTGGTTCAACCTCGGGATGGCGCCCCTCTCCGGCCTCGACGCCTCCGCGGTCGCGCCGCTCTGGAACCAGCTCGGCACCGCGATCTTCGGTCACGGCGAGCGCTTCTACAACTTCCAGGGCGTCCGCGATTTCAAGGAGTGGTTTCACCCCGTTTGGGAACCCAAGTACCTCGTCTCCTCCGGCGGCGCCGCCCGCCCCGTCATCATCGCCAACATCGCCTCCCTCATAGCGGGGGGATTGGAGGGGGTGGTGGGGAAGTGAGTGCTGCAGGGTTCAGGAGGCAGGGTCCAGGGTGCAGGTACTACGAGGAAACAGGAAACAGGAAACAGGAGACAGGAAACAGCCTCGGGGTAGAGGGCCCTACCGTCAGGAGCAGCTCCCTGTTCCCTGTTTCCTGTCTCCTGTTTCCTGCTCGCCGTTTCTTGTAATTTCTGTACCCTGAACCCTGACCCCTGACCCCTCCGCTCTCCCTTGCCCCTCCCCTTCCCCCTCCCCGACTCCCTGATCACCGCTACGGCGGACACGGTGTTCAGCCAATCGGCGTATAATCGCGTTTCGCTCTGGGAGAGATTCTGGGGGTGGGTGTTCGATCTCATCCGGAGGGTGTGGGCGCTGGCGGATCCGCTGCTGTCGGCGCTGCGGCGGTCGCCGGTGCTTTACTGGACGGTGATCGCGTTGCTCGCGATCGTCGTGATAGCTGTCGTCGTGCGCGCCGTGTACCTCTGGAGACAGCGGCGTCTCTTCAATGCAGCCGCGCTCGCGTGGGAGAGCTCGCCCCTCAGACGCGCCGGGCGCGATCCCTGGACGGCGGCCGAGGAGCTCTCGGCGCGCGGCGAGTTCACCGACGCGGCGCACGCGCTGTACGCGGCGCTTCTGGACCGTGCGGCGCAGGCGGGGCAGATACGACTGCACCCATCAAAGACTGCCGGCGACTACGTGCGCGAGCTGCGCAACCGCTCGTCGTCGCTCTTCACGCTCTTCCGCGACTTCGCGCGCTCGTACGAGACCGTGATATATGGAATCGGCAGCTGCGATGCGGAGCGCTACAATCGACTCCGGGCACTGGCCGGCGACGCGATGCGGGGACGTACGGCAAGTGGCTGAGCGACGCGGCACGCGCTGGCTGAGACCGCGCTACATCTTCGCCCTCACCACGCTCGTGGTGATCGCCACGCTTCTCTTCACGCCCGCGGGCGATCTGGGCGCCTACTCCTCCGCGATCACCAGCTTCAGCGCGCGCCCGTACGGAGCGCGCGGCATATACGAAGTGGGCGAACGGCTCGGCTGGAGCGTCGAGCGACGCGTTACACCGCTGGACACCGCGCTCGATTCGAGCGCCACCTATCTCATACTCGCTCCGCCGATTTCCCTCTCCGCCGTGGAGGTCGGTCGGCTTCTGGACGCGGTGCGCTCGGGTGCGCGCGCGCTCGTGTCACCTGCCGCGGGGATGCCACTCGCGGACTCGCTCGGCGTCTATCGCTCGGACATGAGTGCCTTTGGCTCCGAGGTGGTGGGGGAGCCGGATTCCGTGGGCGAGCGCAGCGCCGCGGCGCAGGCGATATCCGACGCGGCCGCCGAGGCGGGACGCTTCGACTTCGCGCTCGAGACCGATTCCGCGATGCACTGGAGTGCCACCACGCTCGTGCGTGTCGAGCGCGATGATACCGAGGAGCCGGCGGTGGTGTCGCTGCGCATCGGCCGCGGCGACGTCGTGGTGATCTCGGACCCGGGCTTCTTCCGCAACATCAACGCGCGCGAGGGAGCGAGCACGGTGTTCGCGGTGCGCATCTTCGAGTGGCTCGACCCCGAGCGCGACTACCCGCTCGTCTTCGACGAGTACCACCAGGGCTTCGGCGAGCGACAGAGCATGCCCGGAGCCATCCGCGATGCACTGCTGCACACCGCCCCGGGTCGTGCCTTCCTGCAGCTCGTGGCCGCGGGGCTGATCCTGCTCCTGGTGTACGGAGTCCGGCCGATCGCTCCACTGAAGCGGCGCTCGATCGAGCGCCGCTCACCGCTGGAGCATGTGGGAGCGCTCGCGCGCGCCTACCAACAGACCGAAGCCACGCGGACGAGCACGCAGCGGCTTCTGCGAGGGCTGCGGCGCAGACGCCCGCTCGGGGCTACCGGGTCGCTCGACGACGAGAGCTACCTTTCACTCGTCAGCTCACGCAAGCCCGAGCTGGCGGCCGACGTGGATCGCGTCCGCGCGGCGCTCGCCAGGCCGCTACCGGCCGCCGAGTGGGTGGCCGTCGGCGCCGCCATCGATCACATCGAGAGGACAATCGCACAATGATTTCAGCGGTCGAGGTACAGGAAGTCGTGAGGCGCGTTCGGGAGGCGGTCGCGGAGAGAGTGGTCGGCCAGGACACGGTGATCGACGAAGCGCTGGTCGCATTCCTCGCTCGCGGCCACGCCCTGCTGGAAGGTGTTCCCGGCACCGCCAAGACGCTGCTGGTGCGCGCGCTCTCGGGGGCGCTGGGCGCGCGCTTCGGCCGGATTCAGTTCACACCCGACCTCATGCCTTCCGACATCACCGGTATCAACGTGCTGCGCGACGGAGGCGCGACGGCGGAGTTTCACGCGGGGCCGGTCTTCTGCGATCTCCTTCTTGCCGACGAGATCAACCGCGCACCCGCCAAGACCCAGGCCGCGCTCCTAGAGGCGATGCAGGAGCGTCAGGTTACGGTGGATGGAACCGCGCGACCGCTCGGCGATCTCTTCACCGTCTTCGCCACGCAGAATCCGGTGGAGTACGAGGGAACCTACCCTCTTCCGGAAGCGCAGCTCGACCGCTTCCTCCTCAAGATCCGCGTCCCCTACCCCGCGCGCGAGGCGGAGCTGGCGATGCTCGAGAACTACTCGAAGGGCTTCGACGCGGAGCGCGTCTCCGACGCGATACCGCAGCCTGTCGTCACCGAGCCCGTATTGAGAGATCTGCGTGCCGCGGCCGACTGCGTGAGAGTCGCCACCGAGGTGCGCGAATACATCGCTTCGATAGTACGCGCCACGCGCGAGGAGCCCGCCCTCACGCTGGGCGGCTCACCGCGCGCCACGGTTGCGCTCTTCCGCGTCTCCCGCGCCGCCGCGCTGCTCGCCGGTCGCGACTTCGTGACGCCCGACGACGTCAAGGACTTCGCCTTCCCCGTACTGAGGCATCGCGTGCTCATCGCGCCGGAGGTCGAAGTGGAGGGGCGCACCAGCGACGAGGTGCTCGAAGCGGTGCTCACACGGGTGACCGCGCCGCAGTGAGCGCTCCCGCAGCGACGCCCGCCCCGGAGCGCGCGCGGCCGCGAGCGCCGGAGCATTGGCCGAGCGAGCAGGGCGAGCCTCGCGAGCAATACGTGGAGGAGCGCGCCGCGCGTGCCGCCCGCAGAGCGGCGGTGCGCGTGTACAGGGCGATCGTCGCCTTCCTCCCCACGCGGCGTCTCGCGCTCGTCGTAGCGATTCTATCGCCCGTCTGGCTCCTCTCCACCACCTCGCGCGGGACGGCCGCTGTCGCGCTGGTGCTCACGTTTCTCGTGCTAGCGGTGATCGCGGATATTCTGAGCATCCCGGCGCGCTGGCAGCTCGAGATCACGCGCGAGCTCCCCGCGCAGGTGGGGCTCGGGGATCCGGTGCAGGGTGCGTACCGGGTCGTATCGCGGGCGGCGCGTCCGCTGCGCATCCAGCTATTCGATCGCTTCCCGCAAGCCCTCACCGCCGGTGAGGCGCGATCCGTCCAGCATACCATCCCCGCGGCCGGGGAGGTAGCGCTCCCCTTCACCATCACCGGCCACGACCGCGGGAGCTGGCCGCTGGGCCCCGTGGTGGTGCGTGTGGAAGGCCGGCTCGCTCTGGTGCGCCGTACGATTCGTAGCGAGCAGGGCGACAGCGTGCTCGTGGCGCCGTCAATGACCGGCGTGCGTCATCTCCGCCTCCTCGCCATCCAGCATCGGCTGCGCGACGCGGGCGTCCGCAACATCCGCAGGCGCGGTGAAGGAACCAGCTTCGCCAACCTGCGCGAGTACGTCACCGGCGACGACCCCCGCCACGTGGACTGGAAGGCAACCGCCAGGCGTCGCAAGCTGATAACGCGCGACTACTCAGTCGAGCAGGGGCAGACAGTGATGATCGCTGTGGACTCCGGCCGGATGATGACTCAGCTCTCCGATGGCGTGCCGCGCTTCGAGTACGCGCTCTCCTCGGCGATGCTCCTTGCCGACGTGGCCGCGCAGTCGCGTGACAACGTGGGGCTCCTCCTCTTCGACGACGAGGTGCGCGCCTTCGTTCCCGCCTCGCGAGCGGGCCAGGCGCTCGAGCGGATCCGGCGCGCGCTGATTCCCGCCAGGGCATCGATGGCCGAACCAGACTACGCCACGGCTTTCCGGCTCCTTTCGGAGCGCCACCGCAAGCGCTCGCTCATCGTGCTCTTCACGGATGTGGTGGACCCGCGCGCGTCGCGGTCGCTCATAGCGCATACCGCACGGAGCGCGGCGCGGCACATGCTGCTCGTGGTCGCGCTCCGCAACGACCAGTTGATGGAGGCGGCCGTCCCGGATGCGCACGCCTCCGCCGCCGACCTGTTCGAGAGCGCGGCGGCGGAAGAGCTGGTGGCGGCGCGCGAGGAAGCGTTGCTCCGGATGCGGCGCGCAGGCGTGCAGGTGCTGGATGTGTCGCCCGCCGAGATGACCCCGGCGGTGATCAACCGCTACCTCGAGATCAAGGCGCGCGGCTCGCTGTAGGCGAACTCCTCTCCCGGCTCTTCCTCACCCGGCCGCCAGCCGAGCGATACGTAGGCGGCGAGCGCGATCGCGCACGTTCCGGCGATGCTCCACTTCACCCAGAGCGGGATGTCGGTGCGCGGCGAGATGAGCCCTTCGATCGTCCCCGCGAAGAGGAGCAGCACGGTGGAGACGGCTATCAGCCGGATTGCACGGCGCCCCTTGATCACGAGCGCCTCGGCGCGAGTGTACGCTCCGGGCAGGAGCAGCGCGGAAGCGATCAGAAGCCCGCCTCCCGCCGCGATGCAGATGGCACTCAGCTCGAAGACGCTGTGCGGCAGAACGAACTCGCCGATCTGGTTGAAGATCCCCTTGCTAGCGTACAGTCCGAAGCCGGCGCCGATGCTCACTCCGTTGAAGACGAGCATCAATACGGTGAGAATGCCTGCCGTGATCCCGAAGGCGAAGACGGCGTAGGTGACCTGCACGTTGTTGGCGATTATCCGGCTCGCCATCACCGGGCGCTCGAACTCCTTTACCGAGATGTAGGCCTTGTCGCCGTTGCGCGCGCGGGCGGCGCCCTCCTCGGCGCGATCTATCATCCCTGGCGGGAGGAGTCGCTCGGCGAGCGCGGGCTCCGCGGTTACCACAGCATAGCTCACTGCCATTGGCCCGAAGAGGAGCACCGCGGCTCCCAGAATGGGGATAGCGGAGCGTCGCAGCTCGCGCGGCATGCTCACGAAGAGAAAGTTCGAGATGCTCCGCCACGAGAGCTGCCGCTGCCGGTACAGGAGGTTGTGTCCCGCGCCGACGAGCCGGCTCACGTAGAAGAGCGCGTCGCCGCCGAGCGCGGGACCGCCCTCCGAAGCGCGCGATGCGGTGCGCAGCCGCGCGAGGTCGGTGGCCACCTCGCGGTAGCTCGCCACGAAGTCGCTCACCTCTTTCTCCGACATCGCTCTGAGGCCGCGCCGCTGCGCCTCGGCGAGCGCGGTTGCGAACGCGCTCCACCGCACTGCTCCGCGCGCCACGATCGCGTTTCGCTCGCGCTCGGCTCCCGTCGCTCCGCGCGGCGCCGCCCCTGCCGCACGCGCCGCCTTCTCGCGCTCATGCAGCGCCAGGAGACTGGCCGGCGGCGGGCTCCCGCTCGTGCCGATCTCGTCGCGGAAGCGATCCACCAGATGCGCAGCGATCGTCCGCCTGCGGTCGGCGTCGAGCGACTCGAGCCGCTCCACGAAACGGTCGAGCAGACCGAAGTCCGGATCCGAGAGCGAAGTGGTGAGCTCGGGGCCGGCCGCCTCCTCCTGAATCGCAGGCTGCGCCGCCTTCGCCACACGCTCGCGAACGACGATGGTTCCGGCCATCATGTCGCCCAGGCGCTTCCCGGATCTGGAGGACACGGCGCTCACGATCCCCACCGAGTAGAGCAGACCCGGTTGCATGTCCACCACGCGCGCGATGTTGCGCACGGCGGAGGCGGCAAAAGAAACGGAGTAGCCGCCGTCCTGCACCACACGGATCCCGAGCCGACGCTTTCCCGGCGTCTGGCCGTCCCAGAGCGCCTCGAAGAGAACGTAGTACCCCCACTGCAGCGCGAACGTGGTGAGCACCACCAGCGAGGCCGCCCACGCTCCGGAGCTCTGCGCCGCCGTGGTATCGGCGGTCTGATCCGCGCCGGGACTGATGGCGCGCGCGAGCATGATGAGGAGGACCCAGAGCACCACGATCGCCACCCCGATGGTGGCGTAATCGATGAGCGCCGCCGCCGAGCGGGCACCGATTCCCGCTATCGTGTACGAGACCACCACCTGCTCGGGGGTCTCGATGTCCACCTGCTGCTCGTAGCGCGCGGTGGTGGTCATGCGGGGTTCGTCAGCGCGCGGTGCTCAGCTGCCGCTCGCGCGGCGCCGGTCTCCCGGCGGCAGGCACGGTACGTTCGCGCGCCCAGGCGCGCAGCGCGTCGAGCTTCTCACCCATGGTGCGCGAGAGGGGACGGGTTCGTGACAGCTCATCGAGAAGGGTGGCCGTGGACAGCTCGCCGTGCGAGGAGAAGGCACCGTAGAGCGCGGAGACCACTGCCTGCTCGATCTCCGCTCCGCTGAAGCCGCTGGACGCCGTGACGAGTGCTCCGACATCGAACTTCTCGCTCGGCTGGCCGCGCTTGGCGAGGTAGAGCTCGAAGAGCTCACGGCGCGCATTCTCGTCCGGCAGATCCACGAAGAAAATCTCGTCGAAGCGCCCCTTGCGCAACAGCTCGGGCGGGAGGCGCTGGATGTCGTTCGCGGTCGCCACGACGAACACGCTGCTCTTCCGTTCCTGCATCCAGGAAAGGAATCCACCGAGCACGCGCGTGGAGAGGCCGCCATCCTCGCTCCCCGACGACTCGGCGAAGGCCTTCTCGATCTCGTCTATCCAGAGCACGATCGGCGAGAGCCGGTCGGCCGTCGAGAGTGCCGTGCGGAAGTGCTTCTCGGTCTCACCCACGTACTTGTCGTAGAGCGCGCCGGTGTCGAGGCGCAGGAGCGGGAGCGCCCAGTCGCGCGCCACGGCCTTGGCGCAGAGACTCTTTCCGCAGCCCGGAACGCCGAGCAGGAGAATCCCTCGCGGGAAGGAGAGGCCGAAGGCGGCAGCGCGCTCGGGCTCCGCCAGGATGCGACGCCGCTCGGACAGCCAGCTCTTGAGTCCGTCGATCCCGATCACTTCGTTCAGCGAACGCTCGGGCGCGAAGTACTCGAGCAGCCCGTCGCGCTCCACCATCTCGCGTTTCGCCTGCACCACGAGGCCGAGATCGTTGGCGGAGAGCGCCCCATCCTCGAGGATCGCCCGCGTGAGGATCCTCTCCGAATCGAGGAGCGTGAGTCCGTTGAGGTTCGCGATCAGCCGCGAGCGCTCCTCGTCGCTCAGCTCGAGCCGCACGGGCGATCTGCCGGACAGCTCGCGCACCACCCGATCCACGATCGCGCCGTAATCCGCCACACCAGGCGCCGGGAGCTCGAAGGTGGTCACGAGATCACGCAGCGCGTCGGGGAAGTCGTTCTCGATGGACGAGAGGAAGATCGCGCCGCGCTGCTCCGCAAAGAGCGCCGCGGCGTCCTTCAGACGTACCGCCATCGCGGGATCCGCGAGCGCGGGCCCCAGCCCCTCGAAGTGATAGAGCGCGGGAATCCCCGCCGCTTCCACGTGCGCGAGCGCCATCTCGGGGCGCGCCGTATCGTAGATGCAGTTGAGCATCCCCGAGCGGCGCAGCCCCTTGGAGCTGGTCCACGTGAAGAGCGGCAGCTTCATCGCTGCCGCCACTTTATCGATCAGCTCCTCCACCCTCGACTCCTCGGCGCCCGAAACTCTTATGAGCGAGTAGCGCGAACGGACGAGAAGCTGAAGCTCGGAGAGCGGGTCGGTCGCAGGCGGCATTCAGGACTCGGTGGCCGAGCAGCCGTAGACGCCGCTGTGCAGCGGCACGTCGTCGCCGCTCGGCTCGAAGTGGTCGAGCGCTTCGGCGCGCGCGGCCAGCTCGCCCACGAGCGCGTTGCGCAGCGCGTCATCGAACAGGAAGGGCTGCGTGGCCGTGTAAGGCGCGACGGCGGCCCAACGCCAGGTTTCAGGCGCGGCGATTACACTGCCGCGCTCGCGCATGATCCCGGTAGCGCGCGCCTTCGCGGCGAACTCCACCAGGTGCATGCGCGCTTCGACGATGTCCCGGTCGTCGCGCGCTTCTCCGGGGCGACAGCTCCCCGCATCCACGAGCGCCAGCACATCGTCCCTCGCGCGCGCCACGGGGCGCACCAGCCGCTCCAGCGTCTCGACCGAGGCGCTGTCCGCCGCCTGGCCGCTGTCGAGTGTCGCCTCGAGCACGCGGCGCACGAGATCGTACGGAGTGAGCGAGCGCTGAGGACCGTAGCGGGTGAGGAACCAGTCGCGCAGCCCGGGGCCCGGCGGGGCGACGTCGTCCAGCACTCCCACGAGTGCCGAGCCGGCCTGTCCGGTGACATCCGGCGGCGTGACGGTCACGTAGCCAGTGAGCAGATCATCCTGCACCGACGAGAGGTATCCATCGATGCGTCCCTGGTGCGCCAACGATACCGCCACGAACCAGTCGAGGCCACGCGCGAACACCTCGGTGGGTCGCGCGCTGCGCGCAGGCCCCGCCAGGCCGTCCTCGGCGACTACCGGCGACGCGGCGCGCAGCCCGCGCATCGACGCCGCGAGCCGGCTCCTCCGCTTGTCGCGCACGGCGAGGTCCGTGGCATAGTCGCCGCGCACCGCGTAGCGGGTGCGAGCGGCCTGCCAGTCGACGTCGTGCGCTATCTCGTGCGCTATCGTGCCGGCGCCCGTGGCGAGCGGAAGGTAGATCGTGCGCTGCCGCGGGTCGTGGAGCGCGAGCGCGAGATCGTGCATCGGGCTCTCGCCAAAGCGCACGTGCAGACCCGTGAGGTCGAGCGACGGCACCACGCGCTCGAGATCGCGCAGCGCAGTGGAAAGCATGGTGAGGTAGTACGGCTTCCACGCATCGCGCGTCCCCGGATCGAAGGTCACGGATGCGAGACCGTAAGTGTCATAGAGCTGTCGCGGCGTGGGACCGCTGTCGCCCTGGAACCAGGGCGTCTCCTGGGCGTAGGCGCGCAGCGCTACCGCCGCAGTGAGCGTGGTGCGCGCCACGCTCTCGCCGGGCGCGGCCCGCTCCACCAACGCATGCTCGGCCACCAACTCCTCTTCGTTGGTGGTGCGCTCCACGAAACGAGCACGTGCCTTCCGCTCGCCAGCCGACAACGCGGCCGGGCCGAGTAGCTGCCCGCGGTTGCTCGCCAGCGACACCACCACCGGCGTCTGCGGCGGCGCGTCGGTGGCATGCGCTACCTGGGCGAGCCGCCAGACCGCGGCGCCAAGGAGCGAGGGACTCTCTTCGCGCGTGGCGTCGCGCTCGTCGGGGTGCTCGTCGCTGCCAAGGTCCTTGATTCGCGCGGCGAGCCGCGGCGCCAGCTCCATGGCCTCCAGCTCACTCGCCTGGGGAAGCGGCTCCATCACCGGCTGCTCGACGCGGAAGCGGCGCGCGACGCGCCAATCCACGAGAAGACTCAGCGGATCCTCGCCGCGCACCCACGCCTCGCGCAGCAGGTCGCGCGCGTCCTCGCGCGCGAGCTCGCGGTCGCGTACCATCGCCGC
>DATCXR010000287.1:0-5585 GCA_036565685.1 Gemmatimonadaceae bacterium
GCTCCGCGACTCGCTCCGCGGGCCGTCTCGCCTGGCGCGGGGAGCGGGGCGATCTGGCCGCCGCTCTGGCGGGCGCGGTCAGGAGCGGCGACGTCGTGATCACGCTCGGAGCGGGCGACATAACCCGGACAGGCCCCGAGTTGCTCGCGCGTTTGACGGCGGCGGCATGACGCGCGTCATGGAGGTGGTGAGCGTGCTCACCTCGCGTGCGGGGCTCTGGGGAGGGGCGGCCGTGCTCACGCTGGCCGCGGCGGTGAGCGCTCCGTGGTGGGGGCCTCGCATCCTTTCTCACATGTCGTACTTTCAGATACGGCACGTGGAAGTCTCCGGCCAACGGTACCTGCCTCCTCGTGAGATTCTCTCGCTCCTCAGAGTGGACACGACCATCTCGATCTGGACTGATCTCGACTCGCTCACCGAGCGCCTCACGGCGCACCCGGAGATTCGCGCCGCTCGTCTCGAGCGCAAGCTGCCGGGGACGCTCGAGGTGCACGTGACGGAGAACCTGCCAGTGGCCTTCGTCCCGGTCGCGCGCGGGCTGGGCGTGCTCGACGAGGACGGCGCGACCCTGCCTATCGATCCCAGTCGAGTGGACGTGGACCTGCCAGTGGTGCAGCGCGCCGACACCGCGCTCCTCTCGCTCCTCGCCGACGTGCGCGATGAGAGCCCCCGCCTCTTTCGCAGGATCAGCGCGGCTCGGCGCAACTCACATGGCGACGTCGAGCTGACACTTCCTTCGTACTCGGTGCTGGCCAGCACCGGAGTCAGCGCCGCCAGACTGGGGGACATCGTCCCCGTGGAGAACGACCTGGCACGCCGCGGAGCGCGAATCGCCCAGCTCGACCTGCGCTTCCGCGACCAGGTCATCGCGAGGCTGCAATGAACCCGGAAAGGCTCGTAGCCGGCCTCGACATCGGCTCGTCGCGCACCACCGCCATCATCGCGGAGGTCGTGGGCGATCTCCCCAAGCATCCGAACATCAAGGTTCTCGGCGTGGGCCAGGCGCGCACCGCCGGGCTGCGCCGCGGCGTGGTATCGGACATAGCGGAGACCACGCGCTCGATCACGAAGGCGATGCAGGATGCCGAGCGGATGGCGGGAGTGCAGGTGGAGTACGTATACGCGGGGATCGCCGGAGAGCACGTGCAGGCGATGACCAGCTCGGGGGTAGTCGCGGTCAACGGCGACGAGGTGACGCGCACGGATGTGGAGCGTGCCAAGGAAGTGGCGCGCACGCAGGCGATCCCGACGGACCGCGAGCTCCTCCACGCCATACCGCAGGAGTATCGGGTAGACAAGAACGATGGGATCCGCGATCCGGTCGGTATGATCGGGATGCGCCTCGAGACCGAGATGTATCTGGTGACCATCGGCGCGTCGCCGGCGATGAACCTGCGCAAGGCCGTCGAGCGCGCCGGCTACAAGGTTCGCGAGCTGGTGCTCGAGCCGCTCGCGAGCGCGCTGGCCGTGCTCACCGAGGACGAGAAGGAGCTGGGCGTCGCTCTCGTGGAGATGGGAGCGGGGAGCACCGATCTCGCCATCTTCCATGAGGGGAAGATCCGCCACCTCGGCACGGTGGGCTTCGGCGCCAACAGCGTCACCAACGACATCGTGCACGGCATCGGCGTTACGGCGGGCGATGCGGAACGTCTCAAGGAGTTGTACGGCTGCGCGTACGAACCGCTCATGGCGGAGTCGCAGGATGTCATCGAGCTTCCGAGCACTGTGGCACAGGGCGAGCGGCAGATCCGCCTCGATTCGCTCGCGCACATCATCCATCAACGTACCGACGAGATCTTCGGGCTCGTCAACAGGGACATCACGTCGGCCGGTTATGCCGGTCTGCTTAGCGCTGGCATCGTGCTGACGGGCGGCGGCTCTGCCATCCATGGAGCGGCGGAGCTCGCGGCTGATGTGTTCGGGACCGGTGTGCGGGTGGGCTCTCCGGCCGACGGGATCGGTGGGTTGAGCGACTCGGTCGAGGCACCGCGCTTCGCCACGGCGGTGGGGCTCGCGCTCTACGGCGCGCACCGCATGGCGCTGGGGATCGCCGGCGCCTCAGGCGTGCGCAGAAAGGCCATGTCCGCGCCCGGGATGGACCGGCTGGCTCAGCGTGTCAAGGCCTGGCTTCAGGATTTCTTCTGATCGTATTTTGCTGGTGCAGTATTGAAGGTTACGGGTTAGTGTGTTGTCGGGATGGATGCGTTATATTGGGCCTATCTTCGCGCTGGTTTTCAGAGCCGGCCACCAGTAGCAGCAGCGAGCCCGCCGATTCAGTAGCCGCACCACGAAGTTCCTCCAACCAAGTGGAGTTCCTTCCGCAATGATCTTCGAGTTCGAGGAGAGCACACCGCAGAACGCGCGCATGAAGGTCGTCGGCGTCGGCGGTGGCGGCGGCAATGCGGTAAATCGGATGATAGAAGAGCACCTCGAGGGTGTGGAGTTCATCTCCGTCAACACGGATGCTCAGGCGCTCCTCACGTCCAAGTCGGATGTTAAGATCCAGATCGGCAAGAAGCTCACTCGAGGGCTCGGTGCCGGAGCGCGTCCGGAGATCGGACGCCAGGCGATCGAGGAGAACCGTGACGAGGTCGCGCGTGTGCTCACCAACGCGGACCTCGTCTTCGTGACGTGCGGGATGGGGGGCGGTACCGGCACGGGTGCGGCGCCCGTCGTGTGCGAGATGGCGCGCGAAGCTGGCGCGCTCACCGTAGGGATCGTCACCAAGCCGTTCCTCTTCGAGGGGCGCAAGCGGATGCGCCAGGCGGAGATGGGAATCGCGGAGATGCGCAAGCAGGTGGACACGATGATCGTGGTCCCCAACGAGCGCCTCCTCGCCGTGGTGGGGAAGGGGATTCCATTTGGCGACGCGCTCAAGAAGGCGGACGAGGTTCTCCTTCACGCCACGCAGGGCATCTCCAATCTCATCAGCGTCACCGGCCTCGTGAACGTGGACTTCGCCGACGTGCGCACCGTGATGCAGGCGGGCGGCTCCGCGCTCATGGGCACCGGAGTGGGGCGCGGCGAGCTGCGCGCGATGGAGGCCGCGCAGCAGGCCATCTCCTCGCCGCTGCTCGACAACGTGTCCATCAGCGGCGCCACAGGCGTGCTGGTCAACATTACGGGCGGCAGCGATCTCACCCTTGGCGAGGTGCACCAGATCAACGAGGTGGTGCACGACGCGGTGGGTGACGATGCGGAGATCATCTTCGGCGCGGTCAACGAGCCGGCGATGCAGGGCGAAATTCGCGTGACCGTCATCGCCACCGGCTTCGACCGCCTGGTGCAGGGATCGCACGCTGCGCAGAGCGAACCGGCGCAGCCGGTGCGGAACACGCTCGCCACACCGGTGATTCCGTTCCCGGCGCAGCGTCCGCCGCGTCTCAATACGGTCGCTTCACGCTCGGCGCAGCCATCGGAGCACGCCCGCCGGTCGGTTCAGCCGCCTTCCGGGCTCCCCGACAAGTCGAGCCAGGATCTCAACGACATGGAGATCCCGACCTTCATCAGGAGGCAGATGGATTGAAGCGCCCATCGCCGCGCGTCGTCACGGCGCTGGTGGTTGGTGCACTGGCCATCGCTGCCCTGACGATCGACCTTCCATCGCCGCGCTCGGCGGCGCCCTTCGCCCGGATGGGCGCCGATTCCGCCATCGCGGCCACGCCGGCGGAGCCCATCTGGCACGTTCGTGCCGATACGCTGCACGCGGGAGAGACGCTTTCCGGCCTCCTCTCTCGCGGCGGCATCGGCAGTGACGGCATCGTGCGCGTGCTCCACGCCGCCAGCGGTATCGACGCGCGCCGCGTGCGCGCCGGAATGCCGGTCTCCGTGCGGACGTTCGGCGACGACTCGCTGCCGTCGGAGGTCATCTTTCATCTCGCGATCGACCGACTGATCCGCGTTCGGCGCAACGGCGATACCACCTGGAGCGGGAGCGAGGAGATCCTCCCCTGGAAGGTGGACACGCTCACGGTCAGCGGAACCGTTCACGCCAATCTTTACCAGGCGCTCGACGACTCGGCTACCGATGTGCTTCCCGCCAATGCGCGCGCGGAGCTCGCCTGGTCACTCGGCGACATCTACGAGTACAAGGCGGACATGAGCCGCGACCTGCGCGACGGCGATCACTTCCAGGTGCTCTTCGAGCGGAAGGAAGGACCGGGTGGAATAGTCCGGATCGGCGACGTGCTTGCGGTGCGCTTCGCGCTCTCCGGCAAGGAGGTAGACGCGGTGCGCTACGAGGCCTCCTCGGGACGGGCGGAATACTACGACGAGGATGGCCGCTCCATGCGCTCGGCCTTCCTGCGCGCTCCGCTTTCCTTCCGGCGGATCTCGAGCGTGTTCGGGCGCCGCAAGCACCCGATCCTCGGCACCTGGCGCAGCCACAAGGGAACCGACTACGCCGCCAGCTCCGGGACGCCAGTGCGCGCCATCGGCGACGGCGTGGTGATCTTCGCCGGCCGCAAGGGCGGCTACGGGAACGCGATAGACATCCGCCACCCGAACGGCTACGTGACGCGCTACGGCCACCTGCGCGGCTTCGCGAAGGGCGTGCGCTCCGGGCGCAGGGTCAGCATCGGCCAGACGATCGGCTACGTCGGAATGACCGGCCTCGCCACCGGCCCGCACCTGCACTTCGAGGTGATCGTGAACGGGGTGCAGCGCGATCCGCGCGTGGCGCTGCGTGACAAGGCGGGACTCCCCGTTCCGGCAGCCGAGCGCGAGCGCTTCGATGCGATGAGGACCACGCTGCTCGCCCAGCTCGACGCGAGGAGCGCGGTGGGCACGCAGCGGATGGCGAGCCGGTAGCGCCCCGCATACGCGGGGTGCGCCCTTGCCGGGTTCGCCTCGCGCACGCGAGTTAGCTTTCCCCAATGCTCAAATGGCTCGTTGCCGCGGTCGCCGGAGTGGCGATCGCGGTCTTGTTGTATGGACGGCGTGAGTCGGGGCGGAGAGCGAGGAGCACTGTGCTCATCGGTTTGCGAGCGCTCGCCATGACGCTGCTCCTCGCGCTCGTTCTCGACGCGCCCTCGGGCCCCAGCCGCGCGCCAAAGCCGCTCGTGGCGCTCGACGCGTCGGCAAGCTGGGAGCGCGGTGGCGACAGCGCCCTCTGGCGGCGCGCGCGCGAGCGCGTGGCGCGCCTCGCATCGGACTCGCTCGTTCTCTTCGGTGATTCCGTGCGTGTGGCGCGCGCGCCTGCCCGGCCGGCTGATGATGCGAGCCGCGCTCGTGCGCTCGTCGAGCGCTCGCTCGCCTCGGGGCGCGCTCTCGTGCTGGTCACGGATGGTGAGCTCGATGACCCCGCCTCTCTCGAGCAGCTCCCGTCGGGCTCGCGGGTGGAAGTGGTTCAGCGCGAGCCCGCGCGCGATCTCGCGCTGACGTCGCTCGACGCGCCGCGCGCCGTTGTGAGCGGTGACACGATCGAAGTACGCGCCACGCTGCGCAATGGCCCGGTAGCGGTGTCCGGTGGTACGCTCGTCCTCGAGATGGGTGGCGGTACGATCGCCACCGCACCGATAGGCTCGCTGGCGCCGCACGCCGAGCGCACGCAGAGCGTACGGGTGAGCTTCGGCGGCCCGGCGCGA
>DATCXR010000288.1:0-11198 GCA_036565685.1 Gemmatimonadaceae bacterium
CGGGCAGGCGGGGCTGGCCGGTGCGCGCGCAAGCCGATGCTGCGAGGAAGCCGATGGCCACTCTGGACAGGATTCCAGCACTGCGTACTGACCTGAGCACGTTCGTCTCCGGTCTCCGTGGGCAGTTGGCTCGAGCAGCTCTCCGCGAATCGCGGCGAGCGATCGGGTCACACGTGCGGCCGGGACGATCGGGCAGTGGCCGTCTACAGCATCCCGGATATTGTATACACGTGTTGGGGCCACCATAGTACGAACGCCTGCTGTGACTGTCAAGGCATCGCTCCGTCGTCACCCTGCCCGGAGCTCGCCGCACGCCCCGCGCGCGCGCCCGACCGCGGCGGCAGCACTATTGCATCTGAAAGGAAATACTGCTATTCTTGCACCTGATGACCACTCCCCTCCGGCGCCCCGCGCCCCGCCCGGAAGCCGTCCTCGCTACCGCGCTCCTCGCCGCCGCCGAGCGGCTCGGGCTCCGCGGACGCGAGCTCGCGGCGGTGATCGGTACGAGCGAGGCCACTGTCTCGCGGCTCCGGTTCGCGCGCGGGCTCGATCCGAAGAGCAAGGAGGGAGAGCTGGCGCTCCTCTTCCTGCGGGCGTACCGCTCGCTGGACGCGCTCGTGGGTGGCGACGACGACAAGGCGCGCCTCTGGCTGCGCGCCCAGAACGAGCATCTGGACGGCATACCGGCCGAGCGAATTCTCACAGTGGAGGGGCTGGTAGATGTCGTCCAGTATCTGGACGCGATGCGCGGGCGACTCTGAGATCCGCGAGCTGCGGCTCGACCCGTGGCGCGCGGTCGAGGCGCAGCACCAGCTCTCCACACGCAAGCTCGTGTCGAGCGCGGACGAGCAGATAGTTCTCGAGGAGCTCATCGATGGCGCCAAGCCGCCCGACCACACGCACGGCCGCCGGCACTATCTCCTCTCCACGCCCTTCCGCTACCCGCCGCTCAGACACGGAACGCGCTTCGGCACGCGGCTCGAGCGCGGCATCTGGTACGGATCGGAGAAGCGCGAGACCGCGTTCGCGGACGTGGCGTACTACCGTTTCGTCTTTCGCGCGGGCACCCACGCCGACCTGGGTGTGATCTCCACGCCGCTCACCGTGTTTCGCGCGAAGGCGCGCTCGGCGCGCGGCATCGATCTCACCGCACCGCCCTTCGACGCGTACCGCCGCACCATAGCGTCACCCGTGCGCTACGACTCCTCGCAGTCGCTGGGTGCGGCGATGCGCGCGGCGGAGGTGGAGCTGTTCAGGTATCCCTCGGCGCGCGACCCGAACGGCGGCACGAACGTGGGAGCGTTCACGCCCGACGTGTTCGGGCGAGCGAAGCCGCGCGACCTCGAGACGTGGCAGTGTGTGGCGACGCCGGAGATCGTGGAGCTCACGAAGCGCGACTACTTCGGACGCGAGGTGTTCACGTTCGAGAGGGAGGTGTTTCTCGTGGGAGGAGAGCTGCCGGCGCCGGCGGTGTGACGCCAGGTGTGGTCGCCGTCCGGCCTATCGAACGCGCCGTGCTCCAGGAAGTAGAACGCCTGCGCAATCACCTCTGGTGCATTCATGATGAAGGTGTGACCGCGCGGCACGACCAGCAGGTCGCGCATCCCGTCCACAGCCGCACCCGCGACGCTCACCTTCCCGTCGTTCGGGCCGCCGAAGAGTGACGCGGCCAGCGTGCGGCGCGGCGCGGCACCCGCGATGACACCGATCTCGCACGGCGCCGGCGGCAGGGTGCCCGGGACGCCACCGGCACCGGTGCAGAGCTCCGGCCCCGCGGGCCCGACCGCGAGGCGAAGAAGCGGCGTCCGGGCGAGCCAGTCGGCCAGCTCGCTCCCGCCGTTCGGTGGCGCGAGCATGACCACTCGCGCGAGCCGCTCTGGCGCCACCCATCCGCCGGCCAACGCCGCGCGGAGAACGATGCCACCCATGGAATGCGTGACCGCATGCAACGGTCCGCCATCCTCAGGTAGCGCGGAAAGCGCGAGCCCCACTCGTTCGGCGTGCGCGAAAATCCCTGCGCGGCGCGAGGCGTAGCCGACGTTCCGCACGCGATAGCCGCGCCGTGCACCCTCGGCCGCGAGACGACGCATCGATCGCTCCGTGCGTCCGAGACCGTGCAGCAGCACGAGGGTGCCGGGAGAAGAGCGTGCCGATTCTGGCATGGATGAAAGCTACTTGGTCGCTCGGAACCTGCGGTGTTCATCGACCAGATCGCTCGAGCTTCCTCGCTTCAGAATGCCGCTATGCCCTGCAACCCACTAGCGGGCGCTCCGGCAGGCGTGTCCGGTCGCGCGGCCAGCTTGCCGCCGGAGTCGATCGCGAATGTCGCGATCGTGCCGGTGCCAGCTTCGAGCGCGTACAGAAAGCGCGTGCCCACGTGGTCGAGATCGATCGGGCTGGCACCCGCACCTGCGTCGCCCGTAGCCGCATCCGGTGTGAGCGCCGCGAGATGCCCGCCTTCATCGACCGAGAAGCCCGCCACCGTATTGCTGCCGGCATTGGTCGCGTAGGCGAAGCGGCCGTCGCTGGTGATCGTCACCCAGCACGCCGCGGCGCCACCAGTGGAGATCGAGGCGGTGATCGGAGTCAGGCCGCCGCCGCTGGCGAGCGCGTAGGAGGTGAGCGATCCCTGGGTCTCGGATACGATGGGCTGGTTGCGCGTGGTGATGTCGAAACCGAACGACGCGGAGCCGTTGGCAGCCGTGACGACGGGCGCGCCAAGTCGGCCGTCGTGCCGCACGGGCAAGACCTCGAGTCGATTGCTGAGGCGCTCGGTGACTATGACGAAGCGGCCGTCCGAGGTGAAGCGGATGGCCGCCGCGCCACTCGCGCCGGTGGCGAGCGACCGCGTGCTGCCGGGGAGCGCCACGAGCTGCGCAGCGCCCGTGACCCGGAACCCGCTCACGGTGTTGTCGCCGGTGTTGAGTGCATAGAGCAGGTTGTCATGCACCGCAATGCTGATCGGGCGCTTTCCTCCCGAGGGCACCGTACCGGCGAGCGCGAGCGCGCCATCGCTGCCGACGCGGAAGCTGGACAGCTGATCGCTACCGGCGTCGACGGCAAACAGCGCATCGTGGCTCTCGTTCAGTACGACGGCGTACTGTGACTCGAGCGGATCGACACCGCCACCGGTTCCTCGTCCGCCAGTGGCGAAGGTGGCGATGGGTGTCAGGGCGCCGTCGGGAGCACGATGGAAGGCGATCACGCCGTTGCCGCCGGCGGCGTTGGTCAGAGTGTAGACAGCGCCTGGACGACTGCTGCCATCATCCTTCGAGACCGAAGCGGCAACAGATCGACTCGGGACGGTGGAAGCGCTCGGCTCGACCGGTGCGTCGTTGCACGCAGCGATCGTGAGCGACACGAGCAATAGCGAGGTCCATGATGCGACTGGGGGAATGGGCGGTATCCCGCGGCTGGTGTTCATGGCTGTGTGACTCTCCAAGTGAAGTGTGCGAAGGAGACCGGAGCGTGGACGCTCGCCGGCCGCGCTATCTGGAGCGCGTCGTCACGTAGCCACATCGCGGCACGGAGTTCCCGTCGCCGGTGCGCGGGGTGCTCGGCGAGAGCGAGCCGACGACTCCGCCTCGGGCGGGTGGCGCGATGCGGCGGGAACTCGGGAGCAGCCGACCGGCTACCTGTCGTGCGGCATCGTTTGTATAGCGGTGCTCGGGCACACTTCACTCGCACCCGCTCACTCCCATGACATACCTCGGCAACGCAAATCCCGACTTCGGCCCGCGAGCGGCGGACGCAGCGGCGTTCTCACCAGAGCTTTCTCCCCTGGCAAGCAGCGCCGCTCCGCGCACCGACACCGTCGCGTTGGCTGGAGTCACGATCGCACGCTACGGCGTCGCGCTCGTCCTCCTGGCGATCGGAATCCTCAAGTTCACTCCAGCGGAAGCGGAAGGGATTCGTCCCCTCGTCTCGACCAGCCCGCTGCTGGCATGGATGTACTCGGTCTGGAGCGTGCAGGCAGCATCACGCGTGATCGGTGTGATCGAGATCGTGGCGGCGCTGGGCATCGCGCTGCGTCCGGTGTCGGCGAGGATGGCCGTACTCGGTAGCGCGCTCGCGGTGGGAACGTTTCTCACCACACTGAGCTTCCTCGTGACCGCGCCCGGCATGTGGGACACGATGCACGCATTCCCTCTCCTCGGCGCTGGCGGCCAGTTCGTGGTGAAGGACGTCGTGCTGCTCGGCGCATCGCTCTGGTCGCTGGGTGAGGCCGGCACGGCGGTGCTGCGCCGACAACGGCGGTAGAGAATAGACCATCCGTGCAGCGCATCCAATGCCGGTGTCCACGACCGTGAACGGCTCCGGCGGGCGCACCGTGCGCGAGTGGGAATAACCGGACCACATCTCCGGTACTCATGACAGCGACCCGCGGCGCTGCGCGCAGCGCCGCGGGTCGCGCATTCACTGGCAAGATCACGCATCGACGAGGAGCAAACCATGATGCACACGAACATTACCGGGAAGCGTGCCGGTACCGGCGCCACGGCGCTCACCGTGCTCGTCCTCCTGCTCGGCTGCGGCGGAGCCACCGGCCCCTCCGACAGCGGTGCACCTCTGGCTGATCCGGGTACGGTCGACGCTACACCGTCACTGGCTTTCTCGCCCGCGTCGCTCACCGTCACCGCGGGCGACAACGTCACCTTCGCGTTCGGCAGCATCGCGCACGATGTGTTCTTCGACGCGAAGACCGGTGCACCCGCCGACATTCCCGGCTCCAACGCCGGCGTCTCCATCAGCCGCGTATTCACGACGGCGGGAACGTTCACGTATACCTGTCACATCCATCCGTTCATGCACGGTACGGTAGTGGTGCAGGCGCGGCCCGCGGGGGATGTCGCGAGTCGCAATTGACCCTCGCGGGAGCCGTGCCGCTCGACGCTGGGCGCGCTCCCGCACTGTCGAGTCGCCGGTGCGCCTCACTCCGTGCAGTATCGGGAGCCGCGCGAGCGCGGTGTCGACGAGCGCCCGAATGAGCGCACTGTCGGTCGGCATGAGATGCCCAGTGCGCAGCCACACGAGTGACTTCGGCTCACGCGCCGCGGTGTAGAGCGCTTCCACGGCCGAGCGCGGCATCTGCGGGTCGTCGATCCCGTTGACCATGACGAGCGGCCGCGGTGCTATGAGCGCCGCGTAGCGCTCGGGCTCCAGGTCGCGGAACGGGCGCATCGCCAGCCAGGCGGCGGCCTGCCGTAGCGCACGCGGCCTGAGCGTGAGGTTGGCTGCCAGAACACGATCCAGATCGCCGGCGCCGTAGACTAGCACCACGTTGCGGAAGCGCTCATCGAGCGCAGCCGCGATGACCGCGAAGGGAACGGCGAACGAGGTGGCCGCGATGGCGATGCGACCGGGGTCGACATCTACGCGGCCGGCGAGGTACGACGCGCCGAGTGAGAAGAGCGAAGGCACTTCCTCGGCCGCCTCGCGTAGCTTCCGGCCGTGAAAGAGCGCATCGCCGAGGTGGATCTCGAACGGGAAAGCAGCCGGATAGTCGAGTGAGAGCACGACGACGTCGCCAAAGTCACGCGGGAGGTGGTCCACCGCCCGGCTGTCGAGCTCCCGACCATCGTTCAGGAGAACGGCAGGATAGCGGCGGCGCGTGAAGCCGCTGTCGATGTAGCGTCCGGGACGCAGTAGCCGACCGGTCGCGACGAGCCCCGCGTCACTCGCAATGCGGACGCGGTACATGGCATAGCGCCCGCGCATCCCGGTGAACGTCGTCTCGGCTGATACGAGCGTGCCGCGCCGGCTGCGATACTGTTCCAGCTCGTGCCGCAGCGCCTCTCTCGACGGTGACGCCGGCGTCACCGTACACCCCGCGCAGGTGAGCGCGGTCACGCCGATGATGCGGAGCCGGTCCGTGTACATCACTCGACCCTCCGTGCGACTCTACACCGCGCTGCTCAGCACCTCTCCCAGCTCCTCGTCGGTCAGCTCTACGGGATTCCCCCGCATGCTGCTCGCCACTCTCGCCTTTTCGACCACGCGGCCGATGTCCGCTGAATTCACTCCGTACTCCGCGAGCTTCGGGATCCCCAGGTCGTCCACGAGCGCGCGCAGCCAGACGGCCGCATCTTCGGCGCGCGCATCCGCTCTCCCGGTGAGCGTCCGTGCGACCTCATCGTAGCGCGCGAGCGCCGGCGAGTCAGGGGCGCGCGCACGGAGGGCACGCACGTTCGTGTCCACCACCGAAGGGAGAAGGCAAGCGCAGGCGGTGCCGTGCGGGATGGGGAACATCCCGCCGAGCGGAGCGGCGAAGCCGTGCACGGCACCCAGCTTCGCGTTGGCGAGCGCCAGCCCGCCGCAGAGACTTGCGACAGTCATGTCGCGCCGCGCTTCCACATCGCTCCCGTCCCGGAACGCGCGCCGGAGCGCACCCGCCGCTCGACGCATCCCCTCTCGCGCCACGGAGTCGGTGATCGGGTTCGCCATCGGAGTCACGAACGGCTCGATGCACTGCGTCAGAGCATCCAGCCCGGTGCTCGCCGTGATCGCGTGCGGCACAGTGTAGGTGAGCACCGGATCTATCAGCGCCACGGCCGGGAGCATGAGGGAGCTGCGCAGGCTCACCTTCACCCGCTTCTCCTCCACCATCAATACCGCGTTCCGCGTGACCTCCGCACCCGTGCCCGCGGTGGTCGGGATGGCGATGAGCGGGGTTGGACGCTCGGTGATCGGCCGCCCTTTCCCCACCACCTCCAGATAATCGAGGATTGGATCGCGATTGGTGATGAGCGCGGCGATGGCCTTCGCCGCATCGATCACGCTCCCGCCGCCGAGCGCAAGCACCACATCGCACCTCTCGCTGCGCGCGTGCTCGGCGCCGCGCTGAACGAGCGCGGTGGTGGGCTCGCCTGGCACCGTCACTCGTGTTGTGATGACACCGCTCGCGCGGAGCAGTTCGACCAGCGGCTCGGCGCGACCGCTCGCCCCCTCCACCACCAGCGCGCGCGTGCCCATCCCGGCGGCGAGCGCGCCCGCCTCGGCTAGCCGTCCTTCACCGAAAAGGATGCGCGCGGGCAGCGCGATCTCGAAGCTCAGCGTGGCAGCTCCCACGCGACCGACTCGGGAAAGAGCTCCTGGTATCGCACGCTTCGGCGCGGCTCCGCCATCATCGGCTCTACCGCGTCGCGCCATGCCGTGTAGTGCGCGGTCGCCTTGTGGCGCGCGGGGTCATCGGCGGTACGGTAGATCTCGATCAGAACGAAGCGGGTAGGGTCGTCCTCCTGTCGTACGACATCGAAGCGCACGACTCCCGGCTCACGAATACTGTTGCCCGCGTTCTCGAGCGTGGCGGCTTCGAAGTCTTCCACGGAATCGGGCTTCACATGCACGTGGACGTGGACGATGATCATCGGCACCTCGAGGAAACGAGACTCGCTGGCGGCATCGAAGCGGGCGAACTGGCCAACGCTTCAACTTATTCCCTCTTCCACAGCGGACCCAGACCCGGTGTGCAGGGCGAGCTCGTAACATTGATCACGATCTCGCCCCGCTGCGTGTCGTCACGTCCAATTCGCGGCACGAGCTCCGGAGTCGGAGCGCTCGCTACCAGTTCGCGGCGTCCCCCGGCCCGGCAGGGCCGAGCTTTCCTTCCACCGACTTCAGCAACGCGGCCGGATCGTACACCACGCCGCCCTTCATAACGAGCTGCACGTTGCGCGTGTTCCGGATGTCCTCGAGCGGATTCCCGCGAACCACGAAGAGGTCAGCGAGCTTTCCGGTCTCGATGGTACCGAGTCGATCGCTCATTCCAATCGCGCGCGCGCCGTGAATGGTGGCTATCTCGAGAACCTTCGCCGCCGGAATCCCGGCTCGTACCATCGCGAACATCTCACGGTGCGACGAGAAGCCCGGCAGGTACTCGCCGGTGCTGGGGTGGTCGGTCCCCAGAGTTATGAGATCGAATCCGCCGGCATCGTAGAAGGCCTTGAGCGCCTTGGGCTTGATGCGATATATGCGGTCGAACTGCTCGCTCACCTTGCTGGGCGGACGCTTCTTCAGCTCGGATCGCATGTAGGGCGTCAGGAACTTCGTCTCGTCCACCCAGTGCGTGAAGGCTTCGTCCCCGTCGTTCTTCGCCGCATAGCCGTACGCCGTGAGCGTGGCATCGAAGTAGACGTGGTGCTGCAGGTAGAGCTGGATGATCCGGTGGAACTCCGGCGAGTCGACGTTCAGGTTGACGAGCGATGCGTAGGCGGAGCGCGTCGCCGGCAGCGCATCGCCGCCCATGAAGTGCTCGACGCGGTCGATGCCCATCATGATAGCATCCCTGGGATTGACGCTCCCGCGGTAGCCCGACCCCAGGTGTCCGGTCACGGTAAGGCCGTGCTGGTGCGCCCGCTCGATCAGCGCGCGCAGCTGCACTGGACCGATCCCCTTGGCCTTGAAGCCCTTCACTCCACGCGACACCCAGTAGTCCACTTCGGCATAGATCGAATCACGCGTGAGCTTGTCGGGATCCCACCCTTTCCGCACGCTCCCGAAGTACGGCCCCGAATTGTAGATGCGTGGGCCGGATTGGTCGCCCCGGTCCACGCGCTCCCGGAGCGCAGCCATGTCCTCCGGGTCGTACTCGCCCGCGGGGAACGTGGATGTGACGCCATTCGCCAGATACACGACCGGCTGCACTACGACTTCGTCGCGCCTGTTGTGACCGAAGAGGTTCACGTTGTAGTGCGCGTGAAGATCGAAGATCCCGGGGAGGATGTATTCGTCGTCATCCAGCTGCACGACGCGCGCTCCCGCGAAGTCGCGGCCGGAAAGATCGGCATCCACCTCGAAGAACTTGCCGCTCACTATGACGATGCCGGTGTTTCGCCGCACGTCGTCGTGCACCGCATCGAAGAGCCAGCCGCCCTTCACGACCACGGTATCCGCGGTCGCCGCATCCGCCTGCGTGCATGCCGTCGTGGGCAAGAGCAGGGCGATGCAGAAGGACAGCACGATGCCCAGCTCCAGAGCGCTCGAACCCGATCGCGACGCCGCCGCCCGCATCGCGGCAATTCTTTCCTTCATCGTCACACTCTCGTTTTGTATTGGTGCGGCATGACCGGAATGGTCACACCGCATTGACTTACCGCAGGTTCTGACTCGGCGCGGCGGCCGTCGGCGCACCGCCGGCCGGTAGCGGCCTCGCCATCTGCATCGCCGACGGCGGGAAGCCGAATGTGCTGCGCGACATGCGCGAGAGGTGCGCGGCGTCGGCGAACAGCGCGTCCGGGATGGCGGCGATACCGTGCTGCAGCCAACGCTCGGTGAGCGCACGCCCCGCCTGTGGCTCGTGCTCTCATCCGCCATGCGCGCTCCTGATTACGGTCGCGCCAATCTACCCCGGCGGCAGCCGCTCGGAAAGCGCGCGACCGTCCCACAGCCCGGGTGCAGGCCTTCAGATCGACACGGCGTTCTCGGCGGGCTCGACGCGGCCGGCCACCTGCTCCGCGCAGCACCTCGCCGCGCACGGAGCGCGCTCGGTACTCGCTGGAGTGGAGAGGTAGTCCGCCACCTCGTCCTTGTCCGGAAAGTGTGCGGGCGGCGCGGGGAATGGCATCCCCGGCAGCCCGCGGTACGCGGTGGGCGTGAAGAGGCGCAGCGAGTCCCACCGCCGGCGCCACGCGTCACCCACGCGCCGCTCGGCATCGAGGATATGGAGGGGCTGACCTCCGGACCGACTCCCGAGCGCGGTCGCCTACTCGTAGCGCAGCGCGTTGAGCGGATCCACCTGGCTCGCTCGTCGTGCCGGCCACCACACGGCGATCAGTGCCACGGTAGTGAGCAGGAGCGGCACACCCACGAGCACCAACGGATCCCACGGCGCAACTCCGAACAGGAAAGTCGCGATGATATGCGTGAGCCCGAACGAGGCCGCGACGCCGACCACCACGCCCACCAGCACGAGCCGCATTCCCTGCAAGACGACCATGTTCTTCACGCGTGATCCGTCGGCACCGAGCGCGAGCCGGATCCCTATCTCCTGCGTGCGCTGCTCCACGGTGTACGCCATGAGGCCGTAGATGCCGATCGTCGCGAGCACGAGCGCCGATGCGGCGAACACCGTCATCACCCACATGTTGAAGCGCTGGCGCGACGTCGAGGCGTGCACCACATCATCCATCGATGTGATGCTCGATACCGGGAGGCCGGTGGCCTGGCGGAGCTGCTCCTGGATCGCCTTGCTCAGGGCGAGTGGCTCCGTCCGGGTGCGCACCACCCACGCCATGGGCGCGAGGCGAGTATTGAGCGCGTTCACGGCGTCGGGGATCTGCGCCTGCGGCACGAACATCTGCGGCTGCGGATCGTTGTTGAGTCCACCATCTCTGGTATCACCCACGACCCCGATGATCTCGCGTTCCGGCTCGGTGGCGAATGGCTTCATCACGCCGCGGCCGATCGTGATGTGTGCACCGATCGCGTTGCCATCCGGCCAGAACTCCCTGACCATCGCCTCGTTGATGATGGCCACGGGGGTACCGTTCGCATCATCGCGATCCGTGAACGTCCTGCCGCGCTTGACCGGGATCCTGAATACCTCGAAGTAGCCTGGCGAGACGGTCGTCCACGCGGCGCCGCCGCTGTACGGCCCGTTGGTGAGTGGCCGGCCGGCGATCGTGAACGGCAAGCCATAGCCGCCCTGCAGCGGCACGCAGCAGGTAGCGCTCGCAAGCTCGACGCCCGGGATGGTCTCCACACGCTGCACACCGTCACGTATGGCCTGTTCCACCGCCATCGAGCTGGTGAATCGCTCCTCGCCGAACGACATGCGCATGGTGAGCACGCTGCGCGCATCGAATCCGGGGTCCACGCGGCTGAGCGCTACCGCCGTGCGGATGAACAGCGCCGATCCTACGAGCAGAACCAGGGCGAGCGCAATCTCGGTGACGATGAGAACGGAGCGCGCCCTGTTCTGGCGGAATCCCGAGCCGGAGCGCGCGCTTCCTTCCTTGAAGGTCGCCGAGAGATCGGTTCGCGCGCTGGTGAGCGCGGGGATGAGACCGAACAGGATCCCCGTGATGAGCGAAACGATGATGGTGAACAGGAGCACGCGCCAGGCGATCAGCAACACGAAGCCCACCGCGCCGAGGAGCACGTACAGCGATTTGCGCACGTTCGCGACGAGCGCCTCGCCCATCGGCACTACGTCGAACGCGCCGTTCTCGCCGATGGCATTCGGAAAGGTGGACCGGAAC
>DATCXR010000294.1:0-2219 GCA_036565685.1 Gemmatimonadaceae bacterium
GCGATGATGACGAAAACCACGGCCTGCCACCAATGCGACGCCAAGAAGGCGAATTCTGGCATTGTTTGCTCGTGCTCCTCTGGCTGGGGTGACCTGCGTTGCGGCGGACGACGATCGGAGTAGCGAACCACCCGCCCCCGGATTGCGATCCGGGAGCGGGTGCGATCAACGGTCCAACAACAAAATGTAAGCCGCCGGCACCGGGGTGCCAACAATGCTTCTCACCTCACCTGCCTTCACCTGCCACCAATGATCGGACTGGCGAGCCCGCCCGTGGTAACGGGTGGCACCGGCGTGGCGGCCGGGGCATCGCCCCAGCTGTCGTTGTCCGCGTCCCAATCAGGTACGGTGGGCGTCGGCCAGAGCCGCGCACCGGTCACGCGCGCGCGAACCGGGATTGCGGCGGTGTAGCGGTCGCCCTGCGTCCAGATCTGCACCGGGAGCCGCGCGTCCTGCGTGCTCCCGTCGGCGAGCTTGAAGCGCAGCTCCACCGGGAATGGGATCGAGGTGCGCTTCACCAGCGTCACCAGAGCCGTGGTGCCGCCGTTGGCCTGAGTCGTGGCGACGGAGTCGATCGCTATGTCCAGCACATCGGTAGTATAGAAGAATCCGCGCCAGAACCAGGAGAGGTCGTTGCCGGTGAAGTTCTCTATCGTACGGAAGAAGTCAGCCGGTGTGGGGTGCTTGAACGTCCACCGGCGCGCGTACTCCTGGAAGGCGCGATCGAAGGTCTCGGCGCCCACCACGTGGTTGCGGAGTGCGAGGAGCACCGCCGCGGGCTTGCGGTAGCCGATCGCACCGAGCGCGCCGGCGTTCACCCGGTCGGGCGGCGTCATGAGCGGCGACTGCGTGCCGTTCTCGACCACCGTGCGCCAGTTGCGCATGTACGAAGGCCAGAGACTCGTCCCCGGCTCGCGCCGCTCGTTGGAGAATGTGTTGATGTATGTGTTGAGCCCTTCGTCCATCCACGCGTAGCGCCGCTCGTTGGAGCCCACCACCATCGGGAACCACTCGTGGCCGTGCTCGTGGTCTATCGTGCCGAAGGCGCCATCGGGCTGGTCGGCGTAGTGCACGAAGACGAACATCGGGTATTCCATCCCGCCCACGGGGCCCGCGATGGAGGTGGCCTGCGGATAGGGATACGGCTGTACGAGGTGCGAGTAGAGTCTGACGGTCCACTGCGTGTTCTCCGCTCCACTCTCCCAACCGGCGCCCGCCTTGGGCCACTGGTAGAGCGCCTGCGTGATGATGCCGTTGTAGCTCGTGGCATCCCAGCGGAAGTCTGGTGCGCCGGCCCAGGCCACATCGCGCACGTTCTTCGCGCTGAAGCGCCAGGTCTTCGTTCCACTGGTGGGCTTCGCCACCGCTTCGGCCTTCGCGATTATCGCGATCACCGAGTCCGACTTCGCCGCGCGCGCGAGGCGCTGGCGCTGCGCGGCGGTGAGGACGTCGCGCGAGTTCTGCAGCGTGCCACTTCCGGCGATCACGTAGCCAGCGGGCGCGGTGATGGAGTAGTCTATGTCGCCGTACTCGAGGTAGAACTCGCCCTGTCCGATATATGGGTCCGTGTTCCAGCCACGCACGTCATCGTAGACGTACATGCGCGGGTACCACTGCGCGATCTCGTAGAGCGTGCCGTCGCGTCCCATGCGATCGGAGCCGTGCTCGGGAACGCTGAAGCTGAAGCTCATCGCGATGGTAGTCTTCCCACCGCGCGGCGCGAGCGGCTGCGGGAGGTCGACGCGCAGCTCCGTGTCGTTCACGTGCGAGTGCGCCTGCTTCCCGTTCACCGTGAGGTTCTCGAGATCGTAGCCGCCGCGGAAGCCGCGCACACCCCAGCGCGAGTCCTCGGGGAAGAGCGCCGAGCCCGTGCTGTTCGCCTTGTAGAGATTCTGATCGAGCTGCAGCCAGACGAAGCGGAGCGTGTCGGGCGAGTTGTTCGTGTAAGTGATCGTGACCTTGCCGCTGACGCTCTTCTGAGCTGTGTCGAGCGTGGCGGAGATGTCGTAGTCGGCGCGCTGCTGCCAGTACTCCGGCCCCGGGGAGCCGTCGGCGGCGCGGTACTGGTTGGGCCCCGGCCAGTCCATGGGGTCGAGCCGGGCGAACTCCGGGAGATTCCCCGACACGCTCGATGGCGTTGTGATCTCCTTCGTCGCCGGCGCCATCATGATGACCGTGGGCAGCGAGTCCACCCGCACCGGCGCGCCAGCCTGCGTGGG
>DATCXR010000303.1:0-2607 GCA_036565685.1 Gemmatimonadaceae bacterium
CTGCGGCTCCGGCTCGGGCGTGTCCGCCACCTCTTCGTCGTGCCGCCCTCTATCGTGACCGGTGTCCCGATTGTCTCGCACCATGAAATTCCCTGGATCGTGTCCATGCTCGCGCCACGACGCGGTAGCGCCGGGCGGGCCTTCGCAAAAGCGAAATCTCCTCTCCGGGTAACGGGCGTGCAACGGGTATGCCCCGCGCACTGGCCGTTCACCGCCGCGGGGTCAGCATCCCACGCCCGCGTCGAGCGCTCAGCGTGGCTGCGTCAACATGCGGCGTACTGTGTCGAGCGCCGCCTGCACCGAGCGTGAGCGGACCTCGCCGCGGTCACCCACGTACACTCGCCCCATGGTGCGGACGGCGTCGCTGATCTCCACCGCGATCCACACCGTCCCGACCGGTTTCTCCACTGACCCGCCGCCAGGGCCGGCGATCCCGGTCACCGCGATCCCCACGTCGGCCCCCGTTCGCGCACGAGCACCGGAGGCCATGGCTCGCGCCACCTCCTCGCTCACCGCACCCTTGCTGGCGATGAGCTCCGCGGGCACCCCGAGCATCGATTCCTTCACACCGTTGGCGTACGCCACCACGCCGCCGAGGAACACATCGCTCGAACCGGGTACGGCGGTCAGCCGGGCACCGATGAGCCCTCCGGTACAGCTCTCGGCGGTGGCCGCGGTGAGCGATCGCTCTCTGCACAGGTCGAGCACCACGGCAGCGAGATCAGTCGCTCCTTCGCCATAGATGTAGGCGCCGGCACGATCGTGCAGGCGCCGAGCTGCTTCGGCAAGCGCGCGCTCCGCCGCTGGCGCCGGCATCTCGGCGGCCGTCACGCGGAGATCCACCCCTTCCCACCCGGGCAGATACGCCAGCGGAAGATCGGCCACCGTATCGCCGCCATCCTCACCCAGGAGCTCGGCGAGCGCGGACTCGCCGATTCCAGTGGTTCGGATCGTTCTCGACGCCACCACCTTTGGCGCCGCGCCCTCCCGCTCGCGCAAGATCGGGATCACGGTTTCGGTGAGCAGCCCGCGCATCTCGCTCGGCACTCCCGGGAGCGTGATCACCCAGCGGCCCTGCTCATCCTCCATCCAGAGCGCCGGCGCCGAGCCGAAACGATTCTCGATCACGCGTGCGCCGCGCGGCACCAGTGCCTGCACCACGTTGATCTTCGGCATCTCCCTGCCGAAGAGACGGAAGCGCCTCTCTACCTGCGCGAGCGCCTCGGCGTCGGTGAGGAGCTCTCTGCCGAACGCCGCGGCCAGGCCAACGCGCGTGCGGTCGTCGGCGGTTGGGCCAAGTCCGCCGGAGGTGATCACCGCACCCGTGCGCTCCAGCCCATCTCGCATCGCTCGGGCGATAAGATCCGGGTCATCGCCCACGGTGTCGTGCCGCACCACAGCGACGCCGATCTCCGAGAGAGCCCGCGCCATGAAGGCGGCGTTGGTATCTATTGTATAGCCGAGCAGCAGCTCGGCGCCGATCGTCAGGATCTCGACGCGCACGACATGTTACCGTAGTTGAGATTACCGATGCCGCGGACACGAGCGGCGGAGTCTTCGCTCGATCTTCGCCTCACTTCCGGAGCTGCTCCCCGATCTCGCGGATCTGCTCCGTGTGGCGCGCTTCGTGTGCGCCGACAAAGAGTATCCACTGGTAGCCGTCGAGCGGGCCCAGTACCCGATTGGGCGCGGTCACCTTCGCGAGCGCGAGACCATCGGCGGAGATGACGAGCTCGCGAAGCCTCGTGCGGCAGCGCTCCAGTCTTTCCCAGGCGGCGTTCGTATCGAGCAGCTCCCGCGGAAGCACAGACTCTCCGGCCACCACGGGTCTGCTGCGATCGAGGACTCTACCGATATCGAACGAAGTACCCACTGGCGAGGTTTCGCTCTCAGGCCCGACGTCTGCCTGGAGCACCCGATCGATGCAGTGGGCCACGACCTCGGTGACACGCCCCTCGGTGAGCGCCAGGTGCTGGATCACTTCCGCCACCGACCAGCTCTCCGGCGACGGCCGCAGCTCGCGCAATGCTGGTTGCACCTCCGCGAGGGTGCTCTCCAGCGCGGCGCGCCTGGTGTCGAGGTAGGTGAGGACTTCCGTGATGCGCGGTTGCATCGTGATCGATTTCTCCAGGGCGCTTTCTCTCGTCAGGTAAAGCTAGCGGCGGGGCGCGTGGGTTCCATCGCGCAGCTCGTCGCTCGACGAAACGACGGAGTCAGCGCCCCGATCACCCTGTCCGCATCGCGCTGCAGCATCGCGGCGAGCGCGCGGTGGTCACTCACCCGGATGGTACTTCCGCTCCGTGTGTCCCTCGAGCTGTGATGGATAATAGTAGACGGGCCGCAGATTCCCCGTCGCGTAGCGCTCGGCCTCGTCGTTGAAGTGTGGCGACTCGGGGTGCCCGCTCTCGCCGCCAGCGGTGATGGCGATCGCGCGCACGCTGTCGCCGAACTCCACTACCGCTACGAAGCTGTTGCCGCTGGTCCCGTACCACTTCTTCGTTCCCTCGTACGCGCGCGCTCCGAATGAAGCCAGGGAGCCCCAGCGAGCGGAGGTGAAGCCGACGGGGATGCTCGGCGCCGCATCGTTGAACGGTTGGACTATGTCCC
>DATCXR010000307.1:0-17773 GCA_036565685.1 Gemmatimonadaceae bacterium
CCTCCGCCTCCGCAGGTCCGCGCGATGAACCGTCTGTGGCGATGATGCCGAAAAGGAGCGATGTACCAGCTGGTGCGCCGTCCCCATGCATGCGCCTGATGCCTGACTACCAGCTCCCCCCACCACCCCCGCCACCACCGCCGCCAACCGACCCGCCGCCTCCGGAGCCGGAGCTGGAGCCGGGCGAGGAGCCGAGCGTCTTGGTGGCCGCGCTGCGGAAATCGCCGATCCCGCTCTGGAAGCGGTGCACGTCGAAGCGCCCGGGCGTGCTCCCGGTGTACCAGGTGGGCGGCGATGAGGCGAGGACGGTCGCGAACTGCTTCACCCAGATGTCGCTCACGTCGAGCGCGACCGCGTACGGGAGGAGCGTCTCGAAGAGTTGGGTGGTGCGCTCCGGCCCCTGCGAGAACTCGAGCTGCGACTTCTCGGCGCGGCGGATGTACTCCTCGAGTCCCTTCACGTCGCGCCAGCGGCGCGCGCCAGCGAGGGTCATCCTGGGCATCGCGTTGGCGAAGCCGAAGAAGACGAGACCCGTGGCCACCAGCCCGATACCTATGATGACGTTCTGCATGCCGATCGCGAGCCAGAAGCCGAGCACGGCGAATAGCACACCGGTCACGATGTAGCGATTGCGCACGCTCTGCGGGCTGCTCGGGAAGAGTCCATTCTCCACGAGGAAGCCGTACATCTTTTTCCGGATATCGGGGAGGTGCGTGTAGAACTCGTTGTGGAGGTCGCTCATGCGACGGCACGGCTTCCCCTCGAACACACCGGAGAGAACGCTCAGCTCGTACGGTGCCAGCTCCCCGCCGTCGGGCTTGTCGGTGCGGCGGAGCTCCCAGTCGGTGTCGCCGATGCCGATGGTGCGAAGAGTCTTGGCAACGAACGAGTCCCCCGCGGCCAGCCCCATCGGTCCACCGGGCTGCACCTCGTGGATGGTGACGTAGCCGCGCACCGCCATGTCGAGGAGAGTGGCGACGACGTCGTCCATCCCGACCTTCTGGTCGGCCAGCGCGCCCGCGGCGCCCGGGGGAAGCCCCTCCGGCGGACGCCACACCGGGACGATGCTTCCGGTGGCGGGCTCCCTCCCGCGACGCCACCAGAAGCTGATCATGAAGATGAGCGCCAGCGGCGGGAGTACGAGTGGCCACCACTTGGCGACGGCCGACGCAGCCTCGTCGGCCGCACTCGGAGCGGCGATGATCCCTTTCGGGAAGGCCGCCACGAGCGTGAGTCCCTCACCGGGCTCGAGCCGCCCCGATTCGAAGCGGTACTCACCCGCACCCGCGAATGCCGCAGTGCACCGCTCGTTGCTCGAGCTCTCCGCCCATCCCGCGTAGCACCAGGCAGACCATCCGGTGGTGTCCGTAGCGGCCGCCGCCGTCGCGCTCGCGATGGTGACGCTGGCGGCGGCGTGCAGTATCGGCACCGGCCACTCCGTTCCCGTCACCTGCCAGTAGAGCTCATCGTGATCCTCGAAGAAACCGAGCCCGCTCCCGAGCTTGTAGTGGATCACGTAGCTCTGCTTGCCCGTGACCATCTCGTCGGCGTCGCCGATCCGGATCCGCACGTCGTTGCCGCGCGTGATCTTCGTGGGGAGCTTGCGGCCGGAGGCGTCGGTCACGCTCAGCACATGGAGGTCGACGTCCATCTTCCCGGCGCTCAGCGGGAGCCCTGGTGCGACCACCTTGCGATAGCGCACGGGTATGTCGCGGTAGATCCCGTGGCGCTCGAGCGGACCGAAGTCCACGACGATCGTCTCCACCACGTCGATGGTGCGATCGGGTCGCACCGTGTACGTGGAGTTGAACGACGTGATCGTCCATCCCGTGTCCTGCGCGTGGAGTTGCGCGGACTGGAGGAGGAGGAGAACGATCAGCGTCAGCAGCGCCCGGAGGCGCGCGGCGCCCCTGTTCACCGACTTCTGCCCAGATCCACCTTCGGCACTTCCCGCTGCGCTATGTCGGCGAGCTCGAAGAACTCGCCGGGGCGGAAACCGAACGGCCCCGCGATCAGCACGTTGGGGAATGTCTCGCGAAGGGTGTTGAAGTCGCGGACCACGGCGTTGTAGTAGCGCCGCGCGCTGGCAATGTCGTTCTCGGTCTCGCCGAGCTGGTGCTGGAGATCGAGAACGTTCTGGTTGGCCTTGAGGTCGGGGTAGCTTTCCGCGAGGGCGAAGAGCTGCCGCAGCCCGGCCGTTAGAGCGTTCTCGGCTTCCGCGCGAGCGGCGGCGTTCTCCGGACCGGAGCCCGCGCTCGCGGCGCGCGCGCGCGCCTCCGTCACGCGCGTCAGCGTTCCCTCCTCGTGATCCATGTAGCCGCGCACGGATTGCACGAGGTTGGGGATGAGATCCGACCGTCGCTTGAGGAGAGTGTCTACATCGGCCCATGCGCCGCGCATGCGGTTGCGCATCGCGACGAGGCGGTTGAACGTCATCGCTAGCCAGCCGGCGATGAGCACCGCCACGACTAACACGATCACGAATGTCATGGGCGATATGGTAGCGAAAAGTCCGCGCTGGGGCCAGACATGCGAGCGATCTGGTCGGGCGACTTACGTTTGCGCCCGTCCCGGCCTCGCGCGCCGGGACTGCGACTTGGTCCGCTACTCGAGCCGGCCGCGCAGCTCGGTGAGAGTCGCGCGCCACTCGCCGAGCCCCGGGCCGCCCGCCTCCTCCCAGAGCTCGAGCAGCTCCGAGTCGGAGGCGACGCGATCGATGGCGCGACGCGCATCATCGACAAGCGATGGCGGCATCTCGCGGCCCACGCGCGCGATCCACTCGAAGACCTCGGACGGTACGTCGGGGCCAGGCTTCTTGAGTATCGTTGCCACGACCTCGGCGGCGGCGAGTGCCACGCTGCAGTCCGGCGCCTCGAGGTAGCCGTTCGCATCGTTGACTGTGCTCAGCGCGCGCTCGACGACTCCGATGTCGTCGGTGTCCTCGAGCGTGGCGATCCAGTCCATGGCATCATCGTTGGCGAAGATTTCGGTGCCCCACGTACCCATTGTGTACTTCCTCTCGCAGTCGCGTTGTCTCGGTTGTTCCAGGACGAGTCTTGCCCTCTAACGTATCACTCTCCAACGTTGAGGTGGCCGCGTACGTTTTCCGAGTGCGGCGCCGGCCGTTCGCTCGGTGCCCGAGTCACCCACCTCAGCGCCTCCCGCCATGCTCCAGTCGCGTTCTCTGCTCGTCGTAGCGCTCTCCACGTTCATTCCCACGGCGGCCGGTACCTCGCCGCTCCTCTCGCGCAGCGCAATACTGTGGCACGCCGACTCCACCAACGTCGTGGGCACAGTCGCAACTTCACTCCCCCCAGCCGTCCCCGACTCGGCGTTCCTCGCCGGCTACCACTGGCGCAACATCGGGCCGGACCGCGGGGGGCGCTCGATCGCGGTGACGGGGGTGAAGGGCCGCCCGAACGAGGCGTACTTCGGCGCGGTCGGCGGCGGCCTCTGGAAGACGACCGACGGCGGGGAGAGCTGGTTCCCCGTCACTGATGGTCAGATCTCGAGCGCTTCGGTTGGCGCGGTGGCGGTGAGCCAGAGCAATCCCGAGATCGTATTCATCGGCACAGGCGAGAGCTGCATACGCAACAACATCATGCCGGGCGACGGCGTCTACCGGAGCGCCGACGGCGGGAAGACATGGACGCACGTCGGGTTCGAGGGAGTCGATGCGATCTCGAAGATACGCATCCACCCGACTAACCCGGACATCATCTACGTCGCCGCCTTCGGCAAGTACAGCGAGCCGAGCGCCGAGCGCGGAGTGTTCAAGAGCACCGACGGCGGAAAGACGTGGCGCAAGGTGCTCTACCGCGACGACAAGACGGGCGCGATCGACATCAGCATCGACCCCAACGATCCCAACGTGATCTACGCCGCACTCTGGGAGGCGTATCGCAACGAGTACCACATGTCGAGCGGCGGGCCGGGGAGCGGCCTGTTCAAGAGCACCGACGGCGGCGAGACGTGGAAGGAGATCACGCGGAATCCCGGCATGCCGTCTGGCGTGGTGGGGCGCATCGGCGTGGCGGTATCGCCGGCCAACTCGAAAAGAGTGTACGCGCTCGTCGAGAACGACAGTGGCGGACTTTTCCGGAGCGACGACGCCGGCGCCAACTGGAAGCGCGTGAACGACGACCGCTCCATCCGCCAGCGAGCGTTCTACTACACGCACATCTTCGCCGATCCGAAGAACGCGGACGTTGTTTACATGGAGAACACCTCGCTCTTCCGCTCGGAGGATGGCGGCAAGACGATGAAGGCGATCCGCGGCACGCACGGCGACTTCCACGATCTATGGATCGACCCGGACGACACCAAGCATCTCGTGGTCGGGAACGACGGCGGTGGCGCGGTCTCGGTGAACACCGGCGAGCGCTGGACGGACGAGGATTATCCCACCGGGCAGTTCTACCACGTGGCTACGACTTCGCACATCCCGTATCACGTGTGCGGCGCGCAGCAGGACAACTCCACGCTCTGCATTCCCTTCGACTGGAACCTGCGCGCCTTCGAGTCCGCGCAACGCTCGCGCGCCAACGCGAACGATGAGGATGACGATTATGACCGCGGCGCATCGCCGAGTGACATGACCGCCGGTGGGATGGCGCTCGCGTACGACGCGGGCGGCGGCGAGCCGGGCTACATAGCGCCCGATCCGCTCCACCCCGAGCTCTTCTACTCGGGGACGAACAACGGCGGCTACATCGACAAGTACGACCGCCGCACAGGGCAGTCGCGCGAGGTGAACCCGTATCCCTGGTTCTATTCAGGCGAGCCGTCGAAGGACATCAAGGAGCGCTGGCAGTGGACCTTCCCGATCATCTTCTCGCCGCTCGACCCGAAGACGCTCTACACGTCGTCGCAGCGCCTCTGGCGCACCACCGACGGCGGACAGACGTGGACGGCGCTGAGCGGGGATCTCACGCGCCACGACCCGAAGACGCAGGGGAAGTCGGGCGGACCGATCACTGGCGACATGAACGGTCCCGAGGTGTACGGCGTGATCTTCAGCGTGGGGCCGAGCAAGAAGGACATCAACGTCATCTGGACGGGCTCCGATGATGGCCTGGTGTACGTCACGCGGAATGGGGGGAAGAGCTGGACGAACGTGACGCCGAAGGGGATGCCCGATTTCGGTCGCGTGAGCCAGATAGACGCGTCGGCGTTCGATGCAGGAACGGCATACATCTCCGTGCGCCGGCCGCTTTTCGACGACTTCGCGCCGTACATCTTCAAGACCACCGACTACGGCCGGAGCTGGACGAAGATCGTGAACGGGATCCGTCCGGATGCGTACGTACATGCGGTGCGCGAGGACCCGCACCGTCGCGGGCTCCTCTACGCCGCGACGCAGCACGGCGTCTACATCTCGTACGACGACGGATCGTCGTGGCAGTCGCTGAAGCTGAACATGCCCGACATCCCGATCGTGGACCTCGTGGTCGAGGAGAACGAGCTGGTGGTGGCGTCGCACGGACGCGGCTTCTGGGTATTGGACAACGTCGCGCCGCTCAGACAGGTGACGCCGCAGACGCTCGCCTCGGGCGCGCAGCTCTTCGAGCCGCCGGTGGGCGTGCGCTCGGGGCCCGAGGTGGCGATAAGCTGGTGGCTCGCGGATGCGCCGAAGAATGCGAAGCTCCAGATCGTGGACTCTACCGGCACCGTGCTCCGTACCTTCGTGCCCGACACGTCCAAGGCGGACAGCGCGAAGAGTGATAGTGCAGGAGCGGACAGCGCGACTGCCAGGGAGACGATGGGTCGCGTCGCGGCCGCGGACAGCGCGGGAGCGGACAGCTCGAGCGCCGACACCGCAAAGGCGCGAACCGCGCGCCGCGAGCCGGAGGGCCGCCGTCGCAATGCGGTCACCTACCTCCCCGTGAGCGCCGGGCTGAGTCACCTGAACTGGGATCTCCGCACCGAGCCCTTCGCGACCTTCCCCGGGATGATCCTCTGGGGAGCACGCGCCCGTGGTCCCGCCGTGCCGCCAGGTCGCTACACCGTGCGCCTCGTGGCCGACGGCCGCACGCTCACCGCGCCGATCGTGGTGAAGCGCAATCCATGGTTCACCGACGTGTCCGGGGCCGATCTCAGAGCGCAGTACGCCTTCTCGAAGAAGGTGCGCGACAAGACCAACGAAGCCAACGAGGCGGTGATCGCCATCCGGCACGTGAAGAAGCAGCTCGGCGACCGCGCGAAGAAGACGAACGACTCCCAGCTCGATGCCTCGATGACCACGCTCGAGAAGAAGGCGTCCGCGATCGAGGAGAAGATCTACCAGGTGCGCAACCGTAGCGGCCAGGATCCACTCAATTTTCCCATCAAGGTCAACAATCGCCTCGCCACGCTCCTCTCGATGGCCGAACGCGGCGACGGTCGCCCGACGAGCAACATGCCGGAGATCTTCCAGATTCTCTCGAACGAGCTGAAAGGCTACACCGACGAGCTGTCGCAGCTCTGGAAGACGGATCTGGTATCCGTGAATCGCGAGCTGTCAGGAGCGGGATTGCTCCCGATAGATCCCAAATGCGCGAAGGCGGAGGGGTGCCAGGTGGTGGAGTGAACATCGGGGTCAGGTATCGATTCACGATTCCAGACCTGACCCCGATGTCTACCTGATCCGCCGGATGATCGCCAGCACCACCGACAACACGATGGACAGCAGCACCATCGATGTGATCGGGAAATAGAAGCTGGCGTTCGGGCGCTCCACGCGGATGTCGCCGGGGAGGCGGCCGAACCAGGAGAGAGCTCCCACCCACACCAGGAGCCCAACGGCCACCACGAGCACGCCGACCACCACCAGCGTCGGCCCCAGCGAAGTACGCGGCATGAGGCGTAGGATATACCCCACTCCCGGAAGGCGACAGGGCACGCGGATACATTTGCGGGAGTGACTACTCCGCCCGTCGTCTCCACAGCACAACAGACAAGGCCGCCTGATGCACTCGACAGGGTGCAGCGGCGCTGGATCCTCGCGGCGCTCATGATGACCATGATGCTCGCGGCGATGGACACGACCATCGTCTCCACGGCGATCCCGCAGATCGTCGGCGACCTGGGCGGCTTCGCGCTCTTCAGCTGGGTCTTCTCGATCTATCTGCTCGCGCAGACGGTGACGATCCCGATCTACGGGAAGCTCGCCGACATCTTCGGTCGCAAGCCGATCCTGATCGTGGGCACGCTGATCTTCCTCGCCGGATCGGTCGCATCGGCGTTCGCGTGGAGCATGGTCACGCTCATCGCCTTCCGCGGTCTGCAGGGGCTCGGCGCCGGTTCCATCATGGCCACGGTCAACACGCTCGCGGGCGACCTCTACTCGGTGCGCGAGCGCGCCCGGATCGAAGGGTGGCTCTCCAGCGTCTGGGGTGTCGCCGCGATCCTGGGTCCGACGCTCGGCGGCGCGTTCGCCGAGTACGCGTCGTGGCGCTGGATCTTCCTGATCAACCTCCCGGTGGGTGCCGTGGCGCTGACACTCATGGTTCGATTCCTCCACGAGCGCGCGCCGCATCACCGGCACAGCATCGATTACGTTGGCGCGTTGCTCATGCTCCTCGCTGGCGGTACGCTGATCTTCGGCTTGCTCGAGGGCGGACAATCGTGGCGCTGGCTCTCCGCGCCGAGTCTCACCGTGCTGGCGCTGGCGGTGATCCTGATCGTGGCCACCATCTGGCGCGAGCGCAACGCCGCCGAGCCGATCATGCCTTCATGGCTCTGGCGACACCGCGTCCTCGCCGGGAGCAATCTCGCGATGGTGGGAATGGGCCTCGTGATGATGGGACCCAATACCTACCTGCCGACCTTCGGCCAGTCCGTACTCGGCCTCGGCGCGATCGCGGCGGGATTTCTGCTCGCGAGCATGAGCATCGGCTGGCCCACGGCATCGTCGCTCTCGGGGCGATTGTATCTTCGCATCGGCTTCCGTGACACCGCGCTCGCCGGTGGCGTGCTCATGGTGCTCGCCGCCATCGGCTTTCTGCTCGTCCCCTACCCCGGCGCACTCCTCCCGCTGCTGGTGGACCAGATGCTCCTCGGCGCCGGCTTCGGTCTCCTATCCACTCCGCTTCTGGTTGGAGTGCAGACCACGGTGACATGGCACGACCGTGGCGTCGTGACGGGGGCCAACATCTTCTCGCGTTACCTCGGCCAGAGCCTCGGCGCAGCACTCTTCGGTGCCGTCTTCAACAACGCCATGGCGCACCAGCTCGCGAGCGCGCCAGCTTCGCTGCGTGGAGCACTCCCGCGCGAAGTCGATTCCGTGATCGGCGCGCTCGAGAGCCGGCAGCTCACGGGACCCGCCGACGAGTACCTGCGCCGCGCGATGTACGTGGCCACGCACCACGTCTACGCCGGCGCCGTGATCATCGCGCTCCTCACCGTTGGCGTGGTGCTCCTCGCGCCACGACACTTCCCGGAGGCGACGACGGGGTCAGGTCTGGAATCGTGAATCGATACAGGCGCTTCGCCGCCTGTATCGATTCACGATTCCAGACCTGACCCGTCGCTCAGTTCACACGCTCCACGGTGCCGCACGCCACCGGCAGCGAGGCGTCGAACGCACTCCCTACGAAGTCGCCGTGGAGAACCATCGTCTTGAGCTCGAGATCAGACGCGCCGAACGACAGCGAGCCCTGTGGGAACGAGCCACGGTAGTGGAACGCTCCCGCCGAGTTGGCTGGCGCCGGGAACGGAGTCAGGAGAAGCTGCACCGGTCCGTAGAACGGCAGGCCGTCCGCAAAGGAAAGCACCCCGTCGGCCCCCGCGGCCTCGGGTGGCGGGCACGTGGCGTCGGTGCCGTCAGTGAAGCCGTGGATGTGCTGCAGATGCGTCATATCGGGAACGTGCCCGACTGCCTGCAACTCCACAACGAGGTCGGAGCCCTTCACCTGGATGGTGGCCGTTCCGTGGACGCCCGAACCGTTCAGCGGCGACAGGCTCACACGGAAAACTTCAACGGCCGGGGAGCCGGCGTCGGCGCCGATCTGTGCGCCTGGCTCGGCAGCCATGCTGGCATTCACGGCCTTGTCACCCGGACGGACTGGTTCGTCCCGGCAGGCCGATGCGATGAGAACGAGCGGGGTGAGTATTCCGAGACATAATGCACGTGATGACATGGCCGCCTCCACTGGAAGTCCTGACTGGTGTGCCGAGGCACCTTTCGGAAATCGCAGTGTGCAACGGTAACGACGGACGGATGACGCGCCAGAACTTTCACCCCGTCGCTTGTGTCATTCACCCCAGCTCGTGAAAACGTGCGACGGGGGCAGGTCTGAAATCGTGAACTGCTGTAAGCAGTTCACGATTTCAGACCTGCCCCCGTCGCCACTCCCGGACGCTCGGTGGGGGCGTCGTCGCCGGGGCCGGGGAGCGGAGGCGGGGCGTCGCCATCGGCAACCGTCCGCAACATCTCTTCCACCGTTCGCGCCACGTAGATCACCGTGGCCCCCGACGCGGGCAGCCCGCCGGTGTCCGCGGTCGGTCCGTAGGTGGAGTAGAGCGGCTGTCCCCAGAGCCGGATGTACGCGTTGAGCTGCCCGCGATGATGCGCCGAGTGTGTGAGCCGCCGTGTGAGCACCCACGCGCGCGAGCGGCGCACGTCGAAGAAGTCGACCTCCTCCTCGTACCACGAGTCCGGCTTCCCCTCGAGCGCGGCCAGCCGCTCGGCCGAAACCGCTGCGTAGTGCTCCATGAAGCTCAGCCGGCTCTCGTCCGACGGCAGCACGCTCCGCGAGACATCTATCTCCAGCATCTTCCGCATCCAGCCGTCTTCGCTCACGCACTGATGTACCATGTGCTCGTGCGGCGTGCGCGCCCGCGGCTCCGCGCGCCAGTCCATCCGGTCGTCGGGCACCTGCGCCCACACGCCGAGCGTCTTGAGCCGCTCGGTGCGGTAGGTCTCGCAGAGAAAATCGTATCGACTCATTCGAAAGCCTCGTCGACTCGATGGCGCTCTTCAGCTGAGCGTAATCTCGCTGTCGATGTGAAAGTCGTGAACCATGTCGCCCACGGTCAGCGTGGCGCGAACGGGAATGGACTGGTCGTCCTCGATGGATCCGTCTTCGAGCCCGCGGCGAACTACCTGCTCGATCTCGCGCTGCGCGGTGACACCGAAGTGTTTCAGGAACTTTCTGATCGAGATGTTGAAGGCTTCTTCGTTCATGAGATGCTCCGGCAACGTTGTGGAGTCAGATCCAGCGACGAGCGTGCTTCTCCCTGCAACGTATGTGCTGTGATGCGCGGGGTACAGTCGAGCCACCGGCCGCACGACCATTGTGACGAGCAGCGCGGACGTTACAGCTTCATTCTCCTGACGAGCGCGTCGAAGCGTGGCTCGCGACGCAGCGGATCGAAGACTGCGTTCACTCGAAGGTAGACCAGCCAACCGCGCCGCTCTTCGTACGCGCGCTCGATCCAGTCGAGCGCGCGCTCCCGCTCGTCCAGTCCGATGTACAGCAGCGCGAAAGCCACGGGCGACACGTAGCCGCGAGCCTCCTCCGTGGCGAGCTCGTCGAGCAGAGCCCTGGCCTCGTCGACCCGTCCGGAATGAGCGAGGACGTAGCCCAGAACCGCCTTCGCGTAGACGCTCCCGGCGGGAAGCTCGACTGCCTCCCGCAATACGCGCTCGGCCTCGTCGAGCTCACCGCTCTGCGCCAGGGAGAGGCCCAGGATGCGGTAGCTCTCCTCGGCCGTCGGGTTCATGGCCACCGCACGCTGCGCGTGGTAGCGTGCCTGGTCGTAGCGACGTGCGTAGTAGTTGGCCCACGCGATGCTGCGGCGCCCCGAGACCGATGACGGATCCAGCTCCATGGCACGCTGCGCGGACGCGACCGACTCGTCGCCACGCCCCTGCGATGCGAGGAGGAAGGTGTACCACTGGTGCGCCGATGCATAGCGCGGGTCCAACTCGATCGCCCTGCGCGACTCGCGATCGGATGCATCCCAGTCCCAATCGTAGATGAAGAGGCACCACGCGAGCGACGCGTGGGCCTCGGCGAGGCGCTCGTCCAGCTCGATCGCCTTGCGCGCATACTCCTCGGCGCGCTCGAGCCCCTCCCGCACCGGCACGTTGCGATAGTCCACGTGCAGCGCGTACGAGTCGGAGAGGCCCGCGTAGGCGAGCGCGTACGCGGGATCTTCCGCGATCGCCCGCTCGAAGAATTCGACCGCCTCGCGCACGCCTTCCTGGGTCCGCTTGTTCCAGGCGTAGCGGCCCTTCAGGTAGTAGCCGTAGGCCCTGACGTTCGTGGTATAGCGGTTGGGCGCCGGGTCCGGCAGCTCGGCGAACGAACCGGTGCGCAGCGTATCCACGATCGTGCGCGCTATCTCGTCCTGTAGCGCGAAGACATCCACCAGCTCGCGATCGTAGCGCTGCGACCATAGCAGCCGACCATCCTGGGTGGAGGTCAACTGCGCGGCGATACGAAGCCGGTCCCCCGCCCTGCGAACCGTTCCCTCGAGCACCTCCGATACCCCGAACAGCGACCCGATCGCGCGTACGTCCTGCGGCTTTCCCTTGAGCGAGAACATCGAGGTGCGCGATGCGACCTGCAAGCCGTGCACTCGTGCGAGCGCCCCGATCAGCTCGTCCGTTATCCCGTCGCTCAGGTATTCGTTCTCCGGATCGGAGCTCACGTTCACGAATGGGAGCACGGCTATGGAGCGCGTACGAGACGCGAAGTAGTGCTCCCCTTCGAGCCCCTCGGTCTCGAGCGCGTCGAGGAATGCCGGTACCGTGGGCGGCCGCTCGTTCGGATCCTTCGCCAGCGCGCGCGCGAGCGCCCGCTCGACCGTCATAGGAGCGTCCGGCCGTGCCGCGCGAAGTGGAGGCGGGCTCTCGGTCACCTGTCTCACCATCGTGAGTCGCGCGCTGCTCCCCGAGAACGGCGGCGAGCCAGCGAGCATCTCGTAGACCACGCAGGCGAGACTGTAGATGTCGCTCTGGCTCTCGAGATCGCGCTCCCCGCTCGCCTGCTCCGGACTCATGTACTCCGGAGTCCCGATCACCACTCCCGCGCCGGTTATGGCTTCACGATCGCGTTCGCAGACGGCGTAGGCGATCCCGAAATCGCCGAGCAGGGCGTGCCCGTCTGCGAAGAGGATGTTGGCAGGTTTGACGTCCCGGTGGACGTAGCCGCTGCGGTGAACGTAGTCGAGCCCGAGTCCCACTTCGCGCGCGACGCGCAGCGCGTCTCTGACAGGGAGGCGGCCGTCGCGCGAGAGTCGCTCGGCGAGCGAGCCGCCCGGTGCATAGGGCGTCACGTAGAAGAGCACACCGTCGCTCTCGCCCGAGTCGATGAGCGGCACGATGTGTGGATGCGACAGCTGAGCCGCGAGGCGGACCTCGCGCAGAAAGCGCTCCGCCCCGAGCGAGCTCGCAACGTCGGGGCGCATGATCTTGAGCGCGACCTTGCGGCCGTGTTTGCGATCCTCCGCGAGGTAGACAGTAGCCATTCCGCCGTGACCGAGCTCGTGCTCGATAGTGTAGCGATCGGCGAGCGTAGCGGTCGGGGGAGCGGTCACGGAATGAGAATCTCGGCGCGCGGGGTCACTGAAAATTAGCGAGCTGGGAGAAGCGTAGCAGCAGCTCGATGTTCGTCCGGCGAAGCGAGCTTCGGGGCGCTCGGCCCCGCGGCTCGTTCCAACCTGGCGCGCTCGACGTTCATCACAGGTCGGTACCGTCCGTAGCCGCGCGCATCCACGCCCGCAGGTAGGCGGCCGCAACCAGCATGAAAGCCAGGAAAAGGACGCCTCCGAGCACCGCGGCCCGCCAAGCATCGTGCAGGGCGCCGGGCGGCAGCCGCGAGGCAACGGGGATGAACGCCATGAGGCCCGCCCCGCAAATCCCGCACGCAATCGCCCAGGCGGGCGCACGGCGCTCGAGGCGCCAGGTAGCGAGTGCGGCAGTACCGGCGACTACTGCGAAGACCGCCGCCGCAGCAGCGAGCGCTCCCCACCTGAAGCGCGGGTCGCGACCGGAGATCATCGCAGCGGCCAGAAGGATGCCGCCCATGGCGTAGAAGGCGAGCAGGGCTGCGATGAGTCTGGGGCCGAGAGCGCGCGTCACGAGGCTCACATTCTCAAGCGCGACTCTCGACTGGCTTCCCGAGATTCGCTCGCGCCACGTCAGCGCTCTCCGGAAGCTGCAGCGGAGAGGTGACGTTGATCCTGAGGTCGTGGATCAGACCATCCTTCAGTCCGTATATCCAGCCGTGCACGGCGAGCTCCTGATCACGGTCCCACGCGTCGCGCACGACCGTGGTCTGGCTGACATTGGAAACCTGCTCGATGACGTTGAGCTCGCAGAGCCGGTCGTGCCGAGCGGCCTCCGTTCCGAGCTCGTCGAGCTCGGCCTGGTGCGCGCGACGAACATCCTGCACGTGACGTAGCCAGTTGTCGATCAGCCCGGAGCGTCCATCGCGGAGCGCGGCCAGCACCCCGCCGCAGCCGTAGTGTCCGCAAACGATGATGTGCTTGACGCGCAAAACCTCGACGGCGAACTGAATCACCGAGAGGCAGTTGAGATCCGTGTGAACGACGACGTTCGACACGTTGCGGTGCACGAAGATCTCTCCGGGCGGCAGATCGACGATCTGGTTGGCGGGGACGCGGCTGTCGGCGCAGCCGATCCAGAGGTATTCGGGAGCCTGCTGTCTGGCGAGGCGGCTGAAGAACTCGGGGTCTTCCCGGGTCATCCGTCCGGCCCACGCGCGGTTGTTCTTGATGAGCTGACTCAGCAATGGAGTATCGGTATTGCGTGATGATCGGCCCGACACGAGTGTCAGGAAGTGAACGTTAGCATCTCGCCGGAAGATGACTCGCGCCACGCTCGCGTACCAGACGTGCAGGCGGCACGAAGCTGTCGGCCTTTACGTGGTGCCGCGATGGAGGCCGGCGAGCGGCGTGGCGAAGCGTAGCTCGAAGCCGTCGGGATCACGCACGGTGAAGTCCCGCAGACCGTAGTATCGGTCCGCGATTGACCGCTCCGCCGGTATGCCCAGCGCCTCGACCGTCACCCATACCTGGTCGACATCAGAGGTGAGGATCCGAACGTTCGCGCGCGCGGGCCCGTGCGGCTCCGGCAGGTCGCTGCGCTCATCCAGGAAGAGCCACCGCTCGCCCCACCGCAGCGCGGCGAAGCCGCCGTCGCGACGCTCGACGGAGAAGCCCAGCGCGGTGTAGAACGCGAGCGAACGTTCCAGGTCGCGGACCAGGATCTCCACGACCAGTTGTTCCTCGAGTTCAACGCGCGATCCGATCAAGCTCTCCTCCGTTGCGGGCAACGTGGGTGGCAAACTCCGCGCTGGATGGCGACGCGCAACGCGCCGATTTCACGGGATCGATCGGCCTGCGAGCTCCCGCACGCGAAGCGCAGCCCACGCCCGTTACATCCTCCGATACTTCGCCCCGCTCCCGCCCTCACGCGGTGTCCATCGCGGCCCGATGTCGTCGGTCGCCTTGCAGTCGATGCAGTTCGCCGGGCTCACCACCAGCCGGTCCCCGTCGCGCTCGTACACGCCAGCGGGACACATGTGCTGGTACAGCTCCGCCACGTCGCCGGGAATGTCTTCACCGACTATGAGATGCGACGGGATGTCGTCACGCGTCGCGTTCCCCGACCTGAACACCGCATCGAGCTTGCTGAAGGTCAGCGTCCCATCGGGCCTGAACTCTTCCCCGCTCCGCCGCGTCCGCGGCGCCTCGGCATCGGGCTCGGACGAGATCATCCCACCGGGAAACGCTCCCTTCGTCACCGTCATGAGCGCCGCCTTCACGCCGCCGGTGTAGATACCCGATTTCTGGAACGCGAGCCTCATGTTGCGACGCTCGTGCAGGTCGCTCATGATGTAGCTCTCGTTCACCATCCTGTCGTACGGCGCGAGCGACGCGGCCGTCGTGTCGCCCTTCTTCAGCGCCTCGAAGATCGCGCGCGCGGCGTAGATGCCGGACTGCACCGCGTAGTGGATCCCCTTGAGCGACGAAACCTCCACGAAGCCCGCCGAGTCTCCCACGATCACCAGGCCGTCGCCGTAGCGCCGCTCGGGCACCGCGAAGTAGCCGCCTTCCGGGATGGTCTTGGCCCCCCACTCCACCATCTCGCCGCCCTCGAGGTACTGCCGAAAGAGCGGGTGCAGTTTCATCCGCTGCAGCAGCACGTGCACGTCGAGATCGAGCTCGCCGTAATCCATTCCTACCACGAGCCCCAGCGCCACGAGATTGGGCTCCAGCGGGTACATGAAGCTCCCGCCGAAGGCGTCGTTGGGCAGCGGCCAGCCTAACGTATGCACTATCGCGTCGAGCGGCCGCTTCGTCTCCCAGATCTCCTTCACACCGAGTGCGAAGATCTGCGGATTGCGCGAGCCGATACCGCGCCACTTCATGTACGCCTGCGAGAGCGACCCGCGCGTACCCTCGGCCAGCACGGTAACGCGCGCCGTGAGGTCGGTTGGCGGCGTGTAGTCGCTCCCCGACGTCCCGTCGCGCTGGAGACCGGAGGGAGTGGTGCGAACGCCGATCACACGCTCGCCTTCCACCAGCAGCGACTCCACCGGGAACCCGGTGAAGACGTTCACGCCCGCCTCTTCCGCCTTCTCGCCCATCCAGCGAACGATCTCACAGATGGACGCCACGAAGTTGCCGTGGTTCTTCATGGTGGGCGGCGTCGGGATTCTCTGCGCCCGGTTGCCCATCATGAAGTAGACGCGCTCATTCCCCACCGGCGCGCGGAATGGGAAGTCGCCGTCCTTCAGATCGGGGAAGAGCTCGCGAAACGGGCGCGGATTCACCACGGCGCCCGAGAGGTTGTGCTCACCGAGCGCGGACGCCTTCTCCAGCACCGCGATCTCGATCTCGCCCAGCGTCCCACCCTGTTCGGCGTCGCGCTTCACCAATCGCGAAAGCTCGATCGCGCCCGCGAGCGCCGCCGGGCCACCACCAACGAACACCACGTCCATCGGCACAGCTTCGGCGTCGGGCTGCTCCGCGAGTATGAAGCGATCGACGGGGAGCGCCGGCTGGTAATGCGCCGGGATTACAGGCAGCGAACGTCCGGAAGTTGGTGGCATGGCGCTCACTCCTTCTTGGCTTCTTTCACCGCCTCCGTCAGAACCGGCACTATCTCCAGTGCATCACCCACGATGCCGTAGTCGGCGATCTTGAAGATCGGCGCCTCGCGGTCCCTGTTGATCGCTACGATGGTCCGCGAGGTCCGCATGCCGGCGAGGTGCTGGATCGCACCGGAGATTCCCGCCGCGATGTACAGCTCGGGACTCACCAGGCGCCCGGTCTGCCCGATCTGATCGCTGTGCGGACGCCACCCCTCGTCGGTCACCGCGCGCGTCGCGCCCACCGCCGCATTCCCGAAGGCGGCTGCGAGATCCTCGAGGAGCTTGAAGTTCTCGGGCACCTTGAGTCCGCGCCCCCCACTCACAACCACCGGCGCCTCACCGAGGTCGAGCTGGGCGGTGTTCCCCTGGATCAGCTCCTTCGGAACCACGCGCGCGGAAGCGGGATCGATGGCCGGCTTCGCGCTCTCGACGCGAGCAGCGCGATTTGCTTCGGCCGGCGCGACCGCGCCCGGGCGGATGGTCACCAGCGCCGGACTTCCCGTGAGGTTTACCTTCGCGATCACCTTCCCCGTGTTCACGGGGTGCTGCGACACGACCGCGTCGCCATTCAACTGGAGCGACGTGGCGTCGGAGATCATGCTCACACCGAGCTTCGCCGCCACGCGCGGCGCGAGATCCTTCCCCTGCGCCGAGGCGCTGAAGACGGCCACGCGATAACCACCGGCGCCTATGAGCTGTGCGGCGGTCGCCGCCACGACTTCGGGAGAGTACTTGTCGAGCGCGGAGTCCTCCACCACGGTCACGACGTCGGCGCCGTAGCGCCCGAGCTGCTCCGCCTTCGGCGCAACGCCCGGAGCGCCGACGATCAGTGCGTGCACCTCTCCACCGCCACTCGCGTCGGCGAGCTGGCGTGCCGCGGTCACCGCCTCGAGCGCGACTCTGCGCAGCTCCCCCGCGCGAGTCTCCGCGTATGCGAACGTGTTTGCCATCAAAGGACCTTCGCTTCGGTACGTAGAAGTCGCACGAGCTCGGGCACCGCGTCGGGCCCCTCGCCGATTATCCGGCCGCCCGTCCGCTCGGGCGGGAGCTCCATCTGCGTGACGGTGAGATGCACATCGCCGAGCTGCGCCGGCTTCACCTCGAGGGGCTTCTTCTTCGCGCCCATGATCCCCTTGAGCGACGGGAGCCGCGGCCGCGCGATCCCTTCATCGATCGTGATCACCGCCGGGAGCGGGAACTCCAGGATCTCGGCCGCGCCCTCGAGCTCGCGGCGCGCGGTGGCGCGGCCACCGGCGATCTCGAGGCTCGACGCCGCCGTCATGCACGGGAGCCCGAGCAGCTCCGCGGTCATCGGACCCACCGTCTGATTCGAGGAGTCGATCGACATCCGGCCGAACAGTATGAGGTCGTAGCCGCCGTCCTTCAGCTCCGCCGCCAGCGCGCGTGCGATGGCGAGTCCGTCGAAGGGAACCGACTCGACCTCGAGCTGTACCGCGCGGTCGGCGCCCATGCTCAGCGCCTTGCGCAGCGTCTCCTGAACCACCGCCGGCCCCAACGAGATCACCGTGATGTCGCCCTGGCCCTCCTTCTCCTTCAACCGGAGCGCGACCTCCACGGCGTAGCCATCGAAGTCGCTCATGTCGAATTTGAGGCCGGCCTGGTCGACCGACCTGCCATCGGCGGCTATCTTGAAGCGCGTTTCC
>DATCXR010000316.1:0-1491 GCA_036565685.1 Gemmatimonadaceae bacterium
CGTGGCGCTCCCGCTTCTCGCGTTCAGCTGGGTCCTCGAGCCGCTCACGCTCCTCGTCGCTGTCCCATTCCGCCACGCGAGCCGGGAGATCCGCGAGCGCGTCCCGGCGGGCGAAGCGGGAGCCATCCACGGCCCCGACGAGCTGCGTTTGCTGGTGGAGCAGAGCGAAGAGGTGGGCGCGCTCGAGCCGCAGGACGCCGACCTGCTCGAGGGGGTCTTCGAGTTCACCGAGAAAACCGCTGACGATGTTATGACGCCGCGAACGGACCTCGTGGCGCTCCCGTTGGACGCGACGCTCGAGCAGACTCTCGAGGTGGTGGAGGGGAGCGGCTTCTCGCGCGTGCCGGTCTACAACGGCACCATAGACAACATCGTCGGCGTGCTGCTCGTGAAGGACCTCCTCCCCAAGGTTCGGCGCACCGAGGGAAGCTTCTCCCTTCGCGACGTGGTGCGCTCGGTGCACATGATTCCGGTCACGCGCCAGGTGGAGGAGGTGCTCGCTGACTTCAAGCGGCTCAAGGAGCACATGGCCATCGTCCTCGACGAGTACGGCGGCACCGCCGGCGTGGTGACCATGGAGGATCTCCTGGAGGAGATCGTGGGCGAGATCGAGGACGAGTACGACGTGGCGGAGCTGGCCGCTCCCGAGCAGCCGTCTGGAGAGCTGGTGGTACCCGGCGAGACCAACATCGGCGATCTCAATGAGGAGTACGGACTATCGGTCCCCGACGCGGAGCACTCCACCATAGGCGGCTACGTCTTCGGCGCGCTCGGAAGACTCCCCCACCCTGGCGATGTGGTTGTGGCAGGTGGGGCGAGCTTCGTGGTACGCTCGATGGACAACCGCCGCATAGAGACGCTGGCGATGCGCCCACGCAAGGAGTGATCGCGCCCTGCTAGCTCGCGTGCTCCGCGACGCGGCGCGCGATGCGCGCGCACTCGAGCGTGGCGTGGATGAAGCTCGATGGGTCCGCGATCCCCTTCCCCGCTATGTCGAGCGCCGTGCCGTGATCGGGCGATGTACGCGGGAATGGCAGGCCGAGCGTGACGTTCACCGCGCTGCCGAACGAGGCGACTTTGATCGCGGTCATACCGACGTCGTGGTACGGCGCCAGCACGGCATCGAACGCACCGCGCATCGCGCGTACGAAGACGGTATCCGCCGGGAACGGCCCCTCCACCCTTGCCTTCCGAGCCGCCGGCGCCAGAAGCTCCTCGTCCTCGTTCCCGAATCGGCCCGCATCTCCGGCGTGCGGATTCAGCGCGCAGAGCGCGATGCGCGGCTCGGCGATGCCGTACCACTCGCGCAATCCCCGGCGAGTGATCTCGGCGGTCTCCACTATCGCGTCGCCGGTGAGCCGCTCCACCACGTCGCGAAGCGCGATGTGCGTGGTCACCAGCACCACGCGAAGACGATCGGACGCCAGCATCATGGCCACCGGTACGCCCGCGATCCGGGCGAGCATCTCGGTATGGCCAGGATAGTCGTAG
>DATCXR010000325.1:0-7310 GCA_036565685.1 Gemmatimonadaceae bacterium
CCCTGGAGCGACGCGGTGCGCATCGCGAGCTCCTCCACGCGGGCGGTGCGCGTGTAGCCGGGCATCACGTTGTTCACGGTGATGCCGTACGGTGCGACCTCGTTGGCCAGCGTGCGCGCGAAACCGGTCACGGCGGCGCGCACGCTGTTCGAGAGGATCAGGTTGTCCACGGGCTGCTTGACGGCGATCGATGTGACGTTGACTATGCGTCCCCAGCGCTGCTCGCGCATCCCCGGGAGCACGCCGCGCACGAGCTCTACCACGCTCGTGAGATTCGTGCGCACCGCGGACTCCCACGCTCCGGACGTGTGCGTCTCGAACGGCCCCGCAGGCGGTCCACCTGCGTTGGTGACGAGGATGTCCACGCGTCCGAACTCTCGCTCGGCGGCAGAGAGTACTTCGCCGATCCCCGCCGCGGTCGCGACGTCGGCGACGATGTCCACCACGCGCACGTCGCTCGCGCGGCGGATCTTCTCGGCGGCTTCGCGCAGCGCCGCTTCGCCGCGAGCGCAGAGCACCAGGTCGACCCCTTCGGCGGCGAGCGCCTCGGCAGATGCACGCCCCAGTCCCTTACTCGATGCGGCGACGAGCGCGACCTTCCCGCGAATGCCGAGGTCCATCGCTAGCGCTCCGCCTTCGAGTGGAAGTAGCTGTCGGTGTGGTCGAGCCAGTCCTGACGGATGGGGCTGAAGATGTCCACGTCGAGCGTGTCCTCGAGCGCCTCGGCCTTGTGCGGCACGTTCGACGGAATGTGCAGCACCTCGCCCGCGCGCACGATGACTTCCTCGGAGCCGTCATCACCGATCCAGAACTTGAGCGCACCCTCCACGATCCAGGTGATCTGCTCGTTCTCGTGCGAGTGCTTGGGGACGATGCATCCCTTGTCGAGGTAGACCTGCGCCAGCATCATGCGGTCGCCCGTGACGAGGCGGCGCGATAGCTGGTCGGTGACGGATTCCTTGTGAAGGTCGGTCCAGCGGAAGTGGCGGACAGTGGCGGGCGAGGACATGGCGGCGGGGGCTGAAAGCGGAAGACGAGGCAGCTGCACGGCTGCTCCACTATCCGGATAAGCTAGTTGATGGGGCTGCGGGCTGGCAGCGTCGCCACATCGCCGGATCAGTCGTGGGCGCAGGCCGTGTCGTAATCCCGGCTGACCTGATCGCGCAGGGCCTTTAGCTCGCTCGCGTCGAACCACTGGCCGGCCGCCATGACACCGAGCGGCTGGCGAAGCGTGCGGAGATCGAGGAGCGGATTCGTAGCCGTGAGGATTAGATCAGCGCGGCGCCCGGGCGCGACAGTACCGAACTGCTCGGCCCCGGTGATCGATCGGCGGATCAGTTCGCCCGGCTCGCGAGTTGCTGCGGCGAGGACCTGGTACCGGCTCAGGCCTGCCTGCTCGAGGGCGTCGAGGTCCTCGTGCAGCGAGAAGCCCGGCACGAGTCCAGGGATCGTCGGTGCGTCGGTCCCCGTGATGAGCGGCACGCCCGCATCACTCATCGCCTTCGTGAAGCGCGCTAGGAAGTGAAGCTTGGGCGCGAGGCTACCCGTGCGCGTCGCGTAGTCCGCACGCCGCCAGGCGATGCGCCAGCGGGGCTCGAGATAGCATGCCGCCGGCATCGCGAAGAAGCGCGCGACGACAGCGGGATTCCCCCGCTGATCCGCGATCGTGGCGTACGTGTTGAGGTCCGCCGTTACGAAGGCGTGATCGCGCTGGAGAAGGGCAATGACGCCGGGAATGCGCGCCGGATCCGGCGCATCGGGGACCGGTGCTCCGGGCGAGGTGAAGACGGTGTAGAGGAACTCCTCCGTATGCGCCACCATGATCTGGCCGGCATCGAGCTGGTGCTCGAGCCCTACGCGCGTGACACCGTGGCCGACGACCTTCATACCTATTCGCCGTGCCTCGTCGACCACTGCCTGGAAGCACTCCGGCGAGAGATCGTTGTACACCTTGATGAAGTCGTAGCCGTTGGTTCTGGCCAGCCGGACGGCCCAACGCGCCTCGTCGGGTGTGGAGACCATGAAGTGGCCGTAGCGCGGTGAGCCGTCGATCACGAACGCCGCATAAACATGCGGCCCAGGAAGCCGCCCTGCGTTCACGGCGGGCCGGGTCTGGGCGATGAACCCGGCCGAGGCGTCACCCATGTTGAGCACACTCGTCACGCCGTTCGCGAGATAGACCGCGAGATCGTTGCGCGTATCGGCGTGCGTATGCATGTCAGCGAGACCGGGCGAGAGGAACGCCGTCCCATGACCTTCGATGATGCGTGCCTCCGCCGGGATCTTCAGCGCGCGTCCGATCGCCACGATCTTGCCGTCCTCCACGAGGACGGTCTGGTTGGCGAGCACGCGCTCCGAGTCCATCGGCACTACGTTCACGTCGACGAACGCCGTTGGAGCGTTGCGCTGTGGCCGAGGCGTCTGCGCGCGCGTCGGGCGGGAGAGGGTGAGTATGAACAGGAGCGGAGCCAACCCGAGGATGTTCGAGACCGCCGTGTCCCCGAGTCGGTGCTGATGACGGCGAAGCTCGGATCGCGAAGCCTCTGCGGTTCCCATCGTCGTCCTCACGCGCATCCTCCTGTGAGATATCTCTCGTGCGAAGATCTACGTCGCTAACCACTCATGCGAGGGAAAGGTTTCCTGAGGCAACGTGCGCGCGCCGCGGTGAAGGGAAGGGCGCTGGTCGTACCATGGCATCGTCCCCGAATCGCTGCTCGCGACGCACGCCGCCGGGCGCATCGAGGCCGCGAGCGCGGGCTCGCGGTCGGCGCCCGCCACTCGGGTGCTCCATTCCGCTGCCTACGCCGCCGCTACATCTTCTCCAGAGTGGGCAGATGGGTCGTGTGTCGCGGGCGCTCGCTCGCTCGGGCCGCCGTTGGCGTCGGCGGGGAGAATTCGCGTGGACATGTTCGAGCGGCGCATCCGTCCATCGGGAGCGAACTCTCCGAAGAAGTGCACCTCGATGGCGAGGCGCTTCTTCGGGTAACGTACGTGCATGGTGTAAAGCGCGGCGATCCGGTCACCGTCGGCCAGCGCCTCGTGTGCCTCGACGCGGATGGTGGGTCGATTTCTGCGTATCGGGATCGCGTGCTCGATGAGCCCTTCCCGGTCTATCCGGTAGCCGTCGGCTATCTCCACGATGTCCGGCGTGTGATAGCGATCCACGATCATCGCCGCGTCCTCGTCGCTGCGCAGCAGATCCTCGGTGAAGGATGTGAAGAAGTCGGCGATGAAGCGCCCCGGGTCTTTCTGGTCGAACGGGTACATTCTCCCTCCGGTCCGGCTGTGGGTTGGAAATGAAGTCTTACAATGTGTAAGATTTATGGCGAAGACTAAATCTGTCAAGGTTTAAGACATGACGTCGCCCCAGGAGGTGACTCGCCGGGCCGACGCCCGTCGTAGCAGGGAGGCCATCCTCGAGGCGGCGCTCCGGGTGCTCGACGCGGACCCGGATGCCAGCGTCGGGGCCATCGCCGCCGAGGCGGGCGTGACGCGGCAGACCGTGTACGCCCACTTCCCGTCTCGGCAGCTGCTGCTGGGGGCGCTGCTCGATCGCGTCACCGACGAGGCGCTGGCGGCGATGGACGCCGCCGCTCTGGAAGAAGGGCCAGCCGTCGATGCTCTCCTGCGCTTGCTGGATGCCGGCAACCGGACGGCGGGGCGCTACCCGGCCCTCATGCGGAGGATCGCATTGCTACCGGTGAGCCCGGGCGACGACGTCGAGCGTCACGCGCCGGTTACCGACCGTCTGATGCGCGTGATTCGCCGTGGCCAGCGGAGCGGTGAGCTCGACACTCGACTCTCGCCTGAATGGCTCGCGGCGGTAGCGATCAGGCTCGGTCACCTGGCCAGCGAGGAAGTGGACGCCGGACGGATGTCCAACAGGAAGGCGAAGGAGGTCCTCCACGTCAGTCTGCTGCGCGTGCTCGCTGCCCCGATCCCGCGGAAGCGGGCGCGGTCGTGACCGCGGCGCCGCTCATGCATCCCGGCAGAACGCCGTGCACGAGCTCCACCACGCTCATCAGGTTCGTGCGCAGCGCCTCCTCCCACGCTCCGGACGTGTGCATCCCGAACGGCCCCGCAGGCGGTCCAGCTGCGTTGGTGACGCGAATGTCCACGTGTCCGAACTCTCGTTCGGCGGCAGAAAACACTGCGACGATCCCCGCCGCATGGGCTGCGCAGTGGCAGCGCAGGCACCTCCTACACGGCTGCGTGACGCCGGTGCACCGCCCGCCGAACCATGTACACGGGTATGCCAAGCAGTGTGAAGCCGAAGCTCGCCAGGGTCGAGCCGGGGTGCTGCACCACGATGTTCCCCAATACCGCCAGTGACGCGGCAACGAAGGCGAGCGGTACGAACGGGTAGCCTGGGGTGCGGTAAGGGCGCGGTATCTCGGGGTGGTGCCGGCGAAGCACCGGGACGGCCAGCACGGCCAGCGCGATGAACGGCCAGACGCCCACGATGAGCAACTCCCGGAGTTGGTCCCAGGTGCGCACGGCGACCAACCCAATCGCGGTAAACGCGACGAACGCGATTGCAACGTGTGGCGTGTCGAATCGCCGGTGCACCACGGCAAGCTGTCGGAAGAACAGCCCATCCTCCGCCATGGCGTAGAATAGTCGCGGCTGGGTGAGCACGTTCGCGGTGAGGGTGCCGAACGCGGATACCATGACGAGCGCAGCGACGATCGCGCTCACTCGCGAGCCCACCACGCGACGGATGACGTCTCCCGCAACCAGCGGCGACAGCGACAGCTCGTCGACGGTCAGTACGTACAGGTACGCGCCATTCGCAGCGAGGTACATCGTGACCACGATAGCCAGGCCCGCGACGACCGCTCGCGGATAGGTACGCCCGGGATCGCGTATCTCGCCCGCCACGTAGGAGACAGACTGCCAGCCGCTGTACGCGTAGAGTGCGGCAATGAGCGCTACGCCGAGCCGGCCCCAGCTCGCCTGGCCGTTCACCACTGCGCCGGTTGGCTGGGGCGCGGCGGTCGGGTGCGCCAGCGCACCGGCGGCGCCATCGCCGAACACGAATGCGAGTACCACGCGACCGAGCCAGCGTCCGTGGCAACAGCTCCAGGTACGCGAAAGATCCCGGTACCCACGATCAGGCCGACAGTAAGCGCGGTCGTCCCCCAGAAGCCGAGCTGGCGCGGGAGACGGTCCTCGCGAGTGTCGGCGGACGCCTGCGGTTTCGCGCTCTGCGGGTAAAGCCGCGCCGCTGCGATCGTGCGCGGATCGTGCGACGTGGCCATCGTGCGCACCTCGAGAGTCACTGGAAGCAGAGCGCCGCTTCGAAGAGCGCCTACCCTTCACTTGTCAGTGACCTCGTGTCAAGCGCTACGGCAACCGCCTATTGACACACCAAGATATTTTGATATATTCCGTCCCATGACCGCCGCCACTCGCACTGTCGCACCGGATCTCCACCGAGCCGTGACGCTCTTCCACGCGCTTTCCGACGAGACCCGACTCTCTATCCTCGATATGCTCCGGGATGGAGAGCGCTGTGTGTGCGAGCTGCAGGAAGAGCTAGACGCCGCGCAGTCGCGTCTCTCCTTTCACCTGCGCGTGCTGAGAGAGGCGGGGCTGGTGACGGACCGACGTGAAGGGCGCTGGTCATACTACAGCATCGTCCCCGAAGCGCTGGCCGAAGTGCACGACCTGGCAGTCGAGATGCAGCCGAAGAAGGGCGCGCTTCGAGTGCTGCGAGGTGGGGTGTGCTGTAGCTGACCGCTTTTTTTTCTATCTTACTCATCAACGTTTCTTGATTGACGCGAGGCGACCATGACGACCGAAGCGAGAGAGAACCCGGCGAAGGTACCGACCACGCTCGAGGAGATCCGGGCGACCGTGCAGGAGCGCTATGGGAGCGCGGCGCAGCGTGTCGCCGAAGGCGCAACGGCGAGCGGTGTCTGCTGCAAGCCAGTCGGTGACAACGGGCACTGCTGCGATTCCAAGAGTGAGTCGTGGGATCCGATCACATCCGACCTGTACGAGGCGGGCGAGACCGCGGGGCTGCCCGCCGAGGCACTGCTCGCGTCGCTGGGGTGCGGGAACCCGACGGCGCTGGCGGAGCTTCACGAGGGTGAGACGGTTCTGGACCTGGGCTCGGGCGGCGGGATAGATGTACTTCTATCGGCAAGGCGAGTTGGCCCCACGGGGAAGGCGTACGGCCTCGACATGACCGACGAGATGCTCGAGCTCGCGCGGAAGAACGCGGCCGAAGCGGGCGTCTCCAACGTCGAGTTTCTCAAGGGTGAGATCGAGCGCATCCCGCTTCCCGACGAGTCGGTGGACGTCATCATCTCCAACTGCGTGATCAATCTTTCTGGCGACAAGCGGCGCGTGCTCGCCGAGGCGTTCCGCGTGCTCAAGCCGGGTGGGCGGTTCGCGGTCTCGGATGTCGTGGTGCAAGGTGAGCTCCCGGCGGATGTGAAGCGGAGCATGGAGCTGTGGGTCGGGTGCGTGGCTGGGGCGCTGCAGGACGAGGAGTTCATCGCGCTGCTGCGCGTGGTGGGCTTCGAGGACGCGAGCATCGAGATGACTCGGGTCTACGACCTGGAAGACGCACGCGCCTTCCTCGTGAACACGGGGCTCGACGTCGATCGCGTCGCGGGCGAAGTTGCGGGCAAGGTGGGAGCGGCGTTCGTGCGCGCACGGAAGCCGGCGGCGTGAACGGACGCACAACGGCGTCTCATGCAATGGCGTCTCGCAAATTTGACTCGAGGATGTATCCATGACCACGATCCGCACATCGGCCGCTTCCGCGAACCTTGGTGCCACGCTGCGTCCGGCTCGCGAGGACGACCTGGCGGCGATCGAGCGGCTGCTCACTGCATCGGATCTGCCGCTAGCGGGCGTCGCGGAGATCCTGCCGACCGTCGTCGTGGCGGAGTCCGACGGCGCCGTCGTCGGTATGGCCGGCTTGGAAGTGCGCGGCGACTCGGCTCTGCTCCGCTCAGTTGCCGTGACGCCCGAATGGCGCAGCCGCGGGCTCGGACGCGCGCTCGTGACACGCGTGATCGCCGACGCGGAAGCTCGCGGGATCCGTGCGCTCTACCTGCTCACCACGACGGCGGAGCACTACTTCCCGAGCTTCGGCTTTCGCAAGATCACTCGCGACGAGGCGCCGGATGCCATCCGCACCACGGTCGAGTTTCAGGAGGCGTGCCCGGCATCCGCCACGGCCATGTGTTGCGTGCTTGGCTTACGGTGATTCGCGCTCGTTGGTAAACGACAGCTCGAGCGTCTCGCCTGGCGGGAGCGCGCGCCACCGCGCCAACAGCTCCTCTCTCATCGCG
>DATCXR010000327.1:0-3959 GCA_036565685.1 Gemmatimonadaceae bacterium
CTGCGGCGGTGCGTGGAGCGGAGCCAGGCGAGCGCCGCGTCGGCCGGCACGCCGGGCGAGGGTACGCCCGGCGAGGGCACGAGCACCAGCAGTGAGCCGGCCAGACGGGTCACGCTCGACGCGGTACCAACTCCGCCGATCGAGCCGCACGGAGCAGTGCCGGCGCGGTGGCTCCTCGCTCGCCCACGAGTCAGTCGCGCGAGGAAGCGCAGCGCGCGAGGTGGTCAGTCGAGGGAGAGGATCATCGTGCTCCTCTCGAGAGAGCACGAGCGCCAGGCAGTGCGCGACGCTCTGGGTGACGAAGTGGTAGTGCAATTCGCGGCGGAGCTGAAGGAGCTCCACCCACCGTGGGCGGGCGCGACACCGATCGCCGTGCTGGCGGAGCTCGAGGACGGGCATGAGCGAGAGCTGGAGCACGCGCTTCGCATTTTGCAGCGTGCATCGCCCGACGCTCCCGTGTGGGTTTATGCGCCGCTCGATCGAGCCTCGGTCAGGCAGGCGGTGCGGCTCGCCGCACACGGGCTCATCGTGGACGTGATCACCACGCTGGACGACCTCCAGACCGGGTCGCGCGCGCTGCTGCGCGACGCTCGTGCGTGGAGCGAGGGCGAAGCGCTGTGGAGAGTATGGAAGCCGTGGGTGGTGCCCGAGACGCGCGAAGTAGTCGCGGCGTGCATCGAAGCGAGCACCCACAACGCCGCGATACGCCACCTCGCGCGTGCGATGAACATGTCCACGCGTTCGCTGAGCCGGCAGCTGACGCAGCTCGAGCTCCCCACCGCGCAGCGCATGCTGGCTCTCTGCCGGCTCCTCCGGGTGATGCATCGCATCGATAAGAGGGTTGCGGGCGTCAAGGCCATCGCGTCGGAGCTCGGCTATCCCTCGGCCGCCGCGCTTCGGCTGCAGCTCACCTACGTAACGGGTCTCCACTTCAGCCACATGAAACCCGGCAGTCGCTTCACCGCCCTCGCCGAGCATGTTCGCGAAGAGATGTCGGGATTACGGGCGCGCTCGACGAGATCCGCGCGACGCGGCGCGCGATCCGGGACGCCGCGGAAGACCAAAGCTGTAGATCGAGGTGCCCTCCCGGCAGGCGCGAAGACAGATGACGAGACACGGCTTCGGAAGGCAAGCCCGAAGCCGCCCCGGAAGTGAGATCGCGCTCGTGGCCGAAACTCATAGCACGATGGCCGATTTTCATAGCGATTTGGGCGCAATGATCCGGTACGGTGGTGAGCACGAATCGCAAACGAGGGATCGCCGTGCTATCGACCACATCATTCCAGGGCTTCTCGGCCCACCCCGATAGAGGACTGCGCGCCAACCCGGCAGCACTGTCGACCACCGGCCCCACCGGCGCGATCGCGATCCTCGACGCCGAGAGGGGTCAGTTCTATTCGCTGAACGAGGTTGGTGGGAGGGTGTGGGAGCTGCTGCGCGATGGGGCGACGTTCGGCGCGATCGTGGACCGCCTGTGTGGCGAATACGACGCCGCGCCCGAGACGATCGGAGCGGACGTGGAGCGGTTGCTCGTGCAGTTAGCCAGCGTAGGGCTGGTTCTCACGGAGGGAGACGACGATGACGAACGCTGATCTGGTGGAGCGCGCCGGGTCCGACATCACCGTTCGCGAGATTCGCGTTCCATCTGTACTGCAGAGCGGCCTCATGATCGCGGCGTTGAAGCTCTCGCTGAGAGTGCGAGGCTACAAGAGGACCATCGAGTGGATCAGGCGGCGGGTGGAGTCGGTTCCACAACGTGCGGACGTGGCACCAACAGTGGTGAAGGCCGCGGAGTGGTGGGTGGCGATGGCAGCGGCGTTCTATCCGGGTAGGGCGGAATGCCTCGAGCGTTCGCTCGTGCTCTACTACATCCTGCGGCGGCAGGGAGTGCCGGTGCGGTATTGTCACGGGGTGCAGCCCTGGCCGCTGATATCGCACGCGTGGGTGGAGTATCGGGGCGAGGTCGTCAACGACGTCCCCGAGCGGGTGAACGAGTTCTCGCGGCTGCCGGATCAACTGCCATGAGGTTCTTCACCTGCGTCCTGGATCCCACGGGGCTCGGCCTCGGCAACCGCGCGCGCCTCGCCTACGAGGCGCTGCCGCGCGGACGCGGGCTGCACTACGAGTGGCAACGCTTCGAGAGCGCCGCGGTTCTCACCGGGTGGGATGATCCCTACGGGGATCCGCTGGTGGTGGAGGATGGCGACTGGATCGCCGCCGGGATGGTGCGGTTGGACAACCGGCAGGAAGTCGAGAGATGGGTTCATCGCGGAGAGCGAGCGACGACCGATCTCGCGCTCACGCTTCGCGTGGTCGCGCGGTATGGGAGCGAGTACGTCTCGAAGCTGCTAGGCGACTTCGCGTTCGTCGCGTGGAACGTGAAGACGCGGAGCGGGGTGGCGGCGTGTGACGCGTTTGCGGTCCGCCGGCTGTACTGCTCCGAGCACGGCCGCTTCCTCTCGTTCGCCTCGCGCGCCGAAGCACTGGCTACCGGTGCCCAATATGAGACTCGCTACCTGCTGGAGCTGATATCCCTTCACGATTCGTCGCATGATCTGAGTGTCTATGCAGGGGTGCAGCAACTTCCCCGCGCATCGCTGGCTCTGATACGGCAGCGCCATTGCACGATCCAGAAGTACTGGGACCCCGGCGAGTTCGAGGTGGAACCGTCGTGGACGTCCGCGGAGGAGCACACTGTGGAGACCTGCAGAGAGTTCCTCTCGGAGGCTGTGCGCACCCACCTGACGAGCAATTGCGGGGTGTGGGCTCAGCTCTCGGGCGGCATCGATTCGTCCGCCGTTACCTCCACCGCCCAGTGGCTCGCGGATCGAGGGTCGTCGTCTTCTGGCCTCGCCGGCACCGTGACGTTCGTGGATCGTCGCGGCACTGGCACCGACGAGCGCGAATACTCGGATTCCGTTGTGGAGCGGTGGAGCATCCGCAACGAACGCATCGTCGACCCGCCGACCTTCCTGGACGCCGAAACGCCGCCGCCTTACCTGGATCAACCTCGCGGCGATCTCCATGTGTACCCGCGCGACCAGAAGCTCTGTCAGATCGTGCGAGCTGCTGGTGGCCGGGTTCTGCTAACCGGCGTCGGAGGAGATGAGCTCTTCTCGGGTAACATGCTCTTCTTCGCTGATTGGGTCGCCGGTGGTCATGCGGTGAGCGCAGTCAAGGAGATGGCGCGCCGCGCTGCTATCGGTCGCGTGTCATTCTGGGAGCTCGCCTACAGGAACGCGCTGCTCCCACTTCTCCCTCGGGGAGTCCACGCTCGGTTAGTTCGTGAGCAGCACAGCGGGCCCGGGGTGCCATGGTTGGAGCGGCAAGCGCTTCGACAGCACGGTCTGGCCGCTGGGTCGTCGGTCACCGTCCCGGCGTACGGCGGCCGGATGGGACACAAGTATCAACACGCCGTGGCGTCGACGGTCGCACGACTCGTAGCGCCAAACGCGGGCGGCCTCATCGACGAAGCCCTGGACGTGAGACATCCGCTGCTCTACCGCCCGCTCGTGGAATTCGCGTTGCGCCTGCCGCCGAGTTTGCGCGCGAGGCCGCACGCGCATCGGTGGATAGTGCGGGAAGCACTGCGAGGGATCCTGCCCGAGAAAGTGCGAACACGTGTCGGCAAGCCGGGAACGGCTGCGTTCCTGGCGTGGTCGTTCGCCGCCAATCGGGAGAAGCTGGCTCCCTTGACACGTGAGCCGATACTCGCCGACCTCGGCCTCCTCGACGCCAGGGGATTTCGAGCCGCGTTCTACGACGCGGCGCAGCATATGACCGGCGGCGGTGGCCTGCTCGGACCGCTCCTCAACACACTCGCCGTGGAAGCCTGGCTCCAACATCGCTGCGGTAGATGGCCGTGCAGCGAGCAAGCTGGCAAGTGAGGTACCAGAATAACGTTCAACCGACCCTCGCATGCGCTCGTATGCGAGAGTCATCAAAGGAGGATACCATGA
>DATCXR010000336.1:0-10277 GCA_036565685.1 Gemmatimonadaceae bacterium
CATGGTCGAGCACGCTCAACGTTAAAGACCTGACCCCGTACCGGTAAGCGATCCGGGTCGTCGTACCGTCCAATCAGTAATCCGGAGCCCGGAGCTCTCAGGCGGCTCGCGGAGGGAAGATCCCGTCTTCACCTTCCTGATATCGGAGGTCGCCATGCGTCGCCATCTCTTCATACCCGCCGTAGCCCTGTCGCTGGTGGTCGCGGGTACCGTGTCCGCGCGTCCCGCGCTCGCCAAGTGGCCCCCGTGGCTCTCGATCGAAGCCCCGGTCAACCCGTTCGATCCCGCCACGCGCGACGCGGTGCTTCTCGTCCACACCATGGTGCATAGCGGCACGACGAAAGTCGGCGACCTCGCCGGGAGCGCCGAGGGTCTGGTGGACGGGGCGCGGCGGAGCGTCACACTTCGCTTCGATCCCACGAATGAGCCGGGCGTCTACGCGGTGCGTCGCCAGTGGCCATCGGGCGGTGCCTGGGTGCTGCGCATCACGCTGCTGCGCAACACCACGGCGCTCGTGACGCTCGGGCCTTCCGGCGACGTCGCGGCCGTCAACGTCCCGACGCGCGTGGCCTCCGACGGCATGAAGCTTCCCCGCGCTGTAGCGGCGCGAGAGGTCGACTCGACCCTTTACGCGGCGGCGCGCAGACAGTGAGCGTGAGAAGACTTGCGTGATCGCTCCCACGAGCGGGCTAGCGGCCACGGCCGTGCCGGCGAACGACGTCGCACCATCGGCTGACGTCGTTCGCCGTGCGCAGCAGGGCGACGTCGGCGCGTTCGAGTCGCTCTACCGAACGTACGTGCCTACCATCCACGCTCTGGCGCGCCGGATGGTGGGCGACGAGCGCGAGGCGCGCGAGGTGGTGCAGGACATCTTCGTCCGGGCGTGGGAGCGGCTCGCGTCGTTTCGTGGGGAGAGCACGCTCGGAACCTGGCTGCACCGGCTTGCGGTGAACGTGGTCCTCGAGAGACTGCGCTCGGCAAGGCGCGACGCGGGCCGCTTCGCGGACGATGACGTAGCGGCCGCGCCCATCTCCGGACCGACGTCCGATGCGCGCCTCGACGCGCGGATGGACATCGACGCCGCGCTCGCACGCCTCCCCGCCGGTGCACGCACGGTGTTCGTGTTGCACGACATCGAAGGCTACTCGCACGAGGAGATAGCGACCATCACCGGGCTCGCACCCGGCACCGCGCGCGCTCAGCTCTGGCGCGCACGGCGGCGACTCATGAGGCTACTCGACGCATGACAGATCGACTCGTACCACCCACATCTCACCTGAGCGAGGGCGAGCGCCAGTGCGCCGCCGACGGCACGCTCGGCGACGATGATCGAGCGGCCGTGACGCGGCATCTGGCGGATTGCGACGAGTGCGCCGCCGATGTGGCGCGGCTGCGAGCGTTCATCGCGCGCGTCCACGAGCGTACCGCGCCGCCCGGTGATCTCGACGCGCTGTGGCCCGCGATCCGCGCGCGCATCGAGGAGGGGAAGGTGATCGCGCTCGAGGCGCGGGACGCCGCGGCAGCGAGCACGACGCGTCGTGCGCCACGCGTGAGAGGTCAGTGGTCGCTCCTCGCCGGCGCCGTGGCGGCTGCCGCCATCCTCGCCATCACTCTCGATCGTCCACCGCGGCAGACTGCCGCGTCCGAGGAACAGCCGCCGACGCCAGCGGGCACGGTGCAGAGCGGCGACCGGGCGATCGTGCAGGTATCCGACTCGGCGCGCGCGTACGAGCAGCAGATATCTGAGCTCCTCGAGGAGCTCGAGCTGCGGCGGTCGATGCTCCGGCCCCAGACGGCAGCGACCATCGACCACGACCTGCGGCTGATCGACGGCGCGATCGCGGAGCTCCAGGAGGCGCTGAAGCGCGATCCTGACAACGCTGCACTGCGCCAGCTACTGGCTGCATCGTACCGGCAGAAGCGCGACCTGCTCCGGAGTCTCGACAATGCTTCGTGAGCGTGGAAGAGACGCGACGCGGCTCGTCGTGGGCGTGCTCGCCCTCGTCGGCGCGACGAGTACCGTGACGCTGGCATCCGCGCAGGAGCCCGCACGGATGGCGTCTCACGGGCCGATACTCCGCGCGCGCTCGCTCGAGCCCACGGCATCGGTCAAGATCTTCGATCCCGCGGGCTCGGTGCGAGTCGTGGCGTGGGATCACGATTCCATAGTCGTACGCGGTCGCGTGCCGCCCTCGGAGCGATTCTTCTTCGGGGGGTCGGCGCGCGGGGTGAAGCTCGGTGTCGAGGACCGCGTCGATGGGAAGGACTCGGCGCCCTGTGACCTGGTCATCTACCTTCCGCGCCACAGTCAGCTATCGGTAAAGACCGCGAGCGCGAGCATCATGGGCACCGACGTCTCGGGCTGGTTCTACTCGGTGTCGGGTACGATCCACCTATCCGGTGTGGCGACGTCGATCGAGGCGGAGACGATGGGTGGGGATCTGGTCCTCGACGCCAACACGCCGTGGGTGCGCGCGCGTACCGGCGATGGGCGCCTCCTGGTGCGTGGCGCTCCGCAGGACGCCGACGCATCGACTATCGCCGGAACACTCGACATCTCCACGTCGACTATCCAGCGCGGCCGGTTCGCGTCGGTGACGGGCGTCATCCGCTACCGCGGAGCGCCCGCGGTGGGTGGGATCTTCGAGTTCTCCAACCATAGCGGCAGCGTCGACCTCCTTCTGCCGCGCGAGGCCGGAGGCGTGCTCGACCTCTCCACTGTCGTCGGCGAGATCGAGAACGGCTACACGCGGCTCCGCCCGGTGGCGGATGTGAATGGGCGTGGGCGCTCGCTGCACCTGGAGCTGGGGCGCGACGGGGGGCACATCACGGTCCGCACCTTCAAGGGTACCATCCGGCTCCGCAAAGGCTGACCTGACCCCGCTTCTTACTCCCCCACGAAGTTGATCTCCGGCTCCAGGTGCTGGCCGAACTTCTCCTCCACCGCGCGCTGGGCGATCGCGATCAGCTCCTTCACGTCCTGCGCCGTGGCGCCGCCCAGATTCACCATGATGTTCGCGTGCAGGTGCGAGATCTGCGCATTGCCGTGGCGAAAGCCTTTTAGCCCGCACTGATCCACCAGGCGGCCCGCGCCCACACCCTCGATCTTCTTGAAGATCGAGCCAGCGCTTGGATGCCAGTCGAGCCACGGATGCCGCGCGCCGCGCCAGCTCAGGTTCTCCTGCATGATGCGATGCATTCCGGCGGGGTCGCCGCGTTGCAACTGGAGGGTCACAGCGAGCGCGACGTCGTCGCGGTGATGGAAGATGCTGTCGTCGTAGCCGAAGCTCACGTAGTCCGGACCGACGGTTTTCCGCTCGCCCTCGGCGCTCAGGATGTCGCACGACTCGAACACCTCGGCGATGAACACGGTGCGCTCGCGCTCTGGCGCCGGGGAGAGAAAGTGCAGGTTCTGCCAGACGGCGCCGCCCACGGTGCTCGGGATCCCCACGTAGTGCTCGAGCCCCGACCAGCCGCGACGCACCGCCTCGAGGATGAGATCGCGCATCACCGCGCCGCTCTCCACCCAGAGGTGGCCGTCTTCCGACCAGCGCGCGTGACTCGCGCGGTTACGGATCACGAGGCCACGGAAGCCGCGGTCGCCCACGAGGATGTTGGCGCCGAGTCCCAGCACGAAGTACTGAATTCCGAGCTCGCGCGCCACTGTGACTGCGTTGGCGAGATCGTCGGCGGTGGCGGTCTCGTAGAAGTAGTCCGCGGGGCCGCCGATCCTGAAGGTGGTGTACGGCGCCAGCGGGACCGAGAGCTGGAGCCGGTCGGCATCGAGCCGCTCGGCGAGGAGCGCGAAGGTGGCTCCGGATGGGGAGGGCGGGGCAGCAGTCATCGTGCGGCGAAAGTTATCATCGCGTCGCTATGGAGACGAACATTCCCACGCCGCCGTTTCCGACCGCGGGAGTCACGCGCGCGCTCAGAAGCCAGCGATCGAGCCGCGAGTGCGGGTGGATGCGATGGTAGCGCACGACGCCCAGGCCAGCGAGCGTGCCGATCCCCGCGCCGGCCACGACGTCGCTCGCCCAGTGGTGCTCGCCGTACACGCGCGCGAGCGCCACCGACGTCGCGAGCCCGTAGACCACGGGCTGGATGACGTGCGACGCGTGCGGCCAGCGGAAGCTCGACTCCGACGCCACCACCGATGCGACCGCGAAGGCGGCCGTCGCGTGCCCCGATGGGAACGACGTGTGCCCGCCACCGCCAAAGCCGGCGCCCGCATGGAAGTCATCGGCATCACGATCGTTCAGGAAGGGCCGGTCGCGGCCGGCCACACCCTTGATGAGACCCGTGACCGCGCCGCTGATCGCCAACGCCTCCGCGCTGCGCAGCCCGAGCTCCGCGAGTACCGGGTGATGCGTGATCCGTCCGGCGCCGTACATCGCGGCGGCGATGATCGCGGTCCCCGGATCGCCGATCCAGTCGAAGCCGCGCGCCCCGTTCTGCAGGAAGCGGCTGCGCTGCGGGCCGGGGTCGTGGAACTCTTCGGTGATCCCCGGGTCGGCGAACATCAGTGCGGCTGTGCCGACGACGGTGCCGCCGGCGATCCACGCGGCGGTCGAATTGAAGAGTGGACCGCTGCTCGCGGAGTCGGCAGGCGCCTGCTGCGCCCCCAACCGCGGGGTGGCAAGCACTAGCAGTACGGCGAGAACTCGCACGCGCGGCATCATTGCAATCTTCACCGCGTCACCGCGCCAGAACCAACAGAGTGAACGACCCCGGCACCATGGGTGGACGACGCCTCGGGTTGGAGACGGTCGGCTGCGTGGGCGCCTCACCGAACTTCGCTCCCACCACGTACACCCGATGATTCCGCGGATCGAGCTCCATCGTGCGCGCTCCACTGATCGTGGGCGCCGTCTGCACCACCTGAAATCTGTCGGGGCTGACCTCGTGCACGACGGTCAACGACCCCTCGCCGTTTGACGCGAAGGCGTCGCCGGTAGCGGGATCGAACCTTGCCCCATCCACGCCTGAACCGATGGGCACGGTGGTATCGAGCTTCCCGGCACGCGCATCGGAGATCGCCATGATCCTGTTGCGGCAGACGCTGAAGAGCCGCTCGTGTGCCACGTCCATCGCGAGGCCGGTGGGCGACTCGCATGGCGCGATCGACCAGCGCCGTGTCACCTTCATCGCCTTCGGATCGAGCTCCACGATCGCACCCTTGTCCTCCAGGTTCACGTACACCTCCCCCGCGCCGTCGCTAACCGCGAACTCGGGCTGCCCGCCGAGTGGGATGGTGCCGATCCGCTTGCCGCTGGCCGCGTCGATCACCGACGCCGTATGGGCATCTCCGTTCATGGTGAAGATGTGCGTGGAGGCAGGGTCGTATAGTATCGCATCGTCGTCGGCATCTACCAGCGTAAGTCCCAGCACCTTCAGCGTGGCGAGGTCGAACATGGTGACGGTGCTGTCCGCGCCCGATGTCGCGAAACCGTGGCCGGTAGCGTACGAGAAGGCGATGCCGTGCGCCCGATCGAAGCCCGGGATCTCGCCGATCAGCGTCCCCTTGTCGGGATCCACCACCATGATGCGATCGGAGCGGGCGACGAAGAGTCGGTTGTGCGCGCTGTCGAGCGCGATGTAGTCCCAGCCGCCATCGCCGCCGAGCTGGTATGTGGCTACCACGTGGTACGATGGCGTTTGCGCGGCCGCCCGGGTGGTCACGCAAACCGAAATAGCGAGTGCGCTGCCCGATGCGAGCAGTGTGCGCGCGAGTCTCCCGATGGTCGAGTGCCGCATGGTGTTCTCCCAGGGTATGTCGAGCTGCGGTTGTGCGCTCGGCGACCGGGCGGAGCTCCGTTCGTCGAGCGTGTAGTCAGTTCCTCGTACCGCCACGAGGAAGGTGGGCACTACGTACAGCGTGATGGGAGTAGAGAGTGCGAGCCCGCCGATCACGGCGAGCGCCAGCGGCCGTTGCAGCTCGCTCCCGGCGCCGAGGCCGAGCGCGAGCGGAAGAAGGCCGAAGAGCGTGCAGAGCGTGGTCATGAGGATCGGCCGCAGGCGCACGTGTGCAGCGTGGCGGATCGCCACCTCCAGTGGGTCGCCAGCATCGCGCATGCGGACGTGCGTGAAGTCGAGGAGGATGATCCCGTTCTTCACGATCAGTCCCACGAGCAGAATCAGACCCATGAGACTCGACACGTTCAACTGGGTCCCGGTGATCCAGAGCAGCGTCACCGCCCCCACAAAGGAGAGCGGGGCGGCCAGCACGATCACCAGCGGCTCGATGAACGACTGGAACTGGATCACCATGATCGCGATCACGCTCACCGACGCGAGCGCCAGCACCAGCAGAAGTGCACGGAAGGACTCCTGCTGGTTGGCGTACTGGCCGGCGACCTCCACGCGGATCCCCGATGGCGGCCGGTTTGCGGCGAGGATGCCCTTCACGTCCTTCATCACCGCGCCGAGCGAGCGGCCGCTCACGTCGGCGGTCATGTCGATCATCTGCTGCTGGTTCTCTCGCAGGAGCTCCGCGCGTGACTCGGCAGGTACAATGCTCGCTACCGAGCCCAGCGGCGCGGGCACACCGGTCGCGGCGTCGACGACGGGAAGCGACGCCAGGTTGGCCGGATCGTAGCGCACCGAGTCGGGCGCGCGCACGCGCACGTTGATGGCGCGATCCTCGAGGCGCACCTGGCCGGCCTGCACGCCCAGCAGCGCGCCGCTCACGGCTGCTCCCACCTGCTGCGGCGCGAGCCCGATCCGGTTCGTCTCCGCCTCGTTCACGCGCAGCATCATCTCGGGTGAGGGCTCGCTCACACCATTGTAGAAATCCTCGAGCCCCGCGACCTCCTGCAGCTTCGGCTCGAGCGACCTCGCGTAGCTCTCCAGATCGTCCAGCCGCTCGCCGAAGAGCTTCACCTCCACCGGCTTCGCCGCGCCGGCCAGATCGTTGATCACGTCCGAGAGGATCTGTACGAACTCGATGTGCAGCCGCGGTACCGCGCTGTTGATCTTCGTGCGCACATCGTCGATGACCTCGAAGCTCGAGCGATCCCGTTCGCTACGCGGCTTCAGCCGCACCGCGATGTCGCCGCTGTTCTGCTCCGTGGCGAAGAGGCCGAGCTCCGCTCCCAGTCGCCGCGATGTGCCAGCGACATCGGGTTCGCGAGCGAGTATCCGTTCGGCGATCTGGAGCTGACGGTTCGATTCGGCGAGCGATGTACCGCCTGGAGTGAAGTAGTCGAGGACGAACGCGCCCTCGTCCATCTCGGGAAGGAAGCCGGTTCCCACGAAGCCATGAACGATGATGCCGAGCGCCACGAGGACGACGGCGGCGCCAAGCACCAGACGCGGATGGCGCAGCGTGGCGCCGAGCGAGCGCTCGTACCGATCCGCCAGACCATCGATGCCGCGGCCGAAGCGCGCGAGCGGACCGCGTGCGCGCCCGCCACTTTCTCCCGCGCCTGGCTCGGTGTCGCCCACATGCAGAAACTGCTCGGCGAGGAGCGGGATGATGGTGAGCGCGAGGACCAGCGAGATCAGTACGGCGATCGTGAGCGTGATGGAGAGCGCCTTGAAGAACTGACCGACCACACCTTGCAGGAGGCCGAGCGGGAGGAAGACGACGACAGTGGTGAGCGTCGACGTGGTGACCGGCCAGATCAGCTCGTGCACCGCCTCGCGGATCGCCCGCGTGCGCGTCACGTCGTGCCCCGGCCCCCCTGCTCCCGAAATCGCACCCGCGGCGGCGAGGCGCACGTGCCGCACGATGTTCTCGGTGATCACCACCGCGTCGTCTATCACCAGCCCGATGGCGATCGCCATCGCGCCCAGCGTCATCAGATTGAAGGTCTGACCGATGCGCGACATCACGAAGACCGTGATGGCGAGGGTGAGCGGGATGGACGTGGCGCTGATGGCGGTGATCCGGCCGTGGCGCAGAAAGACCAGAAGTATGAGCACCGCGAGCGCGGCACCGATCAGCATCGCGTCGCGTACCGAGACGACCGCCTCGCGCACCAGCGCCGCCTGGTCGTACACGGCCTTCAGGTGCACACCGGGCGGGAGCGCCCTCGAGAGCTCGGCGGCCACCGCGGCCACGCTGTCGGCGATGGCGACGGTGTTGCCGCCGATCTGTCGCGTGATGTTGAGCAGCGCGGCCGGGCGGCCGTCGTCTCCGGCGATGACGCTCACGCGGTCCTCGGTGCCCAGCGCCACGGTGGCTACGTCGCGCACCCGGAGTCCGTTCCCGATGACCACATTGCCCACGTCGCTCGCCGAGCGCGCCGACTGGTCCGCAACCACGAGGTACTGCCGGTAGTCGCGCGTCACCCGGCCCACTGCGTCGGTGCCGATGGAGCTGCCGATGGCCTGCGCGAGATCGGCGTACGTCATCCCCTGCGCCGCGAGGCGGGTGGGATCCGCTATGACTTCTATCTCACGCACTTCGGACCCCTGCACATCCACGCGCCCCACGCCGGGGATGCGCGAGAGCACGGGTCGGATCTGGTAGCGCGCGATGTCGTAGAGCGTGGCGGGGTCGCCGCCCTCGAGGTTGTACGAGAGGATGGGAAACACCGACGGCGTGAGTCGCTCCACTTCCAGCTCCACCTCGCTCGGCAATTGCGACCGCGTCTGGTTCACGCGCGCCTGCACGCGCTGCAGCGCGAGCTGCATGTCGCTGTTGGGCGCGAAGTAGACCTGGATCTCGCTCGAGCCGCGGATGGAGCGCGAGGTGACGCGCTGCACCCCGGGTACGATGCTCACGGCCTCCTCGATAGGGCGCGTCACGCTGAACACCACCTGGCGCGCGCCGAGCGATGTGCCCTGGGCCACCACGGTGATGCGCGGGAAGAGAAGCTCGGGGTAGATGGCGGATGGCAGGCGGAGCGCGGCCCAGATCCCCGCCGCGCTGAGGAGAGCGACGGCGAGGTAGATGAAGCGCCGCTGCGCGGTGAGGAGATCGAAGAGCTTCACCGATGTTGCTCCGCCAGCGGTACCACCCGAGCACTGTCGGTGACACCGTAGGCACCGTAGGTGACTACCGTCTCGCCGCCCGATAGTCCGCGGGTGATCTCCGCCAGCTTCTCCGTCCGCGCACCGACGCTCACCGGAGTGGCGTGCGCGATGCGCGCGCTGTCGAGCACGAACACTTTCATCCCCTCGCCGTCGGGGACGAGCGCGTCCACGGGAACGGTGACCGCGTTCGGCCGGGTGGCCAGCACGATGCTGCCGAAGACCGTTTCTCCTATACGAAGCGTGCGGGCGGGGTGCGCGATGCGAGCGCGTACGGTCACCGAACGCGATGCGCTGTCCACGGTGGCGCTCACGTTCTTCACCGTGCCGGTGCCGAGCGCTTCCGCGCCCGACCAGGTTGCCGAGTCCGCGGCTTCGCTGCCGCGCTGGCCGGCGGTGAGGATCACCGAGGCGCCGGAGTGTACGCGCGCCGCCGCCGCGGGGGAAACGGTGAGAAGGATGTCGAGCGCAGCCGGATCCGCGACTTCCACCATGGGCTGGCTCGGGTCGGCCGGACCGCCGAGCACCGCGGTGAGCCTGGTGACCACACCGCTTATCGGCGAGCGCAGGGTAGCGAGCGTCTGCGCGCGGCGCGCCGCCACCGCGTCGGAACGCGCGCGGGCGCGGTCGCTCGCGGCCTGGTCGAGATCCTTGCGAGCGAGGATGCCCGCATCCACGAGCCGGCTGGCGCGCTCGTACGCACGCTCGGCCGTGGTGAGCGCAACTTGCGCGCTTCGCGCCTGTGCATCGAAGGGCGCGCGGTCGAGCTGCACGAGCGGCGCGCCCGCCGCCACGCGCTCGCCCACCGCCACGTAGATGTGCGTGATGCGCGTGGGCGCTGGCGCACTGAGCTCGGCGATGTGTCCCGGGCGCGCGGTCACCGTAGCCAGAGCGTCGATGGTTTCGTCGAAGGGGCGCCTGGTAGCCACGGCCGTGCGCACTCCCACCACCGCGGCGGTGCTCTCACCGGACGACTCGTCCGCGGCGCCGGCGCGGCACCCCGCGATCGTGCACGCGACGAAGGCGATCGCGAGTTGCGCGAGCGGCCTCACTCGCCATTGGAGGCGGAGATCGTGAGTCACGGCACCACGGTGGTGGAATAGAGCCGGAGTGCGGCCGCGGCGCCGTTCAGGGCGGCGGTGTCGTCGATGAGCTGTGCCAGTACGCCTCGCGCGTTTCGCTGTGCCTCGAGGACGTTCGCCAGCGGATAGGCGCCCTCGGCGTATGCCCGTAGCGACATTTGTGCGACGCGATCGGCGCTCGCCACGAGCTCGCGATCACGTGCGGCCCGGCTGGCGGCC
>DATCXR010000349.1:0-2913 GCA_036565685.1 Gemmatimonadaceae bacterium
CGCGGTGGGCCGCGCCGGTGACGAGCGCTACCCGCCCACGCAGCTGCACCCTACTCCGCCACCGCCGCTATGATGTCGGCGGGCGCGGGGGCGCCGCGTACGGCGAAGGCGATCTTCCCGTCGCGGCCGATCGCGTACACGGTGCGCTGGATCCCGAAGCCACCAAGCTTGATGGCGTGGTACGCTTCGGCGATCGACCGGTCGGCGTCACTCAGCAGCGGGAAGCCGAAGTCCATCTTCGCCGCGTACTTGGCGTGCGCGGCAACGCTGGCGGGGTTGACCCCAACCGGCTGCACGCCCGCACTTCTGAACTCGCTCATCTCATCGCGCACGGCGGAGAGTTGGCGGTTTCAGCCAGGGGTATTGTTCCCCGGGTAGAAGAACAGCGCCACCGCACCCTTCTTCAGAAGATCCTCCAGCGACACGGTGCTGCCGTCGTTCGCCTGGGCGGTGAAGGAAGGAGCGGTACTGCCTACGGCGAGAAGTTCACTCATGCGACTCTCTCCCGCTTCCTGCGCTCTCGCAGGAAGTCATCCTGTTTCTCGAGCCAGCTTCCCGGGACGTTCATACAGCCGATGGTGCGCTGCCCCGCGCTCGCGCCGTGCCAGTCGGAGCCGCCGCTGGGGAGGAGGCCGAAGTGCTCCGCCAGCGCACCGATGCGCGCAACGTCCTCGGCGGTGTGGCTGGGATGGCGTACCTCCACGCCGTCCATACCAAGAGCGCGAAGCTCCTCGAGCCGCGCGCGGGTGGCCGAGGCGCCCGGGTGCGCGAGGACGGCGATTCCTCCCGCCTCGTGTACCAGCGCGATGGCATCTCGCACGGCGAGGTACTCTTTCTCGACGTACGCTGGCTTTCCGAAGCCGAGCCAGCGGTCGAAGGCCTCTCGCTGGTCGCGCGCCCTCCCGAGCGAGACTATGGCGCGGGCGACGTGCGGCCGGCCGATCGCGCCCTTGCCGGAGTTCTCGAGCACCGCGTCCATGGTCACCGGGAGGCCGAGCTCGTTCAGGCGCCGCACGATTTGCTCGGCGCGTGTGCGCCGCGCCTCACGGAAGCCCGCCAGTCGCGACTCGAGCTCGTCGAGACGTGACATGTGCAGTCCGAGCAGATGTACTTCGCCTTCGTCGTGCGCGCTGAGCTCCACGCCCGGCACCACGCGCACGCCCAATCGCCCGCCGGCCTCCCTCGCCTCGGGGATGCCCGCGAGCGTGTCGTGATCGGTGAGGGCGATAGCCGCGAGTCGTGCGCGCGCCGCCGCTTCCACTACCTCGACCGCCGGAAGCGAGCCATCCGAAGCGGTGGAGTGCATGTGAAGATCGACGAAAGCGCTGTCGGCCGACCGCGCGTCGCGCGTCGACGGCGTCACGGCAGGTAACCCGCCTCCGGAGAGGTCGCGCTCGGCTGCGATTGGCCGAGCAGCCGCACGAGATCATCCTCTGTCAGCTCCGCGAGCGACTGATCGCGCCAGCGCGAGCCCTGCGGTGAGTAGCGGGTCACGCGCAGGACCCGGTCCGCTCCCTCGCCCGTGATGAAGAAGAGCGCGAATTCGTCGTGGTCGTACTGAGTCACGCGGCCGGCGGGCATCACCCTCCACTCGCGGCCGGCGACGGTGATGGTGCGATACGGCATCAGTCCAGCTCCACTTCCTGGTAAATGCGCGACGCGTCAACGAGCGCCTCGGGCGCCTCCTGCAGCGCCCTGGCCAGAACGGCGGGATCTTCCGCCTCGATGAACTCGATGAACGCTCCGGCGAGATCGGTCTCCTCGAAGACCCAGAACCTGCAGTTGGCGCCCAGATAGTACGCCTTCCGCGCACGCAGCTTGGTCATGTACTTCTTGCGTTCCGACAGCGGAACGATCGATCGCTGGATCGTGAGCGAACGCGATGGTTTCATATACCCGCGTCGGGAAAGGTCTCAATGGACTTCTTCACGTGGGCGAGGAACTGGTCGGCCACGGCACCGTCGATGATTCGGTGATCGAACGAGATCGAGAAGTAGGCGCAGGTCCGGATGGCGATGGTGTCTTCACCATCGGGACCGGTGATCACCTTGGGACGCTTCTCTATCGCCCCCACACCAAGTATGGCGACCTGCGGCTGGCTGATGATCGGCGTGCCCATCAGCGAGCCGAAGACTCCGGGGTTGGTGATGGTGAAGGTACCGCCCTGCACCTCGTCGGGGTTGAGCTTCTTGGCGCGCGCGCGAGCCGCGAGATCGTTGAGCGAGCGCGTGATCCCCGTGAGCGAGAGGTCATCGGCATGCTTCACGACCGGTACTATCAGGCCCCAGTCGAGCGCCACCGCGACGCCGATGTTGTATTCCCTGCGGTAGATGATGCTGGTGCCGCTCACGGAGCTGTTCATCACCGGGTACGCCTTGAGCCCGTCCACGACCGACTTGATGATGAAGGGCATGTAGGTGAGCTTCTGCCCGGAACGCTCGAGGAACTCCTCGCGGTGCTCGTGGCGTATCCGCGCGACGCGCGTGAAGTCGATCTCCATGAAGGACGTGACGTGCGCCGACGTGCGCCTCGAGAGCACCATGTGCTCCATGATGCGCTGGCGCATGACCGACATCGGCTCGACCACGTCGCCCGGGAACGCTTCGGGCGGCGGAAGCCGGTGCTCGTCCATCGGTGCCGCCGGAGCGACGGGAGCGCCCGCGACTGCGGGCCGCGAAGCAGGCACGCCCTGCGCTGGTGCCGTACCCGCCTCGATCGCCTGCATGATGTCGCGCTTGGTGACGCGACCGGCGACGCCGGAGCCCGCCATCGAGGAGATGTCGATACCGTGGTCCGCGGCGATCTTGCGCACGAGCGGCGAGCTCCTCGTGCGCACGCGCGACTCGAAGCTCTTCCCGTTGCCGCCCTCGGTGCCGGCCGGCGCGGCAGGAGCGGCGGGAGCGGCGGGAGCGG
>DATCXR010000387.1:0-9378 GCA_036565685.1 Gemmatimonadaceae bacterium
CCACCGAGGTGGAGCGCCGCCTCTCGGAGGGGGTGCCGCATGCGGTGCGCTTCCGCGTCCCCGAAGGCATCACGGAATGGGACGACCTGGTTCACGAGCGGATAGCATTCCCGAACAAGGACATCGAGGACTTCGTGATCCTTCGCTCCGACGGAACCCCGATCTACAACATGGCCGTGGTGTCGGACGACATCGCCATGCGCATCACTCTCGTGATGCGCGGCGACGATCACATATCGAACACCCCCAAGCAGATCCTGCTCTATCGCGGGCTTGGCGCCGCGCCGCCGCGATTCGCGCACGTCCCCATGATCCACGGGCTCGACGGCAAGAAGTTGAGCAAGCGGCACGGCGCCACCGCGGTGGCCGACTACCAGAACCAGGGGATTCTACCGAGCGCGATGGTGAACTTCCTCGCCCTGCTCGGCTGGTCGCCCGGCGGCGACCGCGAGGTGATGACGCTCGTCGAGATGGTGGAGCTGTTTTCCAGCGACGGGTTACAGAAAAAAGCGGCCATCTTCGACCCGAAGAAGCTCGAGTGGATGAACGGCCAGCACCTGAGTCTCATGACGGCGGCGCTGCTGGAACCGAAGGTCACGCCCGAGCTCCTCGCCACGGGCCTGGTGACGAGCGAGGAGCTGGATCGCCGGCGCGACTGGTACATGGGGCTGATAGACCTGCTCAAGGTGCGGGCGCGCACTGTACACGACATCGTGCGGCAGGCCGTGCCTTATTTTCCCGGACCGATCGAGTACGACCAGGGCGCGGTCGCCAAGCAGTGGAAGGACAGGGACGCGACGGCCGATCTGCTTCGGACCATGAGGGGGCGACTGGGGGACCTGCCACAATGGGAGGCCCAGGCGCTCGAGGAGTCCCTCCGGCAGCTCGCGGAGGAGCGGGGTGTGGCGGCGGGGAAGGTCTTCCAGCCGCTGCGTCTGGCGCTCACCGGGGCGAGCGTGAGCCCTGGGATCTTCGACGTGCTGGTTGCCATGGGCCGCGAGCTCGCGCTGGCCCGGCTCGAAGAGGCAGTAGAATCGCTCAGTGTGAAAAAAGACCGTTGACCATTAACGCCTTCTAATGAATATTAGGACTCGATTGAAGGCGCCGGGGATCCAAACAAACTGAAAGGGTTCCCGGTTTCTTACTTACAGCGCGAGGGACTCATGCTGGAGCCGCTCACGAACGTCGAACGCAAGGTTTATCACTACCTGATCGACTTCCTATCGGAGAACACGTACCAACCGAGCGTACGTGACATCGGCGCGAAGTTCCGGATCAAGTCCACCAAGACCGTCTCCGAGCTCTTGCAGTCGATCGCGGACAAGGGCTACATCGAACGGAATCCATCCCGTTCCCGCGGCGTTCACCTGCGGGGGTATGCGGGCGCGCGGAAGACGCAGCCGGTGCCCTTCTATGGGAAGATCGCTGCCGGAGAGCCGGCGCTCCTCGAGGAGAATCTCGAGAGCTTCATCACGATGGATCGCCGCTTCCTCCCCAGCGAGCGCGTCTTTTTCCTGGAGGCGTGCGGAGACAGCATGCGCGGCCGCGGGATCTTCGACGGCGATTACATCCTGGTGGACCCCGACGGTACGCCCCGCGACGGGGACGTAGTAGCGGCGCGGCTCGGCGAGGATGGGACGGTGAAGACGCTGACGCACCAGGGCGGGCGCGTGGTCCTGGAGTCTGCCAATGCGGCGGACAGGGACATCACGGTGAGCCCCGATCAGAGCTTTACGGTTCTCGGTGTGGTCGCAGGTGTATTCAGACCGTTCCAGGAAATGGAACACACGCCCGAAAACGGCAACGCCGCTGAAGAGTAGGGCGGCCCCAACCGTGGCACCGGGCTCGAGGGGGCCGCTAGGGCCGCGCCTCAGGGGCTGCTAGGGTCGGGCTCGAGGGGCCGCTAGGGGATGGGTCGCTCGCCGGCGGCCCTGGCCTTTTCGGCGGCCTTCTTCTGCGCGAGCTCGGCCTGGTGCTCGCGCTCCTTACGTTCGCGGATCCGCTTCACCGCTTCGCGGAACTCCTCCTCGTTCATGGCGCGCTGAGCCTGCTCCAGTATCTCCACGCGCTGAGCGTTGAGCGCACGCTCCTCGCGGTTCTTGATCGGGTTGCTCCCGGAGTTCAACGGTAGGAGCGCCAGGATAGCGGTCGGAATTGAGTGGTCGCCTATGTAGATCTTGTTGCGGTCCATCCCCCACTTCTTCCCGCCCTTCTCGAAGGTCCAGTCGCCCGGCTCCCTCCCACGCGCCTCGGCGAGGGCGTTGAGCGAGTCCTGGTGGGTCCGGAGCACCGAGACGAGCGCGCTGTCGAGCCGCTCGGCGGGCGACCTCGGCGTCCCCTGAACCTGCCCGGGGGGCAGCCAGACTCTAGGGTCCTCGAAGGAGGGGCTCACTCCCTGCCTCAGGCCGTTGCCGCCGGTGCCCTCCCCGCCCGCGCCCCCAGCGGGCTCGGCCGGCTTACCGCCCGCGGAAGGCGTGGGAACGGTGCTGGGAATCGAGCTTGGCGCTCTCAACGGGCGCGTCGGACGCGGCACCGTAGTGGGACCTGCCTGCCGCGCCGCGCCGCCACCGCCCCCACCGGCGCTCGGTAGCGTGACATAACTGATCTGCTCAGCCGGCTCCTCCGGCCGAGGCATGAGATGCATCCAATCGTGGAACGGGTACGGAATACTCAGGACCCACATCAGCCCCGCGCCCAGCACGATGTGCAGGGCGATCGAGACCAGCAGCGAGCCGCTGGGACGCCTCATTACACACCGGCGGCGAACGAGGCTAACACCCGTCCTGCCCGCACCGCCGCCTCGGCTATCCGCTCCGGCGAGGTAATGAAGGAGATGCGGAGGAAACCCTCTCCACCCGAACCAAATGAAGAACCCGGCATGACCACGACACCCTCCTCCTGCAACAGCCGATCCGCGAAGGCCGCGCTCGGGATGCTCTCGGGGAGTGGAATCCAGAGATACATCGTGGCGCAGGGCGCCTCGCAAGCGAAGCCAGCCGCGTTGAAGGCCTCCACTGCCGCGTCACGTCGCTCCTCGAACACCCGGAGATTGCCCGGCAGAAACTCCTCCCACGAATCGAGCGCCGCGACTCCCGCCGCCTGCACCGCCATGAAGCTCCCCGTATCGGCGAACGACTTGATCTTCGCCAGCGCCCCGGCGATCTCCGGACGTGCCACAGCCCAACCGCAGCGCCACCCGGTCATGTTGTACGTCTTGGAGAGCGAGTGGAACTCGATGGCCACCTCCTTCGCTCCATCGATCTCGAAGATGCTCGGGGCGCGGTAGCCGCCGAACGTGAGCTCCGAGTACGCGTTGTCGTACACCAGCAGGATGTCGAGTTCCCGGCACCGCGCCACCGTGCGCTCCAGGTAGTCCCGCGGCGCTATTGCCGACGTGGGGTTGTTGGGATAGTTGAGATAGACGAGCTTGGTGCGCCGCAGAACATCGTCATCCACGTCATCCAGCTCGAGGAGGAAGTTGGTGCGCGGCCGAAGCGGATAGACATGCGGCGTCCCGTCGGAGAGGAGTGTCCCGCCGAGGTACGCGAGGTAGCCGGGCTCGGGAATGATCCCCACATCGCCCGCGTTCATGTAGGCGAGCGCGACGTGCGCGATCCCCTCCTTGGAGCCGATGAGCGGCACGATCTCGCTGAACGGATCGAACTCGAGCTGGAAACGCCGGTGCATCCAGCGCGCTACGGCCTCGCGGAACGCGGGGAGCCCGAGGCCGAAGCCGTAACGGCTCATTTTCGGATCGCGCGCCGCCTTCTCCAGCGCCTCGACCGCCTTCGGCGGCGGCGCAAGGTCGGCGTCCCCCGCGCCGAGATCTATGACGTCCACCCCACGCGCGATGAGATCGCGCTTCTTCTGCGGAATGGCAGCTAGCGGGTAGGCCGGAAGCCGAGAGAATCTATCCGAGTATTTGGGCATGAATGAAGTTAACGGGGGCGGGGGGGGAAAGAAGAAAGCCGGAGTGAGAAGGGAACAGGGAACAGGAAGCAGGTACCGGCTCCCGCGAGTAGAGCCCTCTGCTGAGTGAGCAGTTCCTGTTTCCTTTTTCCTGTTCCCCGTTTCCTTTTTACTGCTTGCTGCTTTCCACTCTCTCCCTCACGGTATTTCTAACCACGCTACCACCAACCTCCACCTCCACAACATCCCCCGGTACCAGCGCCCCCACACCCGAGGGCGTTCCTGTCGCTACGTAGTCGCCCGGTTCCAGGGTCATGATGCGGGAGATGTAGGAGAGGAGGAATGGGATCGGGAAGACCATCTCCGAGGCGCGGCCGGATTGGCGGAGGGCGCCGTTGACGTGGGTGGTGACGGTGATGGTAGAGAGATCCGAAGGTGGATCGACGGGAGCTCCCACGGGGCAGAAGGTGTCGAAGCCCTTGGCGCGGGTCCACTGGCCGTCGGAGCGCTGGAGATCGCGGGCGGTGACATCGTTCAGAGCGATCACGGCGGCGACGGCAGCGCGGGATTCGTCCTCGGTTGCGTCCTTCAGGCGAGCACCGATCACGATGCCGATCTCACCTTCGTGCTCGACGTGGTTCGAGATGCTCGGCAGGATGATCGGGTCGCCGTCGTTGATGATGCTCGACGGCGGCTTGAGGAAGAGGAGAGGTTCGCGCGGGACTTCGTTTCCCAGCTCCGCGGCGTGCGCGCGGTAGTTGCGACCCACGCACACGATCTTTCCGGGGCGCGTACGGCGATCCGCGGTCATTCCCTTCCCTCGGCGATGTCGGTCATTCGGCTCCCTCGTAGATGTCTTCCGGCAGCTCGTAGAAATCGTCCGGTGGTGCTTCGGCGAGATCTGCCGCGAATGGGGCGTTGGCGTCCGCCGAGTCTCCGGCGTAGAAAGCTTCCACCTGGCGGCGGACGTCGTTCCACCGGCCCACTACGCGGCGGGCGGGGGGGAGCGTTGCGAGGAGCGAGCGGCCGTAGGCTTTCGTGAGCACACGCGGGTCGCACAGCGTCACCACCCCGCGGTCGGTGGAGCTGCGGATCAGGCGACCGAAACCCTGCTTCAGTCGCAGCGCGGCATGCGGGAGCATGAATTCGCGGAAGGAATCGCCGCCCGTTTCCTCTATCGCTTCGCAGCGCGCGGCGGTGAGCGGCTCGGTGGGAACGCGAAATGGGAGACGCGCGAGCACGATTCCTCTGAGCGCGTCACCCGCCACGTCCACGCCTTCCCAGAACGATGCGGTGCCGAGGAGTATGGCGCGGCCCGACTCGCGGAAGCGACGCAGCAGCGCGTCGCGCGACTCGTCGCCGTGCACGAGCAGCGGCCAGCGGCCGTCGACTCCGCACGAGCGGAGCGCGGCCGCGGTGGCGCGCACGTCGCGGTGACTGGTGAAGAGGACGAAGATGCCTCCGTCCGAAGCGGCAGCCATGTCGCGCACTATCCGAATCACCGCCTGCGAGTGCGCGGCGGCGTCCACGTTGGGTGCGGGGACATCGGAGGGAACGACGAGCAGCGCCTGCCGACCGTAGTCGAACGGCGATGGGAAAATCGCCGTCGCCGGCTCTACCTCGGGCTCGTCGAGCCCCAGTCGCTCCGCGAGGAAGTCGAAGCGCTCGCCGGTGGCGAGCGTGGCGCTCGTCACCACAGTGGTCTCCGCGCGCTTGAAAAGATCCTCGCGCAGGATGGGCGCGATGTCGAGCGGCACCGAGGTAGCAGCCACGTTGCGATCGCGGCCGCGCACTTCTATCCAGCGCACTTCCTTCGCTCCGCCGCCCCCGGGACGGAGCGCGCGCTGCAATCCGTCACCCATCCCCTCGAGACGCCGCGTCACGCCGCGGATCTCGCCGAGGAGCGGCGCCACCGCCTCGTGCCTCGAGGAGTCCACCTCGAGGCGGTTCTTTACCAGCTCGAGCCCTTCGCGCAGGAGCGCGACCTCGCGCAGCGTGTCGGTGAGCGCCACGTCGAGTCCGCGCTTCCACACCGGATGACCGGCAAAGGAATCGGTGAGGCGCAATACCTGCGCGCTCTCCTCCGCGAGGAGCGTGTCGAGGAGGTCGAAGACGAGCGACCCCTTCTCGCGCGCCGCGCGAGTGGCGGGCGCGAGGCGCGCCTGCACGAGGTCCACGCTCGCAACGCTCAGCAGGTCATCGTAGCTCCCGAGCTTCACCATCAGCGCGTTGAGCAGACCCTTCCCGCGGCGGTCGAGGCGCGAGAGGAGCCGCAGCAGCGACCGACGTGTTACCGTGATCCCGAGGTGCGCGGCGGCGGCGTCCTCCAGGTGATGCCCCTCGTCGAGTACGAGCCGCTTGTACGCGGGAAGCACCGCGGCCTCACCCCAGTTCTGCTGCGCGCGTCGCACGGCGAGATCCGAAAGGAGGAGGTGATGGTTCACGACTATCACATCCGCCTGCGCCGCGCGCTTCCTCGCCTTGAAGAGGAAGCACTCGTCGAAGTGCGGGCACTTGAGCCGCGCGCAGAGATCGGGCTCGGCGGCGACTTCGTCCCACACCTCCGCGCGCGGTGGGATCGGGAGATCGGAGAGCGAGCCGTCCGAGGTGCGCTCGGCCCATCCGCGCAGCGCGTCGAGCTCCCGCATCACGCCGTCGTCGAAGAGGTCGTGCCCGGCGGAGCCGGCCTGCTCGAGGCGGTTGAGACAGAGATAGTTGCGCCACCCCTTCAGCAGCGCGAAGCGCACCTGCTGGTCGTCCATCGCGCGCCGCAGGAAGGGGAGGTCCTTCCCAACCAGCTGCTCCTGCAGGTTGATGGTATTGGTGGAAACGATGGTACGCTCGCCATTCGCGGCTGCCCAGCGGAGCGCCGGAACGAGGTAGCCGAGCGACTTGCCGACGCCGGTTCCCGCCTCGAGGAGACCTATGCCGCCTTCGTTGTAGAGCCGCGCGATGGCGCCGGCCATCGTCTGCTGGCTGGGGCGGTCCTCGTACGACTGCAGGCGCGCCGCTATCGGACCTGCAGCGCCGAGCACTTCCTCGACCTCGCACGGATCGATTCGCGTGTACTTCGCCTCGCGCGGGACCTCGACCACCACGTACAGCTCGCGCGCATCGTTGTCGATGATCCCGAAGCCGATCCCATCGTCGTGCAGGCGCGCGGCAATGCCGAGGTCCGCATCCGACGGCTCGAGGAGGCCCGAGGGATGGTTGTGCAGGAGCATCTCTCCCGGCGAGGCGAAACCCGGGAGCGCGAGGACGCTTCCCACGTCGCCGCGCGCCACGACGCGCGCGGAGCGCACGTTACCCTCGTCGTCCACCGTGGCCACGAAGCACACCTCGCGCCCGCCAGCGAGGGCAATCGCCGCGCGCATGGCGGCCGAGGGTGCAGCGGCGATCACGTCTTCAACGGCTTCTTCTTCGCCGCCGGGAAGAGGACGTTGTTGAGGATCAGGCGGTACCCCGCCGAGCTGGGGTGCAGCGAGAGGTCGGTGGGCGGGTTGCCGATGGCATGCTGCGGATCTTCCGGGTCGTGACCGCCGAGGAAGGTCCAGCTCCCCTTACCGTAGTCGCCGTGGATGTACTTCACCCAGGGCGCGCCCGGCTCCTCGGCGAGCACGGTGACGCCCGGCTTCAGGCGATTGCGCATGAAGCTGGTGGTCACCCCGTAGAAATCGGGGATCACGGAGCGGTGGTCCTGCACGAGCATCGATGCAACCGGATCGAACTTGGCGCTGAAGGCGAAGAGAGTGAAAGTGCCGAGCGGCTGACGGCGCCCCGGAACGTTGGCCTGGTGGCCGTCTATGTCGCTCATCGCGTTGACGAAGGGCGACTGCTCGAGATGCACATCGCGGAAGGCGAAGGTGCGCGACCAGTCCATCTTCGCGTCGGCATCAGGGTCCATCGGCGTACCGTCGGCGAACTCCGATGCGATGTCCACCTTGTAGCCCGCGATCGCCAGCTCGAGCGTCTCGGTGGCACCGCACATCGCGAAGAGGAAGCCACCATTCGCCACGTACTCCCGGATGTGCTCCGCGACGTCCTTCTTGAGCGCTGGAATGTTGGGGAAGCCGAGCTTGCGCGCCATGTCCATGTTGGTCTTCTCCATCTCCTCGAACCAGGGCGCGCCGCGATATGCAAGATAGAACTTTCCGAGCTGTCCGGTGAAGTCCTCGTGGAAGAGGTGGACCCAATCGTATTTCTTCAGGTCGCCGCGCTCCACCTCCTCGTCCCAGATCGGCGTGTATGGGATGCCGGCGTAGCGGAGCGCGAGGATGACGGCGTCGTCCCAGGGCGCGGTGTAGGGCGCTGTGTAGACCGCGATCTTCGGCGCTTTCTCGAGGGGGATCGACTCCATGTTGGCGCCCGACATCTCGCCGCGCACGTCGGAGAGCGACGCGTCGTCGAGCGGTTCCACGGTCACGCCGTCGAGGCCTGCCTCGCGGCGCAGCGCGGGAGTATCGGGGAGGAGGAAAGAGCCGCCGCGGTAGTTGAGGAGCCACTCGCCCTTGCCGCCGGCGAGGAGCGCGTTGTAGGTGAGCCCGTACGCCTTGAGGTGGTTCGACTGGTCGTCGTCCATGGGAACGAGCAGATGCTGCGCGCGCGCCGCCTGACCCGTGGCGAGGAGGAGGAACGCGACGAGGGTGAGTATCGATCGCATGTATCTGTGCACTTCGCTGGCTATCACCTGGGCTGTGAGCTCGAGTCGGTGCCCGCGGGAACGGCGCGCCGCGCGAGCTCCATCTCGCGACGCGCCTGTGGCACCATGGCGCTCTCGGGGTAGGTGAGGATCAGGTGCTCGAGGTGTTTCACGCTCGCCTTCGTGTCGCCCGTGCGCCGGAGCGTGCGCGCCAGCTCGAGCTCGGCTTCCGGCGCTTCGGGCGCCTGGGGAATGGAGTCCACTATCGTCTGCCAGATGGTCATCGCCTGGGTGAGCGAGTCGCGCGCCGCGTAGAGGCGCGCGGAGGTGGAGAGAAGGAGCGAGCCCGCCTCCGGGAGAGCGCCCGCCGCCGTCCTGAAATCAGCGGCCGCGGCGAGCGTGTCGCCGCGCGCTAGCGTCAGGAACGCACGCCCCGCTTCGGGCGAGCGCTGCGCCTTCGTGCGCCCCAGGAGCGAGAGTACGGTGAGCAGCTCGGGCTGCGCATCTGTAGACGGCGAGAGGAGCTCACGAGCGTTCGCGAGATCTCCCTGGTAGAGCGCGAGCCAGCCGTCTATCTGATCGTCGTCGCCGCCCGCGTCCTCGAGGAGCCTCCTCGCCCGGTCTACCCTCCCATTGCGCACCCACCCCCATGCGACGAGCCGCGCATAGCGGTTGCGCGCGTCGGGGGCGAGGTACTGTGAGTATAGTGAGAGGAAGCGCTCTCCCTCGTTAGGCTGACCGAGAGCCGCGAGCGCGCGCAGGTGCGCCTCGAGAACCGTGCGCGCCGCACTCGCCGAATCGAGCGTCGCCTCGGCGCGCTCCGCCAGCTC
>DATCXR010000409.1:0-1625 GCA_036565685.1 Gemmatimonadaceae bacterium
CGATCATTCCGGATGCTGCTCCGGTGGTGCAGAACGGCGTGGGGATCGACGACAACGTGCCCGTAGTCCTGCAGGACAACGCGACCGTGGGCGTGAGCGAGGCTGCGCCGGATCCGCGCGATGCCAACGGCTCGCCGGGGGTGGACGTGAAGGATCCGGAGACGGACGGCGTGGTCGTGGTGTTGACCGATGAGGACCAGGCCGAGCTCGCTCGCCTCGAGGATCGTCTCGTGCGGGAGCCCACGTCCGAGCGCGCGAAGCAGGAGCTGCTGAGCTTCAAGTCCCTCAAGGGGATCGCGTGATGAGCGGCGGTCTCCTGATCTGCGTGGTGACGAGGTACGAGACGAAGGACGAAACGGGGGATCTCGTTGCCACCGATGTGCCGTACTCGCATGTGCTGGTCAAGCATCGCGACGAGTGGCAGATCGACAGCATCTATCCCGATGCAGAGCGGGAGGCCGCCGTGGTCCGAGCGATCAGCATCACGCGAGGCGTAGTCAAGCCGGGCGAGCCGCTCCCTGGTGCGATCCATTGGGCGAGCTGGCTTTGACCGGACCGAGTAGTAAGCGACTATGAACGACAAGAAAGCCAAGGCGCTGCGGCGCTCCATCTATCCCTACGAGGGGTCTACCAAGCTCCGCAAGGAGATCGTGGCCCGCCGGCGCTACCTGGCGCGCGTGAAGGAGCGAAAGGTTGTGACGGACCAGCTCGACTCGCTCGGCGAGCCGGTGGTGGTGACGTTCAAATACATCACGGTCTACAACGATCCGGCTTCGCTGCGCTCGAAGTACCAGCGCGCCAAGAGGGCAACCTGATGAAGTGCCCCAAGTGCAGCGATCGCACCGAGGTGCTGCAGACCTTCCCCGGGAAGGATCGCACCACCCGCCGCCGGCGCTGCCTGAATCCGAGCTGCGGCAAGCGCTTCACTTCGCACGAACTGCTTCCTGGTGAAAGCCCCCGGGCTACTCCCGGCTCGAGCGACATTCTTGAAACGCTATCCAAGCGGAAGAGGGAACCTGGCAGTGGCTTCGACCCCGAGGCCATCGCAGCGGCGATCGCGGTAGATCGGCGCAGGGCGCAGATCGAGCGCGAGCGTAAGCGGCTGGCCCGCATTGTCGGGCAGTCCGACTATGAGAATGACAGCGGCTTTGACCCCGCACCGGTGCGCCTCGATCGCGCCACGCTGCGCAAGGAATTGGAAGGCTACTGATGGCCCGCCTCGACAAGGTGAAGGAACACGCGGAGAAGGAAGCCCGCCGCATGGAGCGCGCCAAGTTGCTACCGACTCGCCGGGAGCGCACGGCCGCGCTGCTCGCGGACAGGGAAGCGCTCGCGGATCTGCTGGAGCACATCGCCAGCGGCGGCCGTCTGCGTGCGTTCTGCGATGAGCATGTCTACTCATATAGCACCGTGCAGGCTGCGCTCACGAAGCGTGAGGACTTGGCCCCGCTGTACGATGCCGCCCTGGACGCGCGCAGCGATCTCCAGCGCGAGCAGATCGAGAAGCTGACCAAGCAGGTGATCAGCGGCGAGCTCGACCCCAAGGCCGCCAAGGTGGCCATTGAGAGCCTGCAATGGCTGGCCGAGAAGATGAACCCGCGCCGGTACGGCCAGCGCCAGCAGGT
>DATCXR010000421.1:0-3772 GCA_036565685.1 Gemmatimonadaceae bacterium
CCATCGCCGCGAGCACCGCGCTCTCGGCCAGCAGGAGACGCTGCAGCCGACGCGACCCCGCGCCGAGCGCGACCCTCACCGCGAGCTCCCTGCGCCGCGACTCGCCGCGCACGAGCAGCAGCCCGGCCACGTTAGCGCACGCGATGAGCATCACGAATCCCACCGCGCCGAAAACCACCAGAAGCACCGGGCGCACACGTCCCGTGATCTGCTCCTCGATCGGCACCGTGTACGCGTGGAAGCCGACGTCCGACATGTAGCCCCACTGCTCCAGCTCGGCCACGAGCGATCGGAGCTGCGCGTTCGCGGTCGCCGCGGTGACGCCCGGCCTCAACCGCGCGACCGCGTTGTAGCCGTGATTGGCGCCCCCTCTCGGGAACTCCGGTCCGGGGAGCGCGCCATTCTGCGCGGCGTCGGTAGCCAGCGGGAACCACGCCTCCGTGCGGCCGCCCGCGCCGAAGTCGAGCGGAAGACGGAAATCGGCAGGCATCACTCCTACCACCGTCGTCGCCTGCCCTGAGATCCGCACCTCGCGCCCGACCACGGAGGGATCACCGCCAAAGCGTCGCTGCCAGAGTCCGTAACCCAGGATCACCACGCTCGGTCCGTTAGGGCGATCCTCGTCGGCGGTGAAGTTGCGCCCCACGATCGGCTGCACGCCGAGTATAGGGAAGACGTTCGCCTGAACCTGCGCGGTGCGGACGCGCTCCGGGTCGTCGCCGTCGATGTTTGCGGAGCCCTCCGCGAAGAGGCCGATGTCCGCGAACGCGTGGATGCGCGCGCGCCACCCTTCCCACTCGTCGTACGAGAGCCAGGTCTGGTCGAAGCCCTTCCACGCGCTCCACACCATGACGAGACTCTCGGGATGCCCGTAGGGGAGCGGCGTGAGGAGTACCTGCTTCACCACGCCGAACAGCGCGGTCGTCGCGCCGATGCCGAGAGCGAGCGTGATCGTTGCGATCGCCGTGAACCCCGGGCGCCGCCGCAGCGACCGCGCCGCGAAGCGGACGTCGTTCCAGCCATCCCACAGCCAGCTCGTCCCGCGCTCGTCGCGCACGTCGTCCTTGTGTCGCTCTACGCCGCCGAATGCGCGGACGGCGCGCCGTCGCGCCTCGTGCGGATCGAGGCCGCTCCCGACGAGTCGCCGCGTTTCCATCTCGATGTGGAAGGAGATCTCCTCGTTCATCTCGTTCTCCTGCCGGCGGCGCCGGAACAGCGCGCCGACCGACGACACGATCTCATGGTACCAGGCCATCTCAGCCTCCCTGCAAGGCGTAGCGGAGCACGCGATTCACAGCACCGGACGTTCGCTCCCAGTCCGCGATCTCCGCCTCGAGCTGCTTGCGACCCTCGCGCGTGATGCTGTAGTACCGCGCGCGGCGGTTGTTCTCGGTCGCGCGCCACTCGGCGCGGATCCACCCGCGACGCAGCATCTTCTGGAGCGCCGGATAGAGCGACCCCTGGTTCACGTCGAAGACGTCGCCGGAGATGCGCCGCAGCTCGAGGGAGAGTCCCCAGCCGTGCATGGGTTCGGCGGCGAGGAGCTTGAGGGCAAGCATCTCCAGAGTGCCCTGGAGGACTTCCGAGCGCTTGGGGGGTCGAGGATTGGGAGCCATGTTCCTTTAGACGGCCAAAAGGACGGGATAGTTTCAATCCCGCGGTGGCGGTAGGAGCGTGCGGCGAGCTCGTCAGCGACCCTGCGCCGAGACTCGCGAGATGAGATTCTCGAGATCCGTGGTGAGCAGGGCCCGCCACGTCGAGCCATAGCGCCGCAGGGTGAGCACATCGACCTTGCGCACGGGGATCCCGTCTACCGTCATCGTCATCCGATAGACGACGTGTGCCAGATCCGGTGCTTCATCCACGTGGCCGACGATGGCGTACGTCGCCGATCGGATCGCCGCACCCATCTCGGGCTGCGCGGCTACCATCTTGCCGAAGAAGCGGGCGTACAGCTGCGTGTCGGATAGAGTGTCCAGGGCAGCGCTGCTGGTCACACCGAATACCTGCTCGAGTGTGGCGCCCGAAGTATCGCTGGCACTGAGCCCGACGACGAACCGCCGGAACGTGGCCAATGCGCTGGGATGCATCAGCGCGGCATTGGCGGCGAAGTCGCCCGCACCGAGCGCAGCGATGAGTTGCTTCGCAACTGCCTCCGGAGTGTCGGCTGGCTCCGCCTGGGCGTGAACGGTGGTGGCGGCGAGTAGAAGGACGCCGAGTAGAACGCTGCTCGCGCGGCGGGGTGGATGCCGAAGCAGGCGCATATCCATGTGACTCCTGAGAGTCCGACGCAGGGGGCGGCGCGTGATTGTCAGGTTCTGCAGAATTGGGGGCGTCATGATGTCATCTGCCTTCGCAACGGCGACAGCCGCATGTTCTGACGTAGCGAGATGAGTGCGACGATTCGTCAGGCGGCTGGATCGGTGACATGAGGGGCCCGCGCCATCAGATACGTGTGAGCCCCGAAACCGGGCAACCCGAAGGGCCCCTGGCCATCCCACAGCACCCGCCATCCGGTCGAAGTCCGGCGCATGGACAGGACACTGACGCTTCCCTCATCATCCGGGACCGAAGGAAACTGTACCCGGTAGACGGCGTGGGCGTGATCGGCCCCTTCGCTGACCACTCCGAGCCACGTGCGTGCGATCTCCCGGCGAGCGCGCCCGAACAGACCTTGCAGCGCCTTCGCGGCAACTTGTGTCGGAGCGAGGGCCTCCAACTCCGCCACGGTTCGTATACCTGCAAAGTCTTCCACAAATGATGACTGCGCGAATCCCGGAGCCGTGCGCTCCGCGAACCACCGGCGAGCTTCAGGCGGGGCATCTGGCAGCGCCGGAGACTCTTTATGCTCCGAGGCGCGCCCGAGCGAGCGCGCATGCTCCAGACGCTCGGCAGCGAAGTCGCGCAGCCGCTCTGGGTCGGTGAGCGCTATCATGGTCAGCCAATCCCCGTGATCCAGAGCGGTGCAAAACCGCTGAGCCACATCCACTGGATCGGTCATGATTGCGTACCTCCTTGATTGGCAACACGCACTATATACCGCGTGACGCAACGTTCAGCCGCCAGTGGCTGAACCACGAGCGAGAAGATGCTGAGTGATACGCAGGCCTGGCCAGGGCTCGATCATGATGACGTACACAGCTCTCGCACTGGCCGGTTTGCAACGCCTCGTCAGGCCGACCATCGCGGGATGGGTGCCCGTCAGCGCGGTCCGAGGCTCTGCAAGTATGCCGCGCACTCGGCCGGATTGGTCGGCAGCACAGTTGCGACGTACGCCACGAGCACGAGGACGGCGAGCGCCGCGAGCCCCGCCCGCCGTCGCTCGCCTCGCGTGTACGCGAGCGCGGCGTAGACGCCAGCGCCCAGCACCGCGCTCAACCCGAGCCAGCAGACCAGGAGCGGGGGCAGTGTGTCTCCACGCGCAGCCAACACGAAACGCAGGACCGGCAAGAGCACGCTCGCGCCCAGCGCGACAATCCAGGCGAGCCGGGCGAGGCCGGCTGCTCGCTCCTCCGTGCTGCGGTCTGCGACGACGCTCGACGTGGCTGTCACAGTGCCCTCCTCGAAGTAAGCACTCAATAGCGGCCCAACGCAGAATTCAGCAGTGGGCGCCCACCCACCAGCCACCAACATGCATCGGTTGCCCCGCCCTCGCCATGCACGCGCCGGTGGGCCACCGATCACACACAGCTGCTCCCATCTTTCATGAGACATCGTCGAGACGACAGCCGACCGTCACCCTCGTCCGCGCCGCATGAACCAGACGAGGGTC
>DATCXR010000422.1:0-1542 GCA_036565685.1 Gemmatimonadaceae bacterium
CGACCGCGGCGAGCAGGAGCAGCGCGAACACGAAGAGCAGCCCGATCGACATGTGGAGCGGGAGGAGCCCGAACGCCCGGCCGGTCCAGAAGAGAACCCCGAGCGTGACCAGCAGCGGACCGGTCACGCGAATCGTCCACAACGCGATCGTGGCCAGCCTCGGCATCCTCCTCCCGCGTTTCGCCGTGCCGCCAGCGCCGGGAGCCCGGCTCTCCCCATTCGTACCGCCCGACAGGCGGCGAAGGAGCCGGGCCAGATAGTACCCGGTCAGGGCGGCGGGGACTACCTGTAGCACGCCGGTCACCTCGAAGAACAAGTCGTTGGGCATCTCGTACATCGGCGGCGGGAAGAGCTGGCGCATGAGCGCGAGCGGAGCCCCGGCGAGGAAGAGGATGTCCTTGAGGACATGGTTGTACGCGCCCTCGAAGACGCCGAAGAGGAGGACGAAGATGACGGCGTCGATGCTCCAGAAGGCCCACCATGCGGCCCGGCCTGCCTTACTCTCCGCTCTAGCGCGGCTGATCCTGAGAGTTACGAGCAGCGCGATGACGGTCAGTGCGGCGACCGCCGCGGCGTGAATGCGCCATGGCGTTCCGTAGCGGAACGCTCCGTACACGTGATGGATGCTGGTGAGCGCGAAGACGGCGGACCCCGCGAGAAGGGCTCGTCGCTCGGCGGAGCGGACGTCGAGGATTCTTTGGTCAGGCATCATATGCATCTCGTCTGCTGCTGGGCGGTCGGCTGCCGGGCTCTCGCGCCAGCAGGGTGGATGGCGTGAAGGAGCTCCAGCGGCACTGTTGGTAGTCTTACCAATAACGCTTGGTAGTTTAACCAAGTCACATCCGGCGCGCAACTGGCCGGCATCTCCCACTGGAGGTAGCGCGCTGGCAAGCTCGTTGGTATTCTTACCAAGAGGGCCCGCCGCACCGGCTGCGCCGCGAGAGCGGGCGGTACCACGACCGTAAAAGACGATGGAGAACGAATGAGGCCGAAAGCACTTGCCACCACCGCGCCGCGCGAGGGAGTCCGCGAGCGCATCCTGGAGGCCGCGCTCGACATCCTGCGCGAGTCGGGGATCCAGGGACTCTCGCAGGTGCAGGTGGCGCGGCGCGCGAAGGTGAGGCAGTCGCACGTCACCTACTACTTCCCCAGGCGGCACGACCTCACCGAAGCGGTGACGGTGCGCTTCATCGACAACATGGTGAGCGCACTCCAGGAGGTGGCCGCCCGCGCCACCTCCCGCAAGCGCGACGCGCTCCTCCGGCGCGCCGAGGAGGCGATAACCGACCCCGGCCACATGCGGATGTTCACGGGGGTGATCGTGGAAGCGGACACCGACCCCGAGCTGCACACCGTGCTCGTGCGCGAGACGAAGCGGCTGCAGTCGGCGCTGACTCACCTTCTGGGCGATGACAAGCGGGAACCCGCCGCGTCGCTCCTCGCTTCCCTCTGGGGACGCGGGCTCTACGCCTTCGTCATCAGGAAATAAGAGGCGGGGTCGGGTCTGGAATCGTGAATCGATACGGCCGCTACGCAGGCCGT
>DATCXR010000434.1:0-19944 GCA_036565685.1 Gemmatimonadaceae bacterium
GCGCTCACGAGCCTCGGGAATAGCTGCAGCGTGGACGGGACCAACCCCGTCACCGTGGACGTAGCGGCCGGGGAGGATGTGCCGGTCACCTTCACGGTGACGTGCGGGGAGCCCGTGCCCTCGGCCATAGCGTTCGCGAGCGTCCGGTCAGGCGAGTACAACATCTACACCATTCTCGAGGACGGTACCGGTCTTCAGCAGCTGACTACCGATGCAGACCCCGATTTTTCCCTTCTTCCGGCGTGGTCGCCCGACGGGTCGAAGATCGCCTTCTCCTCCACGCGCGATCGCTCGAGTACGGGATTGGATATCTGGGTGATGAATGCGGATGGGTCGAATCAGACGCGGCTCACCAACGCGGCTGGCCAGAACGGTCGCGCCTCCTGGTCGCCTGATGGGAGCAGGATTGCTTTCGCGAACATCGTCGATGTCAGCGCCACCGAACAGGTGGGAGAGATCATGGTGATGAACGCGGATGGCAGCAACCAGACCGCGCTCACCTCCGACGGAGCCTTCGCGAACTCGCCGAGCTGGTCGCCGGATGGCTCCAAGATCGTCTTCCAGTCCAACCGCGACGGGACCGACCAGCTCTACGTCATGAATGCCGACGGCAGCGGAATCACGCGGCTCACGAACGGCGACTGGGGCGATCAGCAGCCAGCGTGGTCGCCGGATGGGTCGAAGATCGCCTTCCAGTCGAGTCGCGATGCAGCAGATCCGAACAACGTGACCACCAAGGACTTCGAGATCTACGTCATGAACGCGGACGGTACCTCGCCTACGCGCCTCACCACCAACAGTGTCTTCGACGGCAACGTGTCGTGGTCGGCAAACGGCGCCAAGCTGGTCTTCGATACGCGCCGCGACGGGAACGAGGAGGTCTACGTGATGAACGCGGATGGCAGCAATCCGGTGAACGTCACCAACAATTCGGCCGAAGACGGGTTCGCGCGCTTCCATCCCTGACGCGGGCTCTCGCCTGGCGCTCGCTGCGGTGTGAAGCTCAGGCACATCCTCTGCGATGAGATGAAGACAGGGTCGTCCGCGCCACCTCTCCGGTGGCGCGCGACGCCTGTCCATTGCCGAGGAGCAGCGTGAGATGATCGAGCGTGAGGTTGTAGTGGTTACCGGCGCGTCAGCCGGGCTCGGCCGCGCCATCGCGAGGCGCTTCGCCCGCGATGGCGCGGCCGTGGCGCTTCTGGCGCGCGGCAAGGATGGCCTCGAGGGCGCGAGACGTGATTGCGAGCGGTTGGGGGGGAAGGCACTCGTGATCCCTACGGACGTGTCGGATGCCGCCGCGGTGGAGCGCGCGGCCGCCGAAGTGGAGGCGGAGCTCGGACCCATAGACGTCTGGGTAAACAACGCCATGGTGTCTGTGTTCTCGCCCGTGAAGGAGATGCTTCCCGAGGAGTACCAGCGGGTCACGAACGTCACCTATCTGGGCGTGGTCCACGGGACGCTGGCGGCGCTGAAGCGGATGTCGGAGCGCGATCGCGGAGTGATCATCCAGGTGAGCTCCGCCCTCGCCTACCGCAGCATCCCGCTGCAGTCCGCCTACTGCGCGGCGAAGCACGCGATACTCGGCTTCACCGCGTCGTTGAGGACGGAGCTGATCCACGAGCGGAGCAACGTGCGCGTGACCCTGGTGCACATGCCCGCGCTCAACACCCCACAGTTCTCGTGGGTGAAGAGCCGGCTGCCGCGCAAGCCTCAGCCGGTGCCGCCCATCTTCGAGCCCGAGGTGGGCGCCGACGCGGTGGCCTGGGCCGCCCGCAACGACTGCGGCCGTGAGATCAGCGTGGGTTGGCCGAGCGTGGAGGCGGTGTACGGGAACAAGATGGTGCCCGGCTACGCGGACAGATATCTCGCCCGAACCGGCTACGCCTCGCAGCAGACGAACGAGCCCGCCGACCCCGATCGGCCGAACAATCTGTGGGAGCCGCTCCCAGGCGACCATGGAGCGCACGGCCGTTTCGATCGCCGTGCGCGTCCATTCAGCATCGAGCTATGGTTGCGGACTCACCGGGAGCTCGCCACGGTAGTGGGCGTGGGGCTCGCCGGCGCGCTGCTGGGCGTCCTTCCGGGGCGCGGCAACGGAGAGCGCTACCTCGAGCGCTGATCGCCCCTGGACCGCTGATCGCTCCTGGAGTGCTGATCGCCTCTGGAGCGCTGGTCCCCGCCATCGGGCGACCGCTGCCGCTCGCCGGAGCGCTCTTCATCGCTGGAGTGCTGCGAGGCGCTCTGGCGGTCTCGCTCGATCCTGCGTCTGATCTCCTCGGAGCTGGCGAGCTCGGAGCTGCCCGAGTCCTCGTAGCCAGCGGCGCCTCGCTCGCCCTGTCCCCACGCATTCTGGTTGCGCACGGGCGCGTCAGCGCTCGGACGTTCCGACGCGGACTCCGGGTATACTCCCGAGCGACCCACGGCATCCCGCCGCCCCCGACCGCCGCCGGGCATTCCGCTCTCGCGATCATCGCCGCGCGCCGAATCATCTGCCACGCGCGCGTCGTCCGCGCGCCTCTCGTCGTCTCGCCGATTCTTTTTCTTCGCCATATCGAGCTCCTCCTTCGCATCCCGGTGCCGTGATCGCCGTCGCAACAGCAGCGGCTCCGATCGCGCGCCGGGATCTTCGAGTCAACCGTGGGCGGCACCGTGCGTGGCGCCCGCGGATATGGCGAGCAGGTCGTGTACCTCCTCGTCGGTAGTCTGGCCGAAATCGTCGTACCAGAGGCCCACCGCGTAGAATGGTTCCGGCGTCATCGCGCACACCATGTCGTCCACGAGCGCCGCAATCTCCCGACAGGTCTCGGGCGCCGCCGTGGGAACGGCGACCACCAGTCGCGCGGGCTTCTCGAGGCGAAGCGCCTCGACCGCCGCGCGCATCGTGGAGCCGGTGGCGAGCCCATCGTCCACGAGAATCACGGTTTTCCCCGCGATGTCGGGGAACGGTCGCCCGTCGCGATAGCGCCGCTCACGCCGCTCGAGCTCTACTCGCTCTTCCGCGGTCACGGCTTCGATCTCGGCGTTCGTCACTCCGAACGCCCTGATCGCTTCCTCGTTTATGATGCGAACTCCGCCGGTGGCTATCGCGCCGATCGCGTACTCCTCGTGCCCCGGCATGCCGAGCTTGCGAACGACGAACACATCCAGCGGCGCGCCGAGCTCGCGCGCTACCTCGAATCCCACCGGCACCCCCCCGCGCGGGAGGGCGAGCACGAGCACGTCAGGCTTGTCCCTGAATTCCTCCAGCCCTCGGGCCAGCACGCGCCCGGCATCTACGCGGTCTCTGAATCGAGTGATCATCTGCTCCTACCTCCGCAACTGCTACGTGCAGGGCCATGCGGCCTGTGATGCAGGAGACTGGCCACGGTGCTCGTTCATCGCGGCTGGGCGGGCTCATCTCGGGGGCGTGGTTCATCGCGCGGACCTGCGGAGGCGGAGGACGCGGAGATTAACTGAGAGGACGCGGAGAACGTCCTGCGGCAGCAGGCATCACGATCGTGAGACTGGCTGTGTCGCGAAAGAAAGCTCCCCTCGGTTAGGGGCGCGGAGAACGCGGAGGAGCGCGGAGAGCGCGGAGAAAACCAATAGGGCCGGGATCTCGAGCAGGAGCTCTTGGGGGAACTGCTCTCGCTCCTGGAGCCGTGCCCGCCCGGGCAGAACCGGAGGTGAGGGAGCAGTTCCCCTTTCTTCTTTCGGCCGCTTGCGGCTGGTGGCCTACTCCCTGTGCCGTTCTCCGCGTTCTCCGCGGTCCTCCGCGTTCTCCGCGTTCCTTACCGAGGGGGACTCGGACGCCGAGATGCAGCCGGAGCGGCCAGAGAGGGCCTTACGATCCGGAGCCGTTCTCCGCGCTCTCTCTTTACCCCTCCGCGACCTCCGCCTCCGCAGGTCCGCGCGATGAACCACGCCCCCGAGATGAGCCCGCCCAGCCGAGACATACCACCGCCTCCGCACGTCCGCGCGATGAACCCAGCCTCACACGGACCTCCACACGCGCGATGCGATCAGCCCCGTCTACCAGCCCGGCGCGATCTGGAACCCGAAGTGGCCTCCCTTGTCGGGGCGCTGGAAGGGGTACGCGTAGTACGCCTCGAGCACCAGGTAGCCGAGGATGTTCATTCGTGCCGAGAGCCCCGCACTGAACACAGGGACGCGGCCGGTGGAGTGGCGCGCGAACTCGATCGTGGGCGACTGGTCGGATGTCCACGCAACCCCGGCATCCACGAAGGGCGCGATCTCGGTCGCCACGTACGGGAAGTTGATCAGGCCGAGCTGCGATGTTCCGAGGAGCGGCACCCGGATCTCGAAGTTCGCCACCCCTATCCGGCTTCCGAGCAGGCGGTCGAACACTGGGCAGGCGGTGGGAGAGTTTCCACCCACGCACTCGGAGTTGTTGATGTTCCCGAACTCGTAGCCGCGCACGAGTTGCGGATCACCAACATACATAGGATACAGCCTCTCGGCGCCGCTTCCATAGCGCCCCACGTGCACCGCGCGGAACGCGAAGGTGATGGGACGCGCGAAGAAGTAGCGGCGGTAATCCCCGAGCACGTTGATCAGATTGATTCCGCCGAAGATCGGCCCCGCCTCGAAGCGATAACGGCCGCCGGCTATGGGGGAGGTGAACCCGTAGTACGAGTAGTCCCCAACCAGTGCTGCGCTGACCTGACCGTAGCTGATGGGATCCGGTTGGTTGGGAATGCCCTCCTTCGGAAGCTCGAAGGCCTGATTGCCGACCACAAGGAAGCGACGGTTCTCACCGCCGAAGCCTTCGCGAGTAAAGCCGGCATTCAACTCTACCCGCCGCGTCATCGAGAACGGGTACTGCGTCAGCAACGAGACTTGCTCGTAGTAGACTCGCTGCAGAACCTGGTTGACGATGTACGCGGGTACCTCACCACCCGGGACACTCACGGATGTGTCCTGGTAAAATACGCCCCCCGCCAGGTAGGGCGTGTGCGAGAGTCCCACGCCCCAGTTCAGCCGGTGGCTGAGGTTCTGGTAGACTGCCTGGCCACCAAAGTTGCGGATGTCGCCCCCGCCGGAAATCGCGGCTCCCACCACGTTGTTACCGAGCATGTCGCTGAAGAACGCGGCCACGCCGCCACCGGCCTGGATCCCGCCGTACGGGCCGGACGCCACGCCGATGCCCACGCCGGGCGATCCGATGTAGTCGATCGAAAGCGACGGGCGATAAGCGGAAGTCGGATAGGTCTGCGCCGGTGGAAGACCGGTCAGCGGATCCTGGATGCGACGCGTTACCAGCCCGCCGCCCGGCACGTTGGGCGGCAGCGTCGCGGCGAGCGATGTAGTGTCGGGGAGCGCGGTCGCCAGCGCGAGCCCGGCGGTCTGCTGCGGGTCGATCCTGCGAAGCACGTAGCCGCCGTGATGGAAAACGCTGAACAGCAGACGGCCCGTCTGTTGTGCCACCGAGAGGGCGGGCGAGAGCGATGCGATGCCGCTCACGCCGGTGGCGACCTGCGTCACCTGATAGGTGGCACCGGTCGCGAGGTCCACCCGGTAGATGTCGTTGATTCCACCGCGATCGGAGATGAAATAGAGATCTTTCCCGTCGGGAGAGAATTGCGGATTGATGTGTTTCGCGTCGCCGAAGAGCGGGAGCAGCCGTGTTGCGCCGGTGGTCATGTCGCGGATGGCGATGTTCATCTTGCCGAAGCGCATCTGGCCGAAGTCGGTGGCTGGGCCGCTGTCCGTGGCGAAGGCGATCGACTTGCCATCCGGAGACCAGACCGGCTGCAGGTTGGCGTACCGGTCGTTCGTGACCTGCACCAGCGCGCCCGAGGCCATGTCGTACGTGTAGATGTCGCTCAGCCCTCCGTGCATCCCGGAGAATACGAGCTTGTTGTTCGGCCCCCACGAGAGGTCGTTGATCGCGCCGACGCCGTCGAAGTGCAGCTGCCGCTTGGTATTTCCCGAAGCCACGTCGTACACTGCCACCTCGTTGTCACCGTCCGCGTACACGGCGAAGGCGAACTTCTTTCCGTCGGGCGACCACGCACCGGAAGAATTGATGAAGCTGAGTGCGTCGAAGTGAGCGTTGCTGTTGGGAGTGGTGAGCTTCTTCACGATCTTGCCGGTTTCCACGTCGGCCACGTACAGCTCGATGTTGAGCAGCGCACGTGATGTGAAGAAGGCGACGTACTTCCCGTCAGGGCTCACCGAGGGAGCCACGTCCATGGCCCCCGGTTCATCTACCTTCTCGAGGAAGCCGGTGCCGGTGGAATCGGGAAGCGTGCGTCCCGGCTTCAGCGGGAGGTACTGAGCGCGCAACGCCTCGAGCCACTGGGCCGAGAGCGAGTCGGCGCTGATGCCGAGGACACCCTGGAGCGCCGGCTCCATACCGGTCTTGACTGCAGCCCTGAAGAGTACGGGAATGACGCCGTCTCCCCAGCGCCCGCCGATGTATGCCCAGAACGCCTGGCCGTACCTGTATGGGAAGTAGCGCGGGTCACGCCCCAACTGCCGGAGCGTCGGTAGATCGTTGCGCACCGCCGCATCGCGCATCCACATGGCGGTGTTGGCGTCTTCGCGGCCGATCGAGAGATACTCCGCCATTCCTTCCGAGATCCAGAGCGGCAGGCGCTGGAAGCCAGCCATCCCTCCGGCCCCGAGTTTGTTGGCAATGTCGAACTGAAAGACGTGGACCATCTCGTGCCCCACGAGGTGGTCATCATCCGCAGCCACGCCGTTGAAGCGCACCACGACGCGATCGCGTAGCGGCTCGGTGAAGCCTTCGGTGCTCTGATCTATGAAGCCACCGGAGACATTGGTCTGCTGGAAGTCGGGTGGGTCGGCGTAGAAGATCAGCGAGCGGCGCTCGAACTCATCGTTCAGTGCTGCGGAATGGCGCACGTACCACCGCTCGGCCATGCGCCCCGCATCCGTCACGGCGAGCGACTCCGCGGGGTAGAAGTACAGGTCAAAGTGCGCCGTGTGCATGGCGCGGAAGTCGAACGATTCGTAATTGACCTTGTTGCGGCCGAAGTACTGGGCCGCCGCGCTATCTGCGGTGGTCGTGATGCCGGCAAGCGCCACCACGCCCGCGATAGCCAGGCTCGCTGCGGAGCCACAGCGCGATCTCACCACGGATGTCATCCTCGATTCACGGAAGTACCTCACGCCACGTCCCTCCTGAGGACGCGCAAGCAACATACCAAGCGCGTCAACTCTTTCCCGCCGCCCTCCGCGCGCCGAGATCCGCTGGACATCGATCGACACCACCCGGCTCGCGCACTGGCACCGACCACGTGCAGGGGTCATTCTTCCAATGCCCCATACCGCCACGACAATACCTGCTCATATACGCCGGCGACAGGTTCCCTGTTCCGTTCCGGCGAATGGATCGATGCGAGCCCGACTGTCATTCCTGATAAGGTACTACCTGTTCTGGGTCGTACTCTTCGCCGCGGCGCGGCTGCTCTTCATGCTCTACTACCACTCGCGAACGGCGGCACTGGGGCCGTCGCTCGCGCTGGGTGCCATGCTGCACGGCCTGCGCATGGATCTCTCCGCGGCCGGCTACCTGACCGTGATTCCAGCGCTGCTCGTGACCGTGAGCGCGTGGAGACCGCTGGAATCGGTGCGCCGGATCATGACAGTCTACTCCTGGGTGGCGATCGCGGTGGTCTGCCTTCTCACTGTTGGAGATCTCGGCATCTTCGAGGCGTGGGGCTTCCGGCTCGATGCGACGCCGCTGCAGTTCATCGCCACGCCTCACGAGATGCTCATCTCGACCGAGTCCGCGCCGATTCTGCCGCTCACCCTGATTTTGCTGTCGTTCGCCCTCGTGGCGGTGCTCCTCTTCCGGCTCTTCGTGCCGTCCGCGGCTCGGAACGATACCTCCACGCCGCGCGAGAGTCGAGCGTTCGTGCGAGGACTGGGTACATTTGCGGCGCTCCTGCTGGCCACCGCGCTGCTGGTGATACCGATCCGTGGCGGGTTGCAATGGACGCCGCTCAACCAGAGCAGCGTCTACTTTTCGAGCAGCGAGTTCGCCAACCAGGCCGCGCTGAATGTCGAGTGGAATTTCGTCCGCTCGCTCACCTACGGCCGCAAGGCCCCGGAAACGAATCCGTACACCGAGGTGCCGGCGAGCGAGGCGCGGAGCATCGTGGACAGTCTCGTGGCGATCGGGAGCGCGCCTCCGGCTCCGCTTCTAGGGATCTCGAGGCCCAACGTGATCCTCCTCATCTGGGAGAGCCTGACGGCGAAGGTCGTAGGGCGGCTGGGGGGTGTGAGCGGCGTGACGCCTGTGCTGGACTCGCTCTCGCACGAAGGGATTCTCTTCGACAGTATCTACGCGTCCGGCGACCGGAGCGCTCAGGGGCTCGTGGCGATTCTGAGCGGCTTTCCCACGCTGCCGCACGTCCAGATCATGAACACGCCCAACAAGGCCGCCACCCTCCCCTCGCTCAGCCACAGTTTCGATGATGCGGGGTACACCACATCGTTCTACTACGGCGGGGAGCTGGCTTTCGCGAACATCAAGGCCTACCTGATCAACGCGCGCTTCGACCGGATCATCGGCGAGGACGCGTTCGCGAAGAGCGACCGCAACTCCAAGTGGGGCGCGCACGACCACGTGGTACTGGCAAGGCTCCTCTCCGATGTACCTTCACTCCAGCGCCCTTTCTTCACCACGATCTTCACGCTCAGCAGCCACGAGCCCTTCGAGATCCCGACGGCTCCGAAGTTTCCGGGGAGCGACATCGAGAGCGAGTTCCTGAGCGCGCACGCGTACACCGATCAGAGCGTGGGTGAGTTCGTCCGGGCGGCGCAACGCGAGCCGTGGTGGGACAGTACTCTCGTCGTGATAGTCGGCGACCACGGCCACCCGCTGCCGCGTGTTCACCCGAGCGACGGCGAGCAGGCCTCGGCGCGCTACCACATCCCCATGCTCTGGCTGGGAGGCGCTCTGGCGGTGCGGGATACGGTAGTCCATCGCATCGGCTCGCAGACAGATATCGCTCCCACGCTCCTCGACCAGCTCCACTTCGCCAGCAACGACTACCGTTGGGGGCGCGACCTCTTCGCATCGGGCGCCGGCGGCGCGTCGTTCGCCTTCTTCTCCTACCACGACGGCTTCGGCTTCGTGGATCAGCGGGGGCGGCTCGTGTACGACGCCATAGGGCGCCGCGTCACGCAGCGCGCCGGCGCGGCCGGGCCCCCCGAGGTGCGCGCCGGGCTCTCCTGGCTGCGCGGCGCGTATCAGAGTTATCTGGACAGATGAAGAGGGACGGAGCGCGTAGCTCCGTCCCTCTCAATGGTGACCAACATCCCTCGACCGCTCGATCGCGTGCGCGACCCTGCCGGTCCGAAACCGGTCAGGGTAGCGGACTCACGATGACCACGCCGCTCCCCTTCGAGCCGCCCTGGTCGATGAGATCCTCGTATTTGTAGTTGCCCTGCTTGAGGAAAATCGTGGAGTCGCGCTGCCCCGCCGTGAGAGTCTTGGTGGGGCTGGGCGTCGGCACTCCGGTGGGAACCGCGGTGAATGTGATCTGGTGCTGGCCAGGGTCGTCCTGAGCCACTTCCCAGTAGATCACGTCGCCGATCAACGCCCGGGTCGTATCAGGGGTAAAGACTGCCCCGTCCACCGTGATGGTGTAGTGTTGTGGATCCGGATTCGGATTTACGTTGTCGGGTCCTGTACTGTCCTTCCCACAACCCAGTAGCATCGTCGCTGCAACGGCGGCGATGATCGTCTTGCGCATGGTCTCCTCCAAGGCGAGATCCGAGTGGCCGCAATCAGCCGTGTGAGCCGTTATACGCCCGCCCTGCTCAGGGCGACGTATCGTGCCGCTACTTCAGCAAAAGCTCTGCCGTTGATTCCTACCCCACTATCAGGCTATAAGCCAGCAGCACCAGTACGATCGCGGAGATGAGGACATACATCCAGTCGCGCTGGATGGCGAAGGCGATGAGAGTCAGAAGGACTCGGGCGACGGGAGTGGCGATCAGGAGGACGATACCGAGTTGCACGATGGCCGCAGGCTCGAGCGCGAGGGCGCCGGCGATCACGCCGCTGAGAGAGCTCAGCATCTCGGGCTGACCGCGAAATACCGAATGGTCCGGCGTCAGCGAGCCGTGGTGGATCAGGAAGGCGATCCCGCCCAGGAGGGCGACGGCGGCAGCGACGAGCACTCCGATGCGGAGAAGGTTGCCGACCATCTGCTCGACGCGCTCTTCGGCAGGCGCATGCCCGGACGCGGTGGTCATTGGCTCAGATATTTCCGCTGAAGCCGTTGTAGAGCATCTCGAAGGCCGCCACTACGACGACGACCGCGAAGATGACACGCAGGCGCGGCGTCTTGAATTTGGGAAGTGCTCTCGCGCCGCCGAGGGCGCCGCACAGGACGCCGAGCATCACGGGGAAGGCGAGGCCCGGATCGATGTAGCCGCGGTGGAGATAGACGCCGGCGCTCGCCGCAGCGGTCACACCGATCATGAAGTTGCTGGTGGTTGCCGAGACCTTGAACGGGAGCCGCATCCCCCGGTCCATGGCGATCACTTTCACCACGCCCGATCCGATTCCCAGGAGCCCCGACAGAATGCCGGCCACGTACATGACCCCGAAGCCGAGCGGCACGTGCTGCACCTGGTAGTACTGCGGGCCGTCCCTCGTGGGATACGAGGAGTCGAGGCGCAACCAGCTCGCGATGCGATCTGGCGGCCCACCCGCCACGTGCTCCACGCGCTGGCGGGTGGTCTGCCAGGCCGACTGCAGGAGCACGAGGCCGAAGATTATGGCGATCACGCGCGGCGGTACGAGGCCGGCCACGAAAGCTCCGGTCAGCGCGCCAACTGTGGTAGCCACCTCGAGAAGCATCCCCACGCGCACGTTGGTGAAGCCTTCCTTCACGTACGCTGCCGCCGCGCCGGAGGAAGTCGCGATCACCGAGACGAGCGATGCGCCGATCGCGTAGCGGATGTCCACCTTGAACACGAGCGTGAGGAGCGGGACGATCACGATCCCGCCCCCCAATCCTGTGAGGGCGCCGAGGAGCCCGGCGGCGAGCGCTCCGCTGAAGATCAGGATGCTGAGCTCGAGGACGTTCACGCGTCCCTCAACATCTCTCGCGCGGCGTTGTGGCCGCACGCGCCCATCACGCCGCCCCCGGGGTGCGTCGCGGCGCCGCAGAGGTAGAGCCCGCGGATCGGGGTGCGATAGTCCGCGTAGCCGGGGAGCGGCCGCATGAAGAAGAGCTGATCCAGATTCATCGCTCCCTGGAAGATGTTGCCGCCGTAAAGGCCGAAACGCTTCTCGAGATCCACCGGCGAGAGAACCTGGCGATCGATCACCGAGCGGCTGAAGTTGGGCGCGTACTCATCCAGAATCTGGAAGCAGCGGTCGGCGAACGACTCCTTCACCTCGTCCCAGCTTCCGTCGCGAAGCCGCGACGGTGCGTACTGGATGAACATGGACATGAGGTGCATCCCCTGGGGGGCCACGGTGGGATCCACGGCCGACGGGATGGTGCACTCGAGAATCGGCGATCGTGAAGGGACGCCGTACTTGGAGTCGTCGAAGGCGCGCTCCATGTAGTCGATGGTGGGCGAGATGTGAATCGTGCCGCGGTGCTCGGGGCCGGGCGCTCCGTTGCGCGCGGCACCGTTCATGGCGGTGAAGCGCGGCAGCTCGCTCAGCGCGACGTTGATCTTGAGCGTGCTGCTCGAGTAGTCGATGGCGCGCACGTCCGAGAGGAACTGCTCGGGAAGGGCGCCTGCGTCCACGAGACCGACGAACGTATGATGCGCATCGGCGTTCGACGCGATCTGGCGAGCGTGGAACTCGGTGCCATCGGCGAGCGCCACGCCGTATGCGGTACGACCACGAGTCAGGATGCGCGCGACCGGAGCGCCGGTGCGGATCTCGACGCCGCGCTCCCGGGCCGCGGCGGCGATCGAGTCGGAGATCCCGCCCATCCCGCCGCGGACGTAGCCCCACACTCCACGTGCACCGTTGCACTCGCCCATCACGTGGTGGAAGAGGACGTACGCCGTGCCCGGAGTGGAGGGAGATGCGGCCGCGCCGATTATGGCGTCGGTGGCCAGCGGAGCGCGAAGCTGCTCCGACTCGAACCAGCGCTCGAGAACCGAACGCGCATCGCCGGTGAGGATCTCGATGGCGCGCGCCCCCAGCTCGGGGCCGAGCTTGCGGAACGAGAGCCCGAGCTTCGCGAGATTCAGCAGGTCGCGCGGCCGCTTCGACCATGGATCGGGCGGCGTCTGCATCAGCGTGGGCTCTATGAAGTCCGCCACGCGCTCGAGCATCGCCTCGTAGCGCGGGAAGGCCTCGGCGTCGCGCGTGGAGAACTTGCCGATCTCCTTCTGGTTGAAGGCGAGATCGGGACCGAGCATCAGGTAGCGTCCGTCCGGAAAGGGCGTGAACGATGACGGATTGCGCGGGAGCAGCTCGAAGCCGTGGCGGTGCAGCTCCAGGTCGCGGATGATCTCGGGTCTGAGGAGGCTGTTGACGTACGCGCCGGTGGATACCTTGAAGCCCGGGAAAACCTCTTCCGTAACGCATGCTCCGCCGACCATCTCGCGGCGCTCGAGCACCAGTACTCGCTTGCCTGATCGCGCAAGGTACGCGGCGGTGACGAGGCCGTTGTGACCGGCCCCTATGATGATGGCGTCGTAATCTGCTCTCACGGGCAACTCCGGAAGGATCTGCAGTGGCGGGAAGGAGGTAAGCTCGGCATTGGGCGCCTCGCGCGTCAAGGTCGTCCGCACTAGCTTTTTGCCGTCCCCGAGGGAAGCAGAGTCGCCCCCACGTCGTCGCTCACCTCCGTCCCAAGAGTATCCCCGTGGCCCAAGCGCTGCTCGACAGCCCCACCTCATCAGCGCACAGCGGCGTCGTCACTCCCACGCGCGCGGCGTGGACGGGACTCGCGCTGCTCACGCTGATCAATCTGTTCAACTACCTGGACAGATATGTGGTGCCGGCGATAGGCGAGAGCCTCAAGCATTCGGAGATTCGACCCACGGATGAGCAGTTCGGCTTCCTCGCGAGCGGGTTCATCATCGTCTATATGATCGCCGCTCCGTTCATCGGCGCTTTCGCGGATCGCGGCTCCCGGCCGCGCATTCTCGCGCTCGGCGTGGGCCTGTGGAGTCTCGCGACCGCGGCAGGTGGGCTGGCGGCGAGCTACGGCTCGCTCCTCGCCTCGCGCGCCGCGGTGGGGATAGGCGAGGCCGCGTACGGGACGATCGCTCCCGCGCTCCTCGCCGACTACTTCCCGGAGCGTCTGCGAGGGCGCGTGTTCGCCATCTTCTTCGCGGCCACGCCCGTGGGCTCGGCGCTCGGCTACGTGGTGGGCGGAATGGTGGACAAGCACTATGGGTGGCGCCACGCGTTTTACGTGGCGGGGCTTCCAGGGTTGCTGCTGGCCTTTCTCGCGCTGAAACTGTACGAGCCGCGCGGGCGGTCGCGTGAGGAAGGGACGCGTGACGGCTCACACGAAGTAGGTGCGGGCGATTCCAGCGCGAGACTTTCCGGCTTCGGCCGCTACGTGGAGCTGGCGAGGAACCGGCTCTACCGTCTCACCATCCTGGGCTATGCGGCTTACACCTTCGCGCTCGGCGGGATCGCGATATGGATGCCTACCTTCCTCGAGCGCGTCCGCGGACTTCCGCGCGATGTGGCCACCGTGCGGCTCGGCGCGGTCCTGGTGATCACCGGCTTCGTAGGGACATTCATCGGCGGCTGGCTGGGCGATTACCTGCTGCGGCGCACACCGCGCGCATACCTCTGGGTTTCCGGTGTGGCAACGCTCCTCGCGGCGCCGGCCGCCTGGCTGGCGCTCACGCTGGAGAATCCGGCCGGCTACTGGACGGCGCTCGTCATCGCGGAGCTGCTCGTCTTCGCCTGCACCGGACCGGTGAACTCGGCCGTGGTGGGCGAGGTGCCCGTGGGGATGCGCGCCTCGGCGATGGCGCTCTGCATCTTCACCATTCACATCCTCGGTGACGTTCCGTCTCCCCCGCTCATCGGAGCGATCTCCGACGCTCGCAGTCTGCAGCTCGCCGTCATGCTCATCCCTGCGGCCGTGCTAGTGGGCGGAGTCATCTGGTGCTGGGCGGCGTGGAGCGGGCGCTCCGCTTCGGTGCAGCCGAGCGTGGCGACAGGAGGATAGATGACATGACGGCACCTCCGGAGCTCCTGTATCTACTGGCCGGCGATCCGGCGGAGCTGGCGGAAACGCTCTCCTCCATGCACGGCGCCGACGTCGCGGAAGCGCTGAACGCTCTCCGCCCCGAGGCCGCTGCGCGAGTGCTCGCGGCGCTCCCCTTCGATCTTGCCGTTCGCGTCTTCGACGAACCGGAGCTGGTGGATCGCTCGGAGATCTTCGAGCACATGGATCCGCACACGGCCGGCCCGATCATCGAAGCGATGTCGGCCGACCAGCAGGCGGAGCTCTTCCGCGAGCTTCCCGAGCGCGAGCGGACGCGACTGCTACGCTCGCTCGACACCGGTACGCGCGAGGAGCTCTCGCTCCTTCTGCGTTATCCGGTGACCGTGGCGGGCGGTATCATGACCACGGAGTACGTGGCGGTCCCGCCCGATTGGACCGTGCAGCGTACGCTCGACTACATCGCGCAGGTGGGCGGCGCGAAGGAGACGGTGTACGCCATCTACGTAATAGACGGCGCCTCGCAACGACTCCTGCACGTGGTCTCGCTGCGCGAGCTGGTGCTGGCGCGCCGGAATCTCCCGGTCCGCGAGGTCGGCGACCCGCAGCCGCCGGTGGGCGTGACCCCCGACACCGATCGCGAGGATGTGGCGCGCGTCATTTCGAAGTACAACCTGCTCGCCGTGCCGGTGATCGATACGGCAGGGCGGATGCTCGGCATCGTCACCGTGGACGATGTCATCGATGCCATCGTGGAAGAGCAGACCGAGGACCTGCAAAAGCTCGGTGGTCTGGAAGCGCTCGAGGAGCCGTACATGGAAGCGAGCATGCTCTCAATGGTCCGCAAGCGGGCGGGCTGGCTCTCGGCTCTCTTCCTGGGTGAGATGCTCACCGCCTTCGCCATGGGTTACTTCGAGCACGAGATCAGCCGCGCAGTGGTGCTCGTACTCTTCATGCCGCTCATCATCAGCTCCGGGGGGAACTCGGGCTCACAGGCTACCTCTCTCATCATCCGCGCGATGGCGCTGCGCGAGGTGCGGCTGAGGGATTGGTGGCGGGTGGCTCTGCGGGAGCTGCCCTCTGGTATCATACTCGGTGCGATCCTCGGTGTGATCGGCTTTGCCAGGATCGCACTCTGGCAGGCGCTCGGCTGGCAGGACTACGGTGAGCACTACGTGCTCGTCGCGTTCACCGTGGCCGCCGCGCTGGTGGGCGTGGTCACCTTCGGATCGCTCGCCGGCTCGATGCTTCCCTTCGTACTGCGACGACTCGGCTTCGACCCCGCCAGCGCCTCGGCGCCATTCGTGGCCACGCTGGTGGACGTGACCGGGCTGATCATCTACTTCAGCGTGGCGTTGGTGATCCTGCGGGGAACGCTGCTCTAGCCACCGCCGATCTCTTCCGGTACACGCTTCTCGTTACGCTTGGTGATGATCCAGACGCCGATGCTCACCGCCGCCATGAGAACGACTGCGATCAAATCCTCATGCCGGTGGATGTGTCCGATCAGCTCGACGGCCGTCTGGCCGAAGACCCATCCCATTCCGGTGAAGAGAGCGCTCCATGCGAAGGCGCTCGCGCAACTGCCGAGGAGGTAGGTCGCGCTCGGCACTCGAGCAGCGCCGCAGGTGATGGGGAGCACGAGCCGCGCGCCGTACGCGAAGCGCGTCCCCAGGGAGGCGCGCCAGGGGTGCCTGCACACGGCCGCGAGAAGGCGCTCGGTGGGCCCCGCAAGCCAGCGCCAGCGGCTCACGGTAGCTGCGGCGCGGGTGAGACCCAGCCCGTACAGCGCGATGTCCGCCACCCAGCTGCCTATGGCGCAGGCGACGAGCGCGCGTACCGCGTGGAGGTGCCCCTGGTGCGCGGCGAATCCGGCGAGAACGGGAGCGGCCTCCTCGGCGATGACGCTGGTAGCGCCGAGGGTGACGTAGCCCCAGACGTGCGAGAGGCGGGAGAGAAGGTTGTGTGCGGCGAAGAGGGAGATCATCGAATCCAGTAGGAGTCCAGTGCGCGACGGTGAAAGTTACCCGGCGTGCGGGCCGGTCCGGTTGGAGCGGTCCCGGGTATAGTGTAAGACGAAGCTCGACAAAACGCGGCCGGCGCGTAAGCTTCAACGCTCTCAGGCCGGCATCGGGGCGCCACTCTGGGTGTGCGTCGCGGTGCTGCCCAACCAACGGATCGGGATCCCATGCGCACGCAGCAGCTTCTCTGGCTCGTTCCGCTCATTGCCGCCTGCGGCGACGGCAACTCCGGCCCGGCGCCGATCACCTGTGCTACCGCGAGCAGCGCGCGGCAGAACGCCTCGGTGGTGGACCTGCAGCCCGGTCAATCCGTAAGCTTCCTCACCTCCGCCGCCGCGGCCGGATGTCTCGAGATCGAGCCGCAGGCAAACAGCCGCTACATACTGGGCGTGCTGAACGTGTCGCCGAACGGATCGTCCGCCGCGTCTCTGAAGGTCAGCGGGGGCACGCCGGCAGGGGTTCAGGCCGATATCGTTGCGCGATCGCAGCGCGGCGTGGACGGTGCGGGGAATCTGCGCAGCTGGCTCGTAGGAACCAGCGAGAACGCGAGGCGCAACGCGGACCGGTTGCATCGAGAGGTGCTCGAGGCCGACCGGCGGCTGGTGCAGCGCCGCGGAAACCCGAGTGCGGCCATCGCGCGCGTTCGCGCGCGGGCGGCAAGGAGTGGAGCGAGCATGCAACGCGCTCCGGTTTCACGCGCCCTCTCACCGCAGGTCGGCGACATTCTTCCGTTCCACATCCGCGACATCGACCGGGACGTTGGCGATACGATCTGCGTGACGGGATTCGACATCCAGGCTCGCACGGTGTACGTGGGCGAGAAGACTATCCTCTTCGAGGACGTGGACTCGCCGGTGAAGGGACAGATAGACGCGTTCTACCAGAGCATTGGCGCCGAGTTCGATAACGCGATCTATCCGATGCTCGTCGAGAACTTCGGCGATCCGCTCGCCTTCGATCAGCAGCTGGGCGCGAAGGGGAAAGTGCTCATGCTCTTCTCGCCGGTGTTGAACGAGCATTTCGGCGGCGTGGCCGGCTTCGTGAGCGGCTGCGACTTCTATCCATTTGACTCGGAGCCCGGTCCCGACCAGAACACCGTGGGGAATGATGCCGCCATCTTCTACGCCTACGTTCCCGACGATGCGACCATGGCGTCGATAGACCGGTGGCAGGCGTTCGTACGCGGCGTGCTGGCGCACGAGAGCAAGCACCTCTCATCATACGCCGCGAAGTTTGCCAACGGCGCGACGTCGCTCGAGGAAGGTTGGCTCGAGGAGTCCACCGCGCAGATCGCGTCGGAGATCTACCAGCGCAGCTTCTCGCACTCACCGTGGAAGAACCCCACTACCTTCCTCGCCAGCGTGGGGTGCGAGCCTCCGCTGACCACGCGCAACGGCTGCACCGGCGATCACCCGCAGGTGATGCTGCACCATTTCACGTTCCTGTACGACTACCTCGATAACGGTCGCACGGAGACCCCGATCGGCTCCTCGGGGAACGCGTACTATGGCGGCGCGTGGTCGTTCGTGCGCTGGACGATAGACCAGTACGCACCATCCGAGTCGGGATTCCTGCACGCGCTGACGCAAAGCACGACCACCTTTGGCGTGGCCAATATCCTGACCCGCATCAACGCCACCTTCCCGGATCTAGTTTCTGGCTGGTCGCTCGCGAGCGCGGTGGCGGGGGTCGGCAACTTCGAGCCGGAGAATCCGCTCCTCACATTCCCGAGCTGGAAACAGGGGGAGATCTTCGCGGGGATGCACGACGAGCTGATTCTCGCTTCCACCGGCGACCCGGCGTTCCCTCTGGTTTACCCTCTCGTGCCGGACACCGCATCGTTCGGAGACTTCGTGAGGGGCGTGAGCGTCCTGCACGGTGGCGGCGCAGCCCTCTTCGATCTCCGCAGTACTACCGCCGAGCGTCAGCCGATCGAGATTACTTCCTCTGGTGGGGCTCCGTTGCCGGCCAATAGTCCGGTGAGGACCATCATCGTGAGGGTCAAGTAGGGGGGTGGCTGTTCGGCATCATCTCGGGGGCTGGCATCATCGCGGCTGGTATGCCTGGTCTGCAGGGGAGAAGGCTACCCGCGGTTCACGCGGAGGTCGCGGAGAAGGCTCCGGACTGTAAGGCCCTCTCTGGCCGCTCCGGCTGCATCTCGGCGTCCGAGTCCCTCTCGGTAAGGAGCGCGGAGAACGCGGAGGAGCGCGGAGAACGCGGAGAACGGCACAGGGAGCAGGCTACCAGCCGCAAGCGGCAGAAAGAAAAAAGGGGAACTGCTCCCTCACCTCCGGTTCTGCCCGGGCGGGCACGGCTCCAGGAGCGAGAGCAGTTCCCCCAAGAGCTCCTGCTCGAGATCTCTGCCCTACGGCATTTCTCCGCGCTCTCCGCGCTCCTCCGCGTTCTCCGCGCCCCTAACCGAGAGGAGCTTTCTTTCGCGACACAGCCAGTCTCACGATCGTGATGCCTGCTGCCGCAGGACGTTCTCCGCGTCCTCTCAGTTAATCTCCGCGTCCTCCGCCTCCGCAGGTCCGCGCGACGAACCTTCCAGAACACTGATCTCTATCAGGCGAATCAGCGCAGCGCCTCCATGGGAGTCGCAGAGAACACATCTCGGCTGCTCCATAGTCCGATGGAGAGGGTGAGGAGGGTCATCATTGCGGCCAGGAGGACGAGTGGCGGGGCGAGGGGGGCGAAGGGAATGTCGAAAACGAAGTGGACGAGGCCCCAGGCGCCCGCAAGGGAGAGGAGAAGGCCGACGGCGCTGCCGAGCAGACCGAGGACCGCGTACTCGGCGAGCATGATGCTCCGGACCTGGGCGCGGGTGGCACCCAGGGTCTTGAGGAGGACGGCTTCACGGAGGCGCTGGCGGCGAGTGGCGGCGACGGCGCTGAGCAGAACGAGGGCGCCGGTCGCGATGCTGAAGAGCGCCATGAAGCGGACTGCCACGGAGATCTTGCCGAGGATGTCGGCCACGGTTCGCTGGACGGCCGAGAGGTCGATGCTCGAGACGTTGGGGTAGGCATCCACGGCGTCCCGCTGTAGCGCGGCGCTACGGACATCGCGTCCAGAGCCGTCCACGCGCGTGAGAAGGACGAAGGTCTGCGGGGCGTCTGCGAGAGTGGCGGGCGGGAAGAGGACGAAGAAGTTCGGCTCGAAGCGCGCCCAGTTCACCTCGCGGAGGCTGCCGACCACGGTGGGGACGCGGACGCCCTGCACATCCCACGTCACCGTGTCGCCAAGGGCGAGGCCGAGCTCCTCGGCGACTTCCTGCTCGAAGGAGACGGCGGGAACGCCTTTCGACTCGTTTGCGGTGCGCCCCCAGCTCCCGGCAGTTATCCGTTCCGAGCCGATGAGCGTGTCGCGGTAGCTCGAGCGATACTCGCGCCGCAGCGCCCACGAGGAGCGCTCGCGCGACAGCTCGGCCACGGAGCGATCGCCGATCGATGCTATACGCATCGGGACGATCGGCACGCGCTGGAGAACGGGATCACCCGCGGCACGGATCAGCGAGTCGAGGCCATCGACCTGATCACGCTGCACGTCGAAGAATGCCACGTTCGCCTGCACGGCGCCGTCGGAAAACGAGAGGTGCGAGAGGAGACTGCGCTGTACCAGGTAGAGCGTGCCAATGAGAAAGGAGCCGAAGCCGAGTGCCAGCATCACGGCGCGCGTCTGGTTGGACGGCCGGTAGAGATTGGCCACTCCCTGGCGGAGCGTGAAGGGCCAGTGCGAACGAAGGAGACGCCTGGCGAGCCAGGCGATCGCGA
>DATCXR010000236.1:0-1228 GCA_036565685.1 Gemmatimonadaceae bacterium
GCGGCCTCGGCGAGCGGCGCCGGCGGCTACACGTCGAACTGGGCGGTGCCGCTCCGTCGAAACATCAAGGGGGTGGTGTGATGGAACCGCATCAGGAACGAGTCGTCGCTGAGTACAGGGAGGCGTCTGCGCGCCTGCAGAGGTTGAGTGAATTCATCAAACTGAATCCGGTTTTCGCGACGTTGCCGCTGGCGGAGTGCCGGCGTCTCGTGCGCCAGCAAACCTACATGTTTCTCTACGTTGAGGTGCTTAACGAGCGCATCGAGGCTTTCAAGTGATGCAAGCCCCCCTCATCCCGCTCGACGCGCTCGACATTCCCGCCGCGGGCTTCTGCGCGCACTGCCGGCAGCCGCTTTGGTGGTGGCCCGACAAGGCGAAGTTCCTGCACTCGCTCAAGCGGTGGGAGAACGATGACGGCTCGCGCTGCATGCTCAAGCCCGACTCACTCACCGCCGCGATCGCTCACGAAGTGGTGTCGTGATGCTGTTCGAGTTCCTGTACGAGATGCTGATCCCGTACGCGCAGCGGATGCCGGACTTCGCGGAGCTGCCGCGGCGCCCCTTCATGATGCTGCGCTACTCGCTGCCGTTCCGTGATCGCCTGATCGTGGCGGTGCGGTTGCCCTCCTGGCGATGGGGCTGCTCGTTTTCGCGTGATACGCAGTGCTGGCAGCGCCTGCAGGTCGCGTGGGACAGCGAGAAGAAGACGCACCTCGGCTTTCGCGCGGACTGGTTCGACGACCCGCTGTTCGACGACACGACTCACTGACCAAGTATTATGGAACTAGCTCGGAAGCAATACCGGTATTCAAGGAGCGCGATGGTCCCTCCCCACCTCCGCCATCGCCGCACGCATGGAAGCGAGTGCTCCGAGTTAGCAGCCCCGCCGCCACCGGCTCCGGCGGGTTTCTGCGCAACCTGAAGGTCGAGGGATAGGGATAGATGCAGCAGCGATACATGGACGTCATGGATCTCGAGGCCGCGCTCGGCGCGGAGCTCGACGACGCTGCGTCATTCATCGACACGGAAGTCGGGCCTGAGCGGGCCCTCGCCACGAAATTCTATCGTGGTGAAAAGTTCGGAGACGAGGAGCAGGGACGCTCCCAGATTGTCATGCCGCTCGTGCGGGACGTGGCGAAAGCGACGCTCCCCTCTCTCGTGCGTATCTTCTGCGGCGCACAGCGCGTGGTGGAGTTCGCCTCGGGCGCCATCGGCAAGGATGAGTTCGC
>DATCXR010000469.1:0-6336 GCA_036565685.1 Gemmatimonadaceae bacterium
GGGGGTGGCGCTCACTTATTCGCCGCGCGTGGTGCCGGTGGATAGGGTGGTCTCGGTGCTTGGAAAGAAGATCACGGTGGCGAAGGCGTTGGCGACTGTGCTGCATGGGACGGGGGTGGAAGCGGAGGTGACGGCGGGGGGTGGGGTGATGCTGGTGAAGGGGGAGGAGAAGGCGGAACGGAAGGAGAAAGCCGGGATTGGAGCGGTGCTGGGGCGGGTCCTGGATGCCACCAACAACCGCCCGCTCGCTGGCGCGGTGGTGACGGTGAAGGGAACCGACCTGCGCGCGGTTGCGAACGACAGCGGGTGGTACGGGATGAGAGTGCCTTCGGGGCTGCAGACCGTGGTGGCGAGGTTCCTGGGTTACGGCAGCGAGGAGCAGGTGGTGCTCGTGCCCGACAGCCAGGCGGTGCGCCGGGACTTCGCGCTGCACATGGCCATGAGCCGGCTGCAGGAGACCGTTACGACAGCGACGGGGAAGCGACGTCGCCTCGAGCTTGGGAACGACATCACGGTCCTCAACGCCGACTCGATCGTGGCCACACAGCCCGTCACCAGCGTGACCGACCTGTTGGAAGGTCGAGTACCGGGGATGGTGATCCAGCGTACCTCGGGCGCGCCGGGCGATCCGGCGCGCATCCGGCTGCGCGGCGCGGGGAGCCCGCGGCTGAGCAACGATCCGATAATCATCGTAGACGGCGTGCGGGTCTACTCCGACCAGTCAGGGGAGCGGGGCGGCAACCTGGCCGGGGCAGGCGCGACCAGCTACGCCGCTCCTTCACCGCTCGACTACATCGACCCGAACAGCATTGAAACCATCGAGGTGGTCAAGGGTCCGTCGGCCGCCACGCTCTACGGGCAGGATGCCGCGAATGGCGTGATAGTCATCACCACCAAGGTGGGGCGCTCGGGGCCCCCGCAGTGGAGGGTGAGCGCGGAGCGGGGGATCACCGAGATGGAAGGAGACTACCCCGAGCTGATGCTCCGTTGGGGACATCCGATCGGCGACGATGGGCGCGTCTTCTGTCCGATCAACAACCGCATCGGCGGGTACATCGGCAGGGGTATCTGTGCGGCCGACAGCACGGTGCAGTTCCAGATGCTCAACGATCCGGATCTCACGGTGCTGGATCAGGGGAACCGGACCGCGGCCACGATCGGTGTCTCCGGCGGAAGTCAGGCGCTCACGTACAACGTGACCGGGAGCTATCGCGACGAGCTGGGGCTGGTGAAGCTCCCCTCGTACGAGGCGGAGCGCTACCGCGCCGAGCAGGGCACCGAGGTACCCGGCTGGATGTCTCGTCCGCAGAAGCTCACGCGCTGGGGCGGGTCGAGTCGCCTCCAGGCGCGGCTGGGATCGAAAGCCGACGTCTCGCTCACGGCCAACATCGCGCGTACCGAGCAGCGGCGCTCGGAGCTCGAGCGACAGCTCGGGAGGCTGATGAGCGTCTACCTCGACCGGAGCAGCGGAACGTACTACCAGGGCGGACTCTACGGAGCGGTGGACGCCACGACCGAGACGCTCTCCGACTATCACGAGCGGGCCTCGGCGGTGGCCACGGAGTTCACGAACGGCGCGAACCTGAGCTGGCGCCCGCTCTCCTGGCTCACGACGACGGCGGACGCCGGGATCAACGTCGTCCAGCGTGCCGACGAGATCGTCCTCCCGAACGGATTCGGCGACGGCGCGGAGAAGATCGGGCGACTGCGGACGGCGCACGGAAGCTCGGTCACCAGTACGGTGAACCTGCGCGCTCTCGCGCAGGTCCCGCTCTGGCACGGCTTCAAGCTGCAGCTCGCAACGGGCGCCAACTACACCGGCCAGTCGGTGGAGGATCTGAGCGGCAACATCCTCGGCCTCGCCAAGGGAACCGAAGCGCCCTTCGAAAGCTCCAGCATGAGCGTGGGCCAGCGCAAAGTCGACAACGCGACCTTCGGCTGGTACATCGAGCCGCAGATCAGCCACAAGCGCTTCTGGCTCTCGACCGGGATTCGGCTCGACGGTGGCAACACCTTCGGCACGCGCGTCAAGCTCCCCGCCTTCCCGAAGCTGAGTGCCTCGTATCTGATCTCCGATGAGGGCTTCTTCCCCTTCAAGAGCCTCATCCCCGTCCTCCGCCTTCGTCTGGCCTACGGCCAGGCGGGGCGGCAGCCGGGTCCGACCGACCGGCTGCGTCTCTACCAGGCGGCGGCTCCCGTTCTCGTGGACGGGGAGCTCGTCGATGGGGTGGCGCTGAAGTCGATCGGGAACACCAAGCTCCAGCCGGAGCGCACGACGGAGGTAGAGGGCGGCTTCGACGCCGACCTGCTTGGCGACCGCCTCACGCTCAGCTTCACCGGCTTCCGGAAGACCACCACCGACGCAATGCTCTCCGTTCCGCTCGCGCCGTCGATCTACGGCTCCAACGTGCAGATCCTGAAGAACATCGGCGTGGTGCGGAACAGCGGATTCGAGGCGAGCGTGGGTGCGCGCGTGGTGCGCACCGACCCGGTCACCTGGGACTTGCAGCTCGCGCTGAACCAGCAGCGCAACATGGTCGTGGAGCTCGGCTCCGGAGTGGAGCCCTTTTATTCGGCCGGCAGTGAGAACCTGGGTGGCGCGCGCGTGGCCGCCGGCTATCCGCTCTTCGGCCGGTGGACGAAGCCGGTGCTCGGCTACGCCGACGCGAACGGCAACGGCGTGCTGGAGCGCGAAGAGGTGCTCGTGGGTGACACGGCGGTGTTCGTGGGAGGGACGCTGCCGAACTACACGGCCGACCTGAACACCACGCTCACCTTCCTGCGGGGAGCGATCTCCGTGACGGCGGGACTCCACTACGAGGATGGGATGACCCAGCAGAACGAGGTGGGGCGCCAGCTCGCCCCGTTCACTGCCGGCTGGAACGACCCGCAAGCGCCGCTCGATGCGCAGGCCAGGATGTGGGACCAGACCGGATACAGCTGGACCCAGACCGTCTCCACGCTCCGCTTCAACAGCCTCGCGGTCACCTACCATGCCCCTCCCTCGCTGGCGCAAAGGGTGGGCGCGCGCGCGCTGAGTCTCTCCCTCCAGGGCACCAACCTGGGACTCAGGACGAACTACAGGGGGATCGACCCGAACGTCAATGCCTACGCAACCGGCAATGGCGTGACCGACACCGGGGTGCTGCCACAGCCGCGTAGCTGGCAGCTGCGGATCAGCGCGAACTACTGAATGCCGAGCGAACGGGAGAACACGACGATGATCGTGACGAGACCGCAGGAAACGGGGCATCGTACGCTGCCAGTGCCCGCCCCCCGCGCCGCGCTGAGATCGGGACTGCTGGCGCTCGTAGCGAGCGCGGTCGTGCTCGCGGCCGGCTGTTCTGCCGGCTCGATCCTCGAGAGCGACAATCTCCCGCCGGATGTCACTGACCCGGCGATCACAAGGACGCCCGAGGGCGCAGTGCAGGCGTACTACGGGCTGCGCGAGCAGTTCCGCCGCGCCTTCGGGGGCGACAACTCCGGCACGGAGATGTCGGTCGTGGCGCTCGGTGGACTGCTCGGCGACGAGCTCCAGGTCGGCGGCACCGAGCTGGGGCAGAGCTCCATACCGGTGGATGCCCGGCTGATGCTCGAGGGAAAGGAAGACGCCATTCCGTCCCAGGCGTACGGCAAGCTCCAGAAGGTGCGCGGGCAGGCATCGCAGGCAATCGGGCTGCTCACGCGCTACGCACCCGAGAAGCGCGCGCTCGCCGGTCACGCGTACGTGCTCCAGGCCTATAGCGAGATTTTCCTCGCGGAGCTCTTCTGTTCCGGCATTCCGCTCAGCACCCTCGACTTCGATGGGGACTACACGCTGCGCCCTGGCTCGAGCACCGAGGAGGTATATGCGCACGCGCTCGCGCTGCTCGACACCGCGCTCACCCTCGTAGGGGACAGCACGCGCTTCGTCCAGCTCGCCCGGCTGGCGCAGGCGCGCGCGCACCTGGACCTCGGCGAGCTCACCGAAGCAGCGGCGGCGGCAGCCACGGTCCCCGACGGATATGAGTACGCCGTCTCCTTCGTCGCGGGCTCGGCGTCGTCGAGCAACTTCGCGAGATCGCGATTTACGATGTGGGATGTTTCGGTGGCCGACCTGGAGGGGTTGAACGGGCTGGATTACCGGAGCAGCGGCGACCCGCGCACCCCCACCACGCTAGAGGCCACCAATCAGTTCGGCCAGGGGATCTACCGCCCCGATGAGTACGCCAGCGATGGCGGCTCCCCGATCGTGCTGGCGAGCGGTGTGGAGGCGCGGCTCATCGAGGCGGAGGCGGCGCTCCAGGCAGGCAATGCCAGCTGGCTCACCACGCTCAACGCCCTTCGCACCGACGGCTCGTACGACACACAGCCCGATCCAACCGACTCCACGCAGACAGACACGCTCTGGCACGCGGGTACGGGCGGAGTGGCCGGGCTCGAGCCGCTCGAGGATCCCGGTACACCCGACTCGCGCATAGACCTCCTCTTCCGTGAGCGGGCCTTCTGGCTCTTCCTCACCGGACACCGTGAGGCCGACCTGCGCCGCCTGGTGAGGAACTACGGGCGCCGGGAGTCGGAGGTCTATCCCACCGGCTCCTATCCCGCCCCCGGTCAGAGCTTCGGCTCCGACGTCACGATTCCGATCCCGTTCGAGGAGAGCGTCTCGAACCCGCATTTCTCCGGCTGCATCTCGCGCGATGCCTGAGGGAGCACCCGACATGCGATCTGTAATCGATCCCCCCGCGCGCGTCGCCATCGCTCGCGCCCGCACCAGCCGCTCGCTCGTCCCGCTGCTCCTCGCGGCGATCGCTCTCGCCGGCTGCGGTGACATCCAGCCCGTGGAGCCGTACTCGCCGATCACCGACCCCGCGGCGCTGTTCATGTCGCTCACGCTCGACCACGGGGCGATCAATCTCTCGACCACGGCGCCTTACGACGAGCTTCAGATCACCGCCACGCCGAGGGACGGGAACGGAGCGGCAATGGAGGGGCTGGCTGCGCCCACCATCCGCTCGAGCGACACTACGAAAGTGTGGGTGACGCCGGACGGTCTACTCCAGGCGCGCGAGCCCGGGAACGGGATTCGAGTGATCGCGGAGCTGGTGGCGGAGGGGAACGTGCGCCACGCCGATACGGCGATCGTGAACGTCACGTCGGACAGTGCGCCGCACATGCTCGATGTGCTCTCTCTCGACCCGGTGGAGGACGAAGCAGTGTGGCCCATGGTTCCACTGCAGAGCGTCCTCGGCCAGGTCCTCTTTGCCCTCTCCAGCGGCAGGTCGTTTCAGCCCGCGTTCGATCTGAAGACGCTCGACTCGGAGGGGAACCCGATCCCGGGGCTGGCGGTGGAGTACGAGTCGCTCGACCCCGATATCGCGACGCTAGAGCCGGTCTACGGCAACGTCACTCTCCTGCAGCCGGGAGAGGTGCGGGTGGTCGCGCGCACCACGGCGTACGGAGCCACCATCGCCGACACCACGGTGTTCACCGTAACCCTCCCGGTGATCAACGCCGTGATAATCCAGCCCGGAGCTGAAGACGGTCCCCCCACGGTGCAGCCGAAGTCGCTCACGGTACGCCCCGGCGGCTACGTCTTCTGGAGCAATCTCACGTCGGACTCGGTGAGCGTGACCTTCGACGATCCCGCGAGCGCCGGGCCGATCGAGGACATCTGCAGCGCGCTCGGACCGATCTATCCCGCGCACTGCGACTCGGGGAACATCGCGCCGTTCATGAGCGACGCGAGCTCCTTCTTCGAAAACACGCGCGGCCGGCACTTCACGGAGCCGGGGACTTACACCTTCCACATCGAGCCGCTCGGTGTCAGCGGGAAGGTGGTCGTGACCGAGACTCTGCCATGACTCGCGCCGAATCCCGGCTCCCGCCGCACTGCTTCACCATCCCTCCTCGATCGACACGGTTCGATGCCCATCAGTCGTCGTGATCTTCTGAAGGCGGGCGCGAGCGCCGCGGCGCTCGCCGCCCTCCCTCGGCCGCTCCTCGCGCAACTCGGGCCGAAGCCCGAGCCGGTGCCGCCGATCCAGGACCCGCGTCTAAGAGCGCTCGCGCTCCGTGCAGTGGATGCGGCGCGCACCGCGGGAGCGTCGTACGCGGACGTGCGGCTCTCGCACACCCGGACTCGGAGCTTCGGCCCGAGCATCAGGCAGATCCGTGATGCCGAGTCAATGGTCGTCGGAGCGCGAGCGCTCGTCGACGGCTACTGGGGCTTCGCATCGAGCCCGGTGTGGAGGCCGGACGAGCTGGCGCGGCTGGGGCGCGAGGCGGTCCACCAGGCGAAGGCGAACGCGATAGGCCCTACGCGCGCCGTGGAGCTGGCGCCGGCGCCGGCGGTCG
>DATCXR010000476.1:0-7749 GCA_036565685.1 Gemmatimonadaceae bacterium
CCGCTATCCGCTCGAGCTCCAACTCGCGGCCAATCCGCTCGACGAAGGAGTTGGCCACCTGCTCGTGCTGAATCCAGTTCGCGAGGAGCCTCCTGTCCACCAGCTCCCGCACGCGCTGCAGTACCGGCGAGAGCGCGAGCGTGGTCATTATGATCGCGACGAACAGGAGCCACTCGGCGCCGCCCAGCCGCTGGTTGGTCATGTGCAGAACGGCGCCGGTGACGCCGATGAGGGCGAGCCCGTACACCCACGTCACGACCATCCAGCTGGCGCTGTTCACCCAGCGCTGCGAGTCCCACACGCCGTCGGTGGTACGCGGGACGAAGAAGTGGAACGCCGTCAGCGTGGGGAGGAGGAGAAGCGCGAGCGAATCGATCTCCGACATCGCCTCCGTCCCTATCCATGCGGGCGCGTAGCTGCCGAGGAGGATCTGACCGGTGGTAGTCGCGGCGACGAGCATGATCGCCACGCACAGCCACCGGATGGAGAAGGAGAACGCCTTGCCGCGGTAGTAGATGCGTCCCGCCACCAACAGAAGCGCGAGACTCACAGCAACGGACGTGGCGGTTCGTACGTGCTGACTCGGCCCCGCATGCGACCAGCCGAGCAGGTCATGAGGAGTGCTGCTCGAGAAAACGAAGATTCCCGCCAGGGATATGTAGATGAAGATCCACGCGATCGGTCTGCGCAGCGCGGCGGGCCACCTCCCCTGAAGGACGGTGAAGTGGAGGAGGAGGGCGGGGAAGAATATCGCGTAGCTGGCTCCCGCGAACTGCCACGGGATGCGCAGTGCGGTTGTGAGCGCGTGATCGCCCGGGATGCCGCTGGGGAAGAAGCTGGGTGGCAGCAGCAGGAGTGCCGCGGCAAGGAGGATCGCACCCTTGCGCTGTCCGCGCCAGATGACGAGCGCTACGCCCACGAGCCAGGCGACCAGCGCGAGAACCACTACGTAGCTCAGGAATCCGAGATAACTCGGCGAGCTGTCGCTCACCGGGACGCGGACGAGCCGCTGCTCCGTTCCACGGCGGATCAGCAGATCGAGCGTGTCACCCGGAGCCGCCTTCTGGCGCGCGCCCGCGAGCGCGGCCGAGTCGGCAGTGGTGCCATCGATACCGAGGAGCCGGTCGCCGGGACGGAGGCCAGCTGCTCTCGCGCGGCGGAGCGTTCGCGTGACTATCTGCTCGTTCGCACCGTCGGCGGCGGGCTTGGTGGACCAGCCGAACGACTTGTCCCCTCCTCCCAGCGACGGCACCGAAAAGGGGACGTTGAGGAGCGCGAGGAGGCCGAGCAGCAGGAACGCGCCGCGAACGATCGGCCGAGGGGGACGCTGGTCAGGCACAGGCGGGAGCGGAGACGCTCGGGTGAGAGGTCCAGAGTGCCAAGCCAACATAACGATCGCCCCTCGCTTGGCAACAGTAGGGAAGAACGCCGCGCAGCGCGAATGGTGCAGCGTGCATCGCGGATGCTGCGTGTGGCGCATCCACGGGATTGCGGAGCGGCGCATTGTTGCGCCGCAGGCGCGGGAGCGGCGCGCGCGGGCGCGGTGTGTAATCCTCGGCGGTTACGTGAGTTGGAAGCGCCGCAAACGGCGTGGAGGAGCGTGGCCGGGAGTGGCATGTAAGGTGCCTTCGGCGGCGCTCGCTCACGTGCAGCACCGTACTGAGTCATGGAGGTCGCAATGCCCGAAGGAAAGTTCAGACGAGCAGCGAGGCTGCTGGTGGTTCCGCTTCTGCTCCCGTTGCTCGTCGCGGCGAGCGCCTCGAGCGCCGCCGCTCAGGGGGGCACGATCAGCGGCACCATCATCGATGCCGGCACCAATCAACCGCTCGTGGCTGCCCAGGTGTTCATCACCGGCACCACGCTCGGCTCCACCACCGGCGCGGATGGCAAGTACTCCATCAGCGGCGTGCAGCCGGGTACCGTGGAGGTGAACGTGCGGCGCATCGGCTATGCGTCCACCACGCGCCAGGTGCAGGTAGCGGAGGGCCAGACGGCCACTGCGGACTTCGCGCTCTCCAGCGCGGCCGTCTCGCTCAGCGAGATCGTGGTCACGGCTACCGGCGAGCAGCGCAAGCGCGAGATCGGCAACGCGGTGAGCACCATCGACGCTTCCAAACAGACGGAGCTCAAGGCGCCGACCAACATCGCGACGCTGATCCAGGGTAACGCCACCGGCGTGGACATCACCTCCGCGAGCGGCACCGTGGGCAACGCGGCGAACATCAAGATCCGCGGGAACACGAGTATCAACCTGGACAATACGCCCATCGTCTACGTGGACGGCGCGCGCATCAACACCGACGCGCGCAGCCGCGGCGTGGGCGGCGCGATGTCCGACAGAATGCTGGACATCGATCCGAGCAACATCGCCTCGATCGAGATCGTGAAGGGCCCCGCCGCCGCGACGCTCTACGGAACGGAGGCCGCGGCGGGCGTGATCCGCATCACGACCAAGAACGGAGGCGGTGGAAGCGAGGGCGCGCAGTTCAGCGCGCACGGCGAGTACGGGATCTCGTGGGATCCCAACGACTACTCCGTTCGCGCCTGGAACCCGCATATCGACCTCGGCGACCAGTACAAGGACACCACCTACTACATCGACAACCTGAAAGGCTCGGCCGATATACCCGACAAGGCGCTGTACTACGATCCCTTCCGCAACGGCCCCATAGGGAAGCTGGGGATCTCGCTTCGCGGCGGGAGCGAGAAGGTCAACTACTTCACCTCCTTCGACTGGAAGGACCAGAAGGGCGTGTTCGTGACCAACGGCGAGCGCGCGTACAACCTGCGCGGGAACTTCACCCTCAAGCCGCGCGAGAACGTCACCATTGCGATCTCCAACGGCTACACCACCAGCTCGACCGCGTACAACTACAACGATGGCGAGAGCTGGGGCTACATCGGCGCGGTAACCCTCGGTCAGCCGATGTGGACGCCGATCATGGCGGTGGATCCCAATGCCGGCGGCGCGGCGATGCAGACCTGCCCGCGCGCACTGGAAGAGGCGCGGATCACGGGTGAGAGTCTCGCTGATGTGACGGCGGCGACGTGCAACTACGACCGCACTTTCCAGGGGAGCAACAACTTCGCCCGCCTGGAGACCATGGACAACCAGGTGAAGCTGGAGCGCTACACGGGATCGGCTACTCTCACCCACACCCAGGGAAGCGTGTGGACCAACCGGCTCACGGTCGGTTACGACGCCTACTCCGAGTACGGGTGGAACATGATCCCCAACGTTCCCCTCAAGGTCCTGGACAGCGATCCCTCCCGCAACGTTAGCGACATCCAGAATCGCACGGTGACTCTCGAGGCGACCACGGCGCTCAACTTCAACCTCACGGACAAGTGGTTGTCGCAGACAACCTTCGGCGGACAGTACTATACCAAGCAGCTGCGGGGCGCGATGCCCAGCGCGACCAATTTCCCGCCGGGTGCGTACACCGTGGGGAACGGTGCCGCCACGGAAGGTGATGAGGCGTTCAACGAGGTTCGCACCATGGGCGTGTTCGTGCAGGAGCAGCTTTCCTTCGCCGACCGCCTGTACATAACTCCCGCCGTCCGCTTCGATCGCAACAGCGCCTTCGGCGACAACCTCGGCTCTGTGGCGTACCCCAAGGTCTCTGCTTCATGGGTGATGAGCGAGGAGGCCTGGTTCCCCAGGCTTCCGGTGGATGAGTTCCGGCTCCGCGGTGCGTGGGGCACGTCGGGCAAGCAGCCGGGGTCGTTCGACGCGACCACGCTTCTGCAGGTCACGGCGGTCACCCTTCCCGACGGATCCGCCGCGTCCGGATTCAGCACGCTGCGGCAGGGGAATCCGGAGCTCAAGCCGGAGCGCGGACAGGAGCTCGAGCTGGGCTTCGATGCTTCGCTCTTCGAGCACCGCCTTGGCCTCGAGTTCACCTACTTCGACAAGCTCACCAAGGATGCGCTCGTTCTGCGTCCCCTCCCGCCGTCCCAGGGCTTCACGTCGGTCTGGGACAACGTTGGTGGCGTGAAGAACAAGGGCTTCGAAGCTGCCGTCGACGCGACGCTGCTCAGGAGCGAGGGCACGACCTGGTCGATGCGGCTGGCGGCCACGCACGTCACGAGCATGATCACCGAGCTCGCCGCGCCGATCCCGGTGGGCGGTCGCGGACTGCAGGAACACCGTGAGGGATACGCGTTCGGTGCGTACTTCATGCGCCCGGTGAGTATCGATGGGAGCGACCAGGTGGTGGTCGCTGAGGATCCTGTCTACGTGGGGCAGCCGACTCCCACCTACACCGGCTCGCTCTCTTCCACCCTTTCGCTCCTCGGCAATCGCCTCACGCTCTACGGGCAGCTCGGGATGTCGGCGGGCAACAAGCAGGTGAACTACACCGAGGTGTATCAGTGCCGGCAGTCGTTCGGAACATGCGCAGCCAAATACGAGCGCGACGCGAACGGCAACCCGACGCGCGAGGCGCGCCTCAAGGCCGATCCCGCGGCGAACTTCGAGCCATACATGTTCCTCTACGACGGCGGTTTCGTGAAGCTTCGCTCACTCTCCGCCCAGTACAATCTCCCCGACAGTTGGGCGGGCCGGCTCGGCGCCGACAGGGTGAGCGTGAGCGTGACAGGCACCAACCTCGCCACCTGGACGGACTACCCCGGGCCCGACCCGGAGGTGAACAGCCAGGGGCGCCAGAACGCGTCGCAGCGCGACTTCTTCAGCGCCGGTCAGACGCGCGCGGTTTCCTTCGGACTAATCCTTAACTACTGAGCACCCAGTGATGACTATCATGGAATCCGGCGGTGCCACGCTGCTGGGAAGAGCGAAGTCCACGGCACCCGCTCTCGCGCGTACGATCCTTCGTTGCGGCCGATCGGTGATGGTGGCGGCCGGGCTCGTGGCGACGGTCGCCTGCAACGACATGCTCCGGGTGGACGATCCCGTCAACCTCACGCCCGACGACCTCCAGGGAGGCGCGACAGCCCTCACCGTGAACGGCGTGCGCGGCGCCTTTCAGTCGATGTTCGACTACTACGTGATGCACACGGCGATCCTCACCGACGAGATGATTCTGGCCGGTACCTTCCCGTATCGTGCCGAGATGGACGCGCGCAGCATCACCTCGAATAACGAGGGGCTGCTGGGCGATCTATACACGCCGCTCTCGACGGCGCGCTTCATGGCCGACACGGCCGTCGCGATCCTGGATGCGGCGGCCGGCAGTGGCGGTGACGAGGCGGAGCGACTCCAGGGCGTGGCGATCGCCAAGTACTACGCCGCGTACTCGCGCATGCTTCTGGCCGAGGCATTCTGTAAGAGCGCGATCAACGGTGGGCAGGGGCTCACTTCCGACGAGCGGATGGCCGACGCCCTGACTGCGTTCCAGGATGCCGGCAGTGCGGCGCAGGCCGCTGGCGACGCGGAGCTGATCGCGGCATCGAAGCTCGGCGAGGCGCGTGCCAATCTCTGGCTCGGCCAGTACCCGGCGGCGGCCTCGGCTGCCGCCGAAGTGCCCGACGATTTCTCCTTCAAGGCTTACTACTCCACCGCCAGCGTGGCGCAGAAGAACAAGATCGTCCGTCTCACCTACGCGATCGACGAGGCGCGCCGCTTCACTGTCGGCGACGGCTCGCTGACCTTCACCGGCTACGAGGAGTGGGCCTATTTCGACGAGTGGGAATCGCTCGGACTGCTGGAGAAGCGTCCCGATCTCACATCGTTCAACGCAGCCGTACCGGTGGTGCTCCAGCTCAAGTATCTCACCGCGGACGCGCCCATCGTCATGGCCTCGGGTACCGAAGCACGGCTCATCGAGGCCGAGGTGAAGCTGCGCGACAGTGACCCGGCTGGGGCCGCGGCAATCGTGAACGATCTGCGCAGCTCGCACTGGGGGCTCGGAGCGATCTCGTTCAGCGGAGATCTCGCCACCGATCTTCCGGTGATGGCGCGGGAGCGCGCGAGAGAGCTCTGGCTCACGGGTGAGCGTCTGCCGACGTTGCGCAGGTATCTCGAGGACGGAGTGGATCTCTTCCCGGGTGGCAAGCAGGGGACGGACACCTGCTTCCCCGTACCGCAGCGGGAGCTGGATACGAACCCGAACTTCTGAGCAGCCACTACCGACGGGGTCAGGTCTGGAATCGTGAATCGGTACGAGCGGCGCTTCGCCGCTCGTACCGATTCACGATTCCAGACCTGACCCCGTTGCGCAGTTGCGGAGCGCTCGGAGGAACCGTTTTATAGTGGGGGAGCCGGGGCAGCGGACGGAGCTGCACGGCTCTCCCACTTCGTCATCCACACGGGAGAGTCCACATGTTCGGTCGCCCAGTCTATCTGGCCGCGGCTTTCCTCGCGCTCACCTGCGTTGCAGCCAGCCCGCTCGCAGCGCAGGCCGCGCGACCCGCGGATGGTGCGCGCTGCGATTCGCTGCCACCGGTCGGTTGGCGTACCGATACGGTGGTTGCTTCAGTCAGGGTCGAGCCGGAAGATGCGCTGCCTGACGGCTGGGACGAGATTCTCCTGGATGGCTTTGCGCAGTACCTTCGGCTCCCTGCGACGGGAGCTGTCCCCGTGTACGGCGATGAGGCGTCGCTTTCCGATGGAAAGCTTCTGACATCGCTCGTGATCACCGGAGAAGTGTCCGCGCAGCTCGAGAGAAGCGGCGCACTAGGCAAGCCGGAGATCACGGCCTCCACGCTCTCGCCCGAGATAGACAGCAGCCTGGTCGCGGCGATAGACAGCCTCGAGTCCGCGCACGTGCTACCTCCTCTGCCGAAGGAGGAGAGGGACGGACCCATCAGGGTGCGCTTCGAGATCGAGCAGTACACACCTCGTGACCAGCGCTCCAAGCCTATCGCCATCGTCACACATTCGACGTGGATACTCGACAACTTCGCGTCCTCCCTTCCCGGCAATCCCCATCCGCGCTTCCCAGTCAATGCTGAGCGCAAGCGCATCCCCGGTGGGGTGCTGGTATCGTTCGTGGTCGGCCCCGATGGGCGAGCGATATTCTCCACGGCGCGTGTGCTGAAGGGCGGTCGCTATCGAGACTTCCAGGTCGCGGTGCTCGAAGTGTTGCCGCAGATGCGCTTCGACCCTGCGCGGATCGCAGGGTGTCCGGTCGCGCAGCTGGTGCAGATGCCCTTCGCGTTCACGATTCCCCGGTAGGCGCACACGCCGCTTCCCCGCATCGCGTAGCCTTCGCCGTCCACGTCGCGCAGCGTCCGCTTCGGCGCCGCCAATGCGGGCCGTGCTGTCGGCTCCAGGGGGAGCTCGTCGCGGTGATACCTTGACATTCGACAACAACGCCCATATTGTGTTGTCGAACGTCGAGGCATGGAGCCTCGCTGGAGATTCCCACATGGATGAGCGTGCCGACCTCCTCCAGGGCACCCTGGACCTTCTGATACTCAAGACCCTCCTCCTCGGGCCGCTGCACGGTTGGGGGATCTCGAAACGCCTGCGCGAGCTGTCGAGCGATGTGTTCGACGTGGGGCAGGGAAGTCTCTACCCCGCTCTCTACCGCCTGGAGGACAGGGGGTGGATCCGCTCGGAGTGGGGCGTGAGCCCCGAGGGGAGGCGAGCGAAGTTCTACACGCTCACGGCCGCGGGGAAGAAGCGCTTCGCCGCCGAGCGCTCGCAGTGGCGACTCTTCTCGGGCGCGGTGGAACGCGTGCTCGAGGCTACCTGAGACGCTGGAGGACACATGAGTGGCTGGGCGCAACGCATCGTGCGGCGCGTTCGCGCGCTCCTGCACGGCGGGGAGATCGATGGAGATG
>DATCXR010000478.1:0-3593 GCA_036565685.1 Gemmatimonadaceae bacterium
CAGCTGCCGCTTCAGGTGCTCGAGGAGCTCGGCGAAGGAAAGCTCGCTCCCTTCCTTCTTCACCAGGTACGCCACTAGCGTGGGCTCTCGATCCTCATCGTCGCGCACCACTACCACAGATGCGCGCACGCCAGGATACTCGCGCAGAGTCGCTTCGATTTCGCCCGGCTCGATGCGGAACCCGCGCAGCTTGATCTGTTGATCGATACGTCCGATGAACTCGAGTGTGCCATCTTCGTGATAACGCACGCGATCGCCGGTTCGGTAGAGCCGGTCGCCCGATCCTGCACCGAACGGGTGGGGGACGAAACGTTCAGCGGTCAGCTCCGCGCGCCCGAGATATCCGCGCGCCAGCCCGGCGCCACCTATGTACAGCTCGCCTGGTACGCCCACCGGCAGGAGCTGCCTCTGCGGATCGAGGACGTGGAGCTCCGTGTTGGCGAGAGGACGGCCTATCGGTACGAAGCCGCCGTCGTCACGCGCATCGCAGTCTGCTGGCGATACGCGATGCGCGGTGGACCAGATCGTGGTCTCGGTGGGACCGTACATGTTCCAGACGGTGCACCCATTTGCGAGGAGCCGCGCGGCGAGCTTCCGGGGGAGCGCTTCGCCGCCGCACAGCGCCCTGAGCCCTGCGCCATCGCTCCATCCGGAGCGGAGGAGAAGTTGCCAGGTAGCCGGCGTCGCCTGCATGATCGTCGCCTTCGCATCGCGCAGCAGTGCGGCCAACTGCTCGCCGTCGCTCGCCGCGGCGCGACTGGCCACTACCACTCGAGCTCCCGTCATCAGCGGGAGCCAGATCTCCAGGCCGGCGATGTCGAACGACAGAGTGGTCACCGCGAGCATGACGTCTTCCTGGGTCATCTCCGCCAGCGCCTGCGCGGAGGCGAGCAGATTGGCGAGAGCCCCGTGCGTGATCTGGACTCCTTTGGGGCGTCCCGTGGAGCCCGACGTGTAGATCACGTACGCGAGGTCGGAGGCGCTCACGCTTCGCCCCGGAAGTGCGGCAGTCTCCCGCGTACCGGGCTCGCTCTCCACGTCCAGCTCGATGATGGTCCCGCCGAATTCCGGCAACCGGGGGACCAGGTGCCGCTGCGTGAGGAGCAGGTTGGTGCCACTGTCGGCGAGCATGAAGGCGAGTCGGTCGGTCGGATATGCCGGGTCGAGCGGCAGGTACGCGCCGCCCGCTTTCAGGATCCCCAGCAGTCCGACTACCATCTCGGCCGAGCGCTCCGTCGCTATTCCAACGATCACGTCGGGACCCACACCGAGGCCACGCAGGCGGCTCGCCAGCAGCTCGGCTCTGTCGTTCAGCTCGGCGTACGTCACTCGCTCGCCATCCGCGGCCACGGCAGTCGCGCCGGGCGAGCGTTTTGCCACCGCACCCACGAGCTCGTGGATGCATCCGCCGTCAGCGCGGCCGTGGCTTCCCGTGTTCCATTCGACGAGGAGGCGATAACGCTCCATTTCCGTCAGGAGTGGCAGCTCCGAGAGCGAAAGCGTGGGGCAGGCCGTGGCGCCCTCCAGGATCGTCTGGTAGTGCGCCAACATCCGCTGCATCCTCTCGGGATCGAAAAGCTCGCTCGAGTACTCGAGCACCAGGCGTATGCCCTCTGGTTCGTCCCACGAGAAGAGCGTCGCGTCGGCGATCGTGGTACCCGTACCCAGCTCGTAAGGACTCGCGTTGATGTCCGGGAGCGAGAGAGTGGTACCTGCTGGCGGCTGCGGCGCGAATATCAGCTGGACGAGAGGCGTGCGGCTTCCAACCCGCTCCGGGCGCAGTTCCTTCACGAGCCGCTCGAATGGAAGTTCCTGATGGTCGTACGCGCCGAGTGCGACCGATCGTATCCTCCCGAGCAGCTCGTGGAAGGATGGATCACCGGAGCAGTCCACACGTAACGCAAGCGTGTTCAGGAAGAGACCGATAAGCGCCTCTGTCTCGAGTCGGCTGCGCCCCGCCACCGGCATGCCGATCAGCAGATCGCTGCTCCCGGTATAGCGGGCAACCACCGCTGCCCACCCAGCCAGGAGAGCCATCGTGACGGTCGCTCCCTCCGCGCGACTGAGAGCCCGGATCCGCTCGGAGAGGTGATGGGGCAGGCGCAGCTCGGTGCGGTCCCCACGATATCCTCGCGCGGCGGAGCGCGAGCGGTCGCCTGGCAGCTCGATCACGGTGGGCGCTCCGCGAAGTTGCTCGCGCCAGTACTCCAGATCCCTGGCCAGGTGATCGTCGTCGAGCTCCTCGCGCTGCCACACTGCGTATTCGTGGTATTGAATGGGCAGCGGCGCCAGCGAGGAGCTCTCGCCCCTCTGGAAGGCGGAGTAGAGCGAACCAAGCTCGCGAAGGAAGATGTTCATCGACCACCCGCCTTCGGACACGATGTGGTGCATCGTGATCACCAGGATGCTCTCCTCGGCAGCCAGCCTGAGGAGCAAGGCTCGCACGAGAGGGCCGCGCTGAAGGTCGAAGGGAGTCGCTGCCTCGATGGCCGCCTGGCGGGCAGCAGCGGCCCTCCGTTCGGCCTCCGGCAGTTCGCGAAGGTCGCGCAAAACGCAGCGCAGGTGCAACGAAGGCGCGACAAACTGTTGTGGTACGCCGTCAACGAGCCCGAAGGTCGTACGCAGCGAGCCGTGACGCCGCGCGACCTCGTTCAGGGCGCGGTCGAGGATCGCCGGATCGAGCGCACCGCTGAGGTGCATCGCTCTCGGCACGTTGTAAACCGGTAGCTGCGGCTCCAACTGGTCGAGAAACCAGAGCCGTTCCTGCGCGAACGAAAGGGGGGCTGCTCTCACGCCTTCGCGGCGTGCGGCCAGTGTACTCTCATCGGGGCTGGCCGTCGACGGCGGGCCGCGATCAAAGGGCTCCTCGATAGCGATTCGCGTTGCCATCTCGGTCGCTCCGGCGCGTGTGAGACGAGCACGGCTGCTCGTGGACCGCCGAACATGGCGGCCGACACAGCGCGCTCGCGCCGGTCGTTTTGCAGAATACTTGCCACTACCGGCGGCGCGAATGCGCCCCAATTTCCGATCGCGAATTTCGTGGATGAGGTCGGAACCCGCCGCGGAGGATGCGGCGTTCGAGCGAAGCCGTGGACGCGCGCTAGACGTTGAACCGGAACGTCTAGCGATGTCGTAACTCATTGCGCGCTCGCTGCTTTCTCTTGCGGTGTGTCCGATTTGTGTCCGCTCGGTGCAGACTTCGGGTCGGGTTCGGGAGGTGCGGCACGGTCCACGACAGAGTACATCGTTGCTGCATCGGCGTGCTGATACGCTTCACGCATCACCTGCAACGATCGCCAGCCGCCGGCCGCTGCTACGTCCTGAGCGGGCAAATGGCGCCGCTCCGATGCCCAGAGCCGTCTAAAGGGGTGAAAGCCGCCACGCGCGAAATGCGGCAGATTGGCGAGCTTCTCCGCGCGGGTGAGCCAGTACCCCGCGGTCTCTTTCGTTACCGGCTTCGTGGCGTCCTGCTGACCGGGGAAGAGCGGCACGTCGCCAGCACGAGCGCCGCGGCGTAGGTAGGTATCGAGCGCCTCTCGAGCTGCGCGAGAGATAGGCGCCACGGTATCGTATCCCTTCTTGTCATCCTCCCG
>DATCXR010000482.1:0-2214 GCA_036565685.1 Gemmatimonadaceae bacterium
GCGCTAGTGGTGCCTGCCGCGGTACCCGGTGCGGCTGTGCTGCCGGCCACAGCACCTCCGGCGGCCGTGGAGCCGGCGACAGCGCCGGTGGACGGCGTCGGAGCAGCCGCGGGCGCGGCCGTGCTGGTCGTGTTCGAGCCCTGCATGTGGTTGGCCTTCTCCCCGCCACAGGCGGCCGCCAGGAGCGAGATCCCCGCAACGCCGAGTATGTACGCCAAGCGTGCGTCGTTCATGTGACTTCCTCCATCGGTTGTATCCGTGCCAGCTCGTTCACCACCGCGCACAGGCACTGCCTGAGTGCGCCGATGGCTGGCGCCGGGTTATTGTACCTCGGGGTCGATGCACCGGGTATGCCGGCCGACCCTCACGCCCCGGAATGTCCATGCCAATCCGCTCCGCCCCTCACATGTCGCCAACCGAACGCTACCGCCGCTCGCCGCTCGACCTCGATCACGATACAATGCAGCGGCTCGGCCGCGATGTCGCGGACCTCGTCGCCGAACATCTCTCCACGTTGCGCGAGCAGCCGGTGCTCGACGCCATCGACCGCGCGACCGCAGAGCGCCTGATCGCGGCTCCGCCGCCAGCGCACGGAACCGACTTCGACACGCTCCTCACCACGCTGCGCGAGCGGATCTTCGCGCACGCCGCGCGCGAGCCACACCCGGGGTTCATCGCGTACGTACCGAGCTGCCCCACCTTCCCCGCGGTGCTCGGCGACTGGCTCGCCACTGGCTTCAACTTCTTCGCCGGCGTCTGGCCGATGGCTTCGGGCCCCAACGAAGTGGAGCTCGTCGTGGTGGACTGGTTCCGCCAATGGCTGGGCATGCCGAAGGGGAGCGGCGGGCTCCTCACTTCGGGCGGGTCGAACGCGAACTTCACCGCAGTCGTCGCCGCGCGGCACGAGGCGACGCTCGAAGACCCCGCGCGCATAATGCGGCTCACAGTCTACATGTCGAGCCAGACGCACTCGTCGGCGACCCGCGCGGCGTGGATGGCGGGAATCCCACGCGCCAACGTCCGGCTCATTCCGGTGGACGCCGAGTATCGAATCAGGATGGACGAGCTTGCCGCTGCGATCGCCGCTGACCGCGCTGCGGGGCTGATCCCGCTCATGGTAGTGGGCAACGGCGGCACGACGAACACGGGCGCCGTCGATCCGCTCGCGGAGTTGGCGGAGCTGTGCAGGAGCGAATCGATCTGGCTGCACGTAGACGCCGCGTACGGCGGGTTCGGCGTACTCTGCGAGCGTGGCCGCCGCGCGCTGGCCGGTATCGAGCTCGCCGACTCGGTGACGATGGACCCGCACAAGTGGCTCTACATCCCTTTCGAGTGCGGCTGCATCATCGCGCGCGAGCCACGCCGCCTCGCGGCCGCTTTCAGCATCTATCCGGACTACCTGAAGGACGTGGAGAGCGCCGGCACCGAGGTGAACTTCGCCGACTACGGCGAGCAGCTCACGCGCCGCGCGCGCGGGATCAAGATCTGGCTGAGCGTGTGCTACTACGGCATGGATGCGCTGAGCGAAGCGATCGCGTACAGCATGGAGCTCGCCGCCCACGCCGAGCGCTTCGCGCGCGAGGAGCCCGCGCTCGAAGTTCTATCCCCCGCCACTCTCGGCATCCTCTGCTTCCGCGCCCGCCCGCACGACGTGAGCGACCCCACCGAGCTCGATTCGCTCAACGAGCGTATCGCGAACGACATCAACGCGACGGGCCGCTGGCTCATCTCCACCACGCGCATCGATGGCGCCCTATCCCTACGAATCTGCCCCATCGGCTTCCGGTCGACCATCGAGGACATGCAGGAGCTGGTTCTGGAGATCGGGCGTATGGCGGGATCGCGGGGCGAGTGCAGGTGATTCATTGGGAGCTTGGTTCATCGCATGAATCTGCGGACGGGGTGGTACATCGCGGCTGGTCGGGTTCATCGCGATGGAGGGTTCATCGCGCGGACCTGCGGAGGCGGAGGGCGCGGAGGGGAACTGAGAGAGCGCGGAGAAGGCTCCGGACAGTAGGGCCCTCTCTGGCCGCTCGGGCTGCATCTCGGCGTCCGAGTCCCTCTCGGTAAGGGACGCGGAGAACGCGGAGGAGCGCGGAGAACGCGGAGAAAAGCCCTACGGCCGAGATCTCGAGCAGGAGCTTTTGGGGGAACTGCTCCCGCACCCAGAGTCCTGCCCACCCGGGCAGAACAGGAGGTGAGGGAGCAGTTCCC
>DATCXR010000512.1:0-2501 GCA_036565685.1 Gemmatimonadaceae bacterium
CTCGTCAACGCGCTTGCCGCGGTCAAGGAAGCCGCCGCCCTCGCCAACGGAGAGCTCGGGCTCCTCGACCCCAAGGTGCACGACGCCATAGTTCGCGCGGCGCGCGAGATCCGCGCGGGCCGTCACCACGAGCACTTCCTCGTGGACATGATCCAGGGCGGCGCGGGCACCTCCACGAACATGAACGCGAACGAGGTGATCGCCAACCGCGCGCTCGAGCTGCTCGGGCGGCCGCGCGGCGACTACTCCGTGGTGCACCCCAACAACCACGTCAACCTCTCGCAGTCCACCAACGACGTCTACCCCACCGCCGTCAAGCTCGCGATCCACACGAACATCGAAGAGCTACGATCGGCGATGCGCACGCTCGCGATGGCCTTCCTGGACAAGGGCACCGAATTCGGCGGCATCCTGAAGATGGGACGCACGCAGCTCCAGGACGCCGTCCCGATGACGCTCGGCCAGGAGTTCGCCGCCTTCGGCCACACGATGCTCGAGGACATCGACCGTCTGGCCGAGACGCAGGCGCTCCTCCGCGAGACCAACATGGGTGCGACCGCGATCGGCACGGGAATAACCGCCCCTCCCGGCTACGCCGAGCGCGTGCGCGTTCATCTCACCAAGATCACCGGGCTCCCCCTGATCACGGCGCCCGACCTGGTCGAAGCCACCAGCGATACCGGTGTCTTCGTGCAGGTCTCGAGCGTACTGAAACGCTCCGCCGTCAAGCTCTCGAAGATCTGCAACGACCTCCGGCTGCTGAGCTCCGGCCCGCGCGCCGGACTGGGGGAGATCAACCTCCCGCCGCGCCAGCCCGGTTCGTCCATCATGCCGGGAAAGGTGAACCCGGTGATCCCGGAGGTAGTGAACCAGGTCTGCTTCGACGTGATCGGCGGCGATGTCACGGTCACCATGGCCGCCGAGGGCGGCCAGCTGCAGCTCAACGTCTTCGAGCCGGTGATCGCCTACCGCATCCTCGGCGGCCTGCAGTCGCTGCGCAACGCGTGCGACGTGCTCCGCGAGCTCTGCGTGGTGGGGATCACCCCCAACCCCGACCGGATGCGCTGGTTCGTCGAGCACTCGATAGGAATCGTCACCGCCCTCCTCCCCTCCATCGGCTACGAAGCCGCCACCGGGGTAGCCAAGGAAGCCCTGGAATCCGGCCGCAGCGTCTATGATGTTGTTTGCGACCGCGGCCTCCTCACCCGCGCGCAGCTGGATGAGATACTGGATCCGGCGAGGATGACGGGAGGGGAGGGGGAAGGAAACAGGAAACAGGGAACAGGAAACAGGTAACTGCCTCGGGGGTGAGGGCCTTACTGCCAGGAGCTCTTACCTGTTTCCTGTTCCCTGTTTCCTGTTCCCTGTTTCCTTTTCCCGGCAGTTCCTGCCCCCTGCCCCCTGCCCCCTGAACCCTCTCTCATGTCCCCCCGTCCCCGCCTCTCCCCCTCCGCCTTCCACCTGCCGGTGGAGCGCATGCGCGAGGGGTATTACTCGGACAAGTATTTCGTACGGGCGAGGGAGACGCTGCTCGAGGACGGGTATTCGCCGACCGTGAAGATGCAGGTGTTCGGAAAGGTGAAGGCGTACCTGGGCGGGATGGACGAGGCGATCGCCATTCTCAAGCTCTGCTCCGATGATTGGGACGCGCTCACGGTGTACGCGCTCTACGATGGCGACGAGATCGAGCCGTGGGAGACGGTGATGACCATCGAGGGGCCGTACGCCTCATTCGCGCAGCTCGAGACGCTCTACCTCGGCGTGCTCGCACGGCGCACGCGAGTGGGGACCAACACCCGTCTCGTGGTGGACGCGGCTCGTCCCAAGACGGTGATGTTCTTTCCGGCTCGCCACGATCACTGGCTGGTGCAGACCGGTGACGGGTACGCCGCGCACATCGCCGGCGCGATCGGCGTCTCCACCGATGCGCAGGCCAGCTGGTGGGGCTCCGAGGGTGTCGGCACCGTTCCGCACGCGTTGATCGCGGCATACGAGGGCGACACGGTGCTCGCCACGCAGAAGTTCGCCGAGTACGTGGACCCTTCCACGAAGATCATCACGCTGGTGGACTACGACAACGACTGTGTGGGAACCAGCCTGGCGGTGGCACGCGCCATGGGCGGGCGGCTCAGCGGAGTTCGGCTCGACACCAGCGAGAACCTGGTGGACCGGTCGATCATCCCCGAGATGGGCACCTTCCGCCCCACAGGTGTGAACCCGCAGCTCGTGTGGAACGTACGCGAGGCACTCGACGCCGAGGGCTTCGACCACGTGGAGATCGTGGTATCGGGTGGCTTCACCGTCGAGAAGATCCGCGCCTTCGAGGCCGCCAAGGTCCCAGTCGACTCCTACGGCGTCGGCTCCTCCCTCTTCTCCGGCAGCTTCGACTTCACCGCCGACATCGTCCGGGTCAACGGCCGCGCCGAGGCGAAATCAGGCCGGAGAGAGAGGCCGAACCCGCGGCTCGAGTTGGTGAGGTAGGGGGGAGGGGGAGGGGGAGG
>DATCXR010000015.1:0-1978 GCA_036565685.1 Gemmatimonadaceae bacterium
CCCTGCGCGCGGAGGGCCAGCACCGGCGAGAGCGACAGCGCGACCGCCGCCGCGGATACGAATCGCGCAGGTCTCACAGCACGGGTTCCTGGCGGAAGATGACGCCGGTCTTCCGGGATACGATGTCCTGCAGGAGCACCCGCCTCGTCTCGCGATCCACCCAGAAAGTCGCCGTGATGAACGGGTCCGCGAAAGCGAGCTTCCACACATCGCGCTCGCCACCACTTCTCATCTTCACTCGCGCGGTCCCGACGACGCTCAGCGTGTCGAGCTCCATCCCGCCCAGCTCGAAGCTGTAGATGGGAATCAGCGTCCGATAACCTTCGGCAAGCGGCAACGATCCTATCAGAAGGCCCTGCGCTGTGGCGTTGAAGACGGGACGCGGAACGGGGTGGTGCACGCTTCGCATCGTGGAATCCGCCGGTGCCCATTCACCGATCACAGCACTGTCGGTGAACGACAGTAACATGGTCTTCGTAGGCTGGTGGGAGTGCTCCCACACCGGCGCCAGGGTGTGACGAAGCACGAGGACGCTGTCGACTACGTCCCCCTTCGGCGTTGGTACGGCGCGGACGAAGAGGATGGCTGGACGCCCCATGTAGTCCGCGTATTGCGTGCTGCTCGTCATCACTCCCAGCTCGCGCGTGGCCGTATCCTTCTGGATCGTCATGCGCCACCGCGTAGTGCCTTCGGTGATGTGCGCGGTGTTCAGAGCCAGCTCCGGCGCGATCGCTCTCTCGTCGAGTCGTTGCACGGTGCACGAGGCGAGGACGGCGCTCGCGGCGACCGCGGTCGCGAGCGAGAGCATCGAACGTAGTCGGGCGCCGGCGGCGCGCAGGCCCGTCATGGATGGCATGGTGATCTCCGTTGGTGTTTTGGCGACACCACGAGATACCACGCGCCAGGGGAGTGGCGAAGTATCGTTGCCGCGAACGGCGCTTCGGCGCAGCGAGATGTGTCCGGCGTGCAGCGAATGGCGAGTGCCCGGGGTGGCCCGAGCGCCCCACGCCCCGTGCGCTCAGCCTCTCAGATCACCCAGTGTCCGCGCAACGGCCGCATGGCGCGAGCGGCTGACCGGCACTCGAGTGCCGTCGCGGAGCACCACGCGATAGCGCCCGTTCGCCGGATGCTCGAGCGCGCGGACCATGGCGAGCCGCACGATCGCCGAGCGATGTACGCGCATGAACTCGCGCGGGTCGAGCCGGCGCTCCAGCTCCGCGAGCGACTCGCGGATCACGTAAGCCGTACCACCGGCGAAGACGGACGCATAGTAGTCGTCGGCCCGGATCCACGAGACGGTGCTCACCGGCACCACCTCGCTCCTCGTTCCCACGCTCACCAGGAGGCGGGTGAGATAGCTGGGCGCGGAGGCGGGCGCCAGCGCGCGCGACGTCGAGGATTCCACGGGCAACGTCGAGCTTTCCCCGCCGGCGCGGTGTCCCGCCCCCTCGAGAAGGGTGAGAAGCTGCTTCTGCACTTCAGCCGCGCGACGCTCGGAGCGCCGCTTCAGCGCCCGATCCATCGCCTGACGAAGTCGTTCGTCGGTGAACGGCTTCACCACATAGTCCACGGCCGCAACGTCGAAAGCCCGTAGCGCATGCTCGTCGTACGCGGTGACGAACACTATCGCGGGCATCCGATCCACACCCACCTCGCGGATCACATCGAAGCCATCGAGCCCCGGCATCTGCACGTCGAGGAGCACCACGTGCGGATCGAACGACGGGATCGCGCGAACCGCCTCGCCGCCATTGCGGCACTCCTCCACCACGACATCTTCCGACCAGCCATCGAGCACGCTCCGCACGCCCCGTCGCGCCGCGGGCTCGTCGTCCACCACGAGCACGCGAATCATCTCGCGGTCAGCCACCTGCCGACTCCATCGCTCCGGCCGGAGAGTCTTCCGCGGAGGAGACGAACGCGTCGAGCGGCACCGCCACGCCGGCACGCCACGGGAGCGCGATCGTGGCTCGTGCAC
>DATCXR010000025.1:0-8222 GCA_036565685.1 Gemmatimonadaceae bacterium
CTGCCGCCCGCACGGCGGCGTCCGGCGACTGCGCCTCGCACACCGCGCCACCGTCGCGTGCCGGGTTGGGGATCGGCCTCTCCACACCCACGTCCGGGAGCCGCTCTACGGAAGTCGTCGCCATGGCAACCTCACTCCGCCGCGATCAGGTCACGATACCGGCCGGCCGCGGCACACAGCTCGTCGTGCGAGCCCCGCTCCGCGATCTTTCCGCGCTCGAGCACTATGATCTCGTCGCAGTCGCGGATGGTGCTCAGGCGGTGCGCGACGATCAGGCAGGTGCAGCCGCGCTGGCGGATGCCATCGTCGATCGCCTTCTCGGTAGCTGGGTCGAGGGCGCTGGTTGCTTCGTCGAGCACCAGGATGCTCGGGTTCCCTGCCAGCGCCCTGGCGATCTCCAGCCGCTGTCGCTGGCCGCCGCTGAAGTTTCCCCCCGACTCGGCAACGCGGCTCGCGTAGGCGCCGGGACGCGCCGTCACCTCTTCGTGTATGCAGGCGTCGCGACCAGCGCGCGAGACCTCGGATTCCGGCAGCGTGGCATCCCAGAGCGAGACGTTGTCGCGGATGCTCCCCTCGAACATGAAGATCTCCTGGTCCACGACGCCGAGCGAGTTGGTCATCACGCTGCGCGGGATGTTCGCGCGCGACTGCCCGTCGAAGAGGATCTCGCCACTCCACGGCTCGTACAGACCACTCACGAGCTTCGCCACGGTGGACTTGCCGCAGCCGGAGCTCCCCACCAGCGCGACGCGGCTTCCCGGACGGAGGACGAGATCGAATCCTTCGATCAGCGGTGCCTCGAGCCGGCTGTAGCCGAAGCTCACGCCGCGCAGCTCGAGCGCACCGGAGAGCTTTACGGGTGAGTCCTCGGCGATCGAGATCTCCTCTTCCGATGCGGCGATCGGGTCGATCCGGGCTCGCAGCACGTCGTCGAGCCGCGCCATGTCGCCCCGAATCTCCTGGAGCGTGCCGCCGAGCGTCACCAGGCGGTTCACCGGTGCCAGGAAGAGCAGCACCAGCGACTGGAACGCCACCAGCATCCCCATGCTCAGATGTCCGTCCATCACGCGCAGCCCTCCCACGCCGAGGACCAGTGCGGTATCGAGGGCGAGCAGGAGAGGCGGCACCGCGCCGAGCAGCTCGGTCGTCAGCTGCAGACGCTGGTGCGCGTTCACCACCTTCGCCTGCTGACCCGACCATCGCGCGAAGAAATCCGACTCGGAACCGGTGGCCTTTAGCGTCTCGATCGTCTGAAGTCCGCCCATTGCGGTGCCCATCGCCTTGCCACGGTCCTGCAGCAGGCGCTGGTTCAGATCCGTGCGCTTGCGCGAGACGTATCGCAGCGCGGCCATGTTCAGGATCGCCGTTGCCACGGCAATCGTCGCCAGCGCCACGTCATACTGCACCATGAGCACGGCATAGAAGGCGATCACCATCACACCGAGGGCGGTAGTGGCCAGCTCACCCGACAGAAGCCGCGCGATGCGGTCGTTCAGCTCCACGCGATTCCCGATCTCGCCCGCGTAGCGCTGCGCGAAGAACTCCACCGGCAAACGGAGCACATGCCAGAAGAACCTTGCCGAGCTGTCGAGCGCGAGCCTGGTTTCGAAGCGGAGGAGATAGCGCTGCTGCAGCCATACCAGTAACATGGTTACTGCTGCCACGCCGCCCATCGCCCAGAGGAGCGGTGTCATCCAGTGTGTGAGCCCTTTCACCAGGACACTATCCACGAAGATCCTGCCGAAAGTCGGCGTTATCATCCCGGGTATGAGAAGAGCGAAGCCGGCGAGCACCATGTAGGCGAGCGACATCCCCGAGCCCGATACCCTGCGCCGCAACGCCGCGATCATGCTCGACTTCGCGCCACCCGGGACGAACTCCGCTCCCTTCTCGAAGGCCATCACCACGCCGGTAAAAGCCTGGTCGAACTCGTCGTCGGGGACCTGGCGCGGACCGGTCGCCGGGTCGTTGAGGAACACGCGCCCATCGCCGAAGCCCTCCACCACCAGGAAGTGGTTGAAGTTCCAGTGCACGATCATCGGTACCTGTAGCTCCCCGAGATCGGCCGGCTCCTTCCGGAACCCCTTCGCCACGAGTCCGTAGTGCCGGGCCGCTTTCAGCATGCTGCTCGCCTTGCTCCCGTCGCGCGACACGCCACAAGCCACGCGCAGCTCCTCCAGCGGAACGCTCCGGCCGTGGTACGCGAGCACCATGGCGAGCGCCGCGGCTCCGCACTCGACCGCCTCCATCTGGAGAACCGTGGGCGTCTTCACACGCCGTCGCGATCGCCCGGACACGCTCATATCCCCGTGATTTTCCGGAAGAGCGGAATCACCATCCCGATCGGGCGCTCCGCGCGCACGTCGATGCTCGCCGTCGCCAGTGTGCCGCTCTGGATGGTGAGCGGAGGACCATCCGACGACGACCACTTGTATCTGCTCGCGGTTTCCGGCGCCACGGTGAGATCCGCATGCACTTCGTACGGTGCGCCGCTCCCGGAGAGCACGTTCACCAGCTGATCGTTCTTGAGTACGCGCGCCATCCCCTTCGAGGTGGCGGGGAAGTCGGAAACGTAGGTGACTCTGCCGAGCATCATCCCGTACTCCTCCTGCTTCACGGTGGATGGCGCGATCCGGACGCGCATCCCGGGCCTGATCCGCTTTCCCTCGATGGACGGCACGTAGAGCACGGCCATCAGCTTCTTCACGCTGCGGCCGGTGAGGTCGAGGCTCAGGATCGGTTCGCCACTCGCGACCATGTCGCCCTGCTCGGTCATGAGCTCGAGCACTCGACCGGTGTACGGGGTGGTTACCTCCGACCGCTCGGCCAGCTCGCGCTCCAGCCGCGCCACCTCGTGCTCAGCGTCTTCCATGCGGAAGCGGGCCTCATCCTGCTCGCCATCATGCTCGTTCACGAGGGCGAGCGTGCGCACACGGATCTGCGCCAGCTCGCTGCGGCCGGCGCTCGCGCGCTGGACGGCGGCGTTGAACTGCTCGCGCGTGGCCAGGAGAGTCTGCCTGGTGATGAGCCCCTGCTTCGCCAGCTTCTCCTGTTCCACGATCTTCTGTTCGAGCCAACGCCGACTCTCCTCGGCTGCCGCCACGCTCTGCTCGGCGGCGCTGCGCTGCTGCTCGAGCGCGGCGGTCTGCAGAGCCAGGTCGCGACGCCCGAAGGCGAGTGAGCTCTCACGCTCGGCTCGGAGATCGGCGAGCTTCGCGAGCGCCTGGTTGAGCTGATCCGTGAGCTCCGGCTGCGCGACACGCGCCACTATCTGGCCCGCGCTCACCAGATCGCCCACGCTCACGGCTATGTCAATCACGCGCCCGCCCGCCGAGGGCACCACCTGCAGCACGCCTCCACTCTTCACGAGTATCCCCTGCCCGTGCACCGTCTCGGGAATGCGGCCCACGCACCCCCAGACGACGGCCGTGAGCAGCAGGATCGAGAGAGCTAGTAATGCGACCCAGCCCCTCGGCGTCGTGACCTGCATGAGCTGATCGAGCTGCTCCGGCGATGCCAGCCGGTCGAGTGACACCTTCCGGAAGACCGATTGCTTGCTCATGGCTCTCGCTCCAGCGACTCGGCGTTCACCTTCGGATCCCGCGCGCCCGCGTCGAGGATCGCGCCAGTTTCGTACAGAAGACTCGCAATCGCCACGGCGTACGCCTGCTGCCCCGCTATCTCACCGAGTCGCGCGTTGGTGAGCGCATCCTCGGCGAGGATCACATCGAAGAGCGTGGACATGCCGAGCTGGAATTTCCGCTTCTCGTTCTCCACCGCCTCACGCGAGAGGGCGACCGCCTCACGAGATGCGAGGAGCGCCTCCCGCCCATGACGCAGTGCTTCGCGCGCCATCCGCACTCCACTCGATATCTGGCGCATCAGCTCTGCCTCGCGTATGCGCGCCTGGTCGTACGCGGCGCTGCTACGCAATGCCTCTCCGCGCGCGGCCAGCGATGCGAGCGGGAGCTCGTAGCTGAGCTGCACCGAGGCATCGAGGCCCGGAACGTTGCGATAGAGGGAGGAGAGCGCGCCCCCGACTCCACGATCCGAGGCTGACCCCTGGTAGCCGACACCAAGCGAGAGATCGAGCCGTGGCCGGAGGCCGCTACGAGCAGCTCCCAACTGCACCTCCGCGGCAGAGCGGCGCGCTCGGAGAGCAGCGAGATCCGTCCGCTTGTGGAGGGCTTCCGCGGGGATGGTAGCGTCGGCGCTCGTGTCTGGCGCGCCGTCGCCAGGCGCGTTTCGCTCACCTGCGTTGGGGAAATCCGTTATCGCTCGGGGAAGCACGACGGTGCCCGCGCCGCCCACCCCCATCGCGAGCGCGAGCTGCTCCCTGGCCTCCACGCTCGCCTGCTCGCCGGTCAGTCGCGCGGCCCGCTTCAGGGCGAGGTTCGCGAGGAGCTGCTTCAGGTCCGCGGCCGGGCGCTCGTCGGCCTGCACCAGTCGCCTGGTGTCATCCACGAGCTGACCTGCCCGCTGTTCGGAAGAGCGGTACACCGCGAGTCGCTCCTCGGCCGCGAGATCATTCCAGTACGCTACGGCGACTGCCAGTACGCTCGCCGCCGCCGAGTGGCGCGCATCGAGCATGCTCGCATCGCGTGCCTCCCGTGCCGCGCGCTCCGCTGCCGCGGTGACTCCTCCGCCGCGATCGCGAAGGAGTGGAACCAGCACATCCAATCCCACGCTCGCCCTGCTCGTCGGAGCACCCGACACATCGTCCACATCCGTGCGCGCCAGGTCCACGCGCGGAGTGACCACCATTCCCGAGCGGAAGCGCTTCGGCAGCGCGATGGTCGACGCGACCGTACTGATGAGCGTGGGAGTCAGCGTACCGCCCGGGATCGGCGAGGTGCTGTTGCTCCGCTCCGTGGAAAGCGACGTGGTGAGCCGCGCATCGAAGGGAGCACCGGCCGCGAGGAGCGCGCTCTCTCCGATCCGCACCTGCCGCTCGGCGAGCTGCAGCTGCGCGCCGTGCTCCAGGACGGCGTCGAGCGCCTCCTGCAGCGTGATGCCGTTCGGATCGTCGGCGCCCTGCGCCGGCAACGCATGCGTGGACGCGAGCGCCGCCAGCGGAAGGAGCGCCAGCAGCCGGAGCAGCGCGATGGTGTTCCTCACCGCTGGAGCTCCGTGCCGCCATCTCCCGCAGGATGGCCGTGCGACTTGCCGTTCGGGTGATCGCGATGCGCGCGCGACGGTGGGTCCGACCAGGAAGCATAGTGTTGCGCTCCGCCCGAGACGGCCTCCAGCTCGTTGTCGGAGAGCTCCTCCGCGCCGTCTCTCAAGTCGGGAAGTACCACCAGCGCATCGAGGTCCGGTCCGCGTTCCATGAACTTGATCCTGAAGTGACTCGGGATCGAGAGCCCGAGCTCATCGCGTATGGCACGGCGTGGATCGGCCATGAGTAGCTGGCGGAAGGCGCGGTCCACCGTGGCTCGCGCGACGATGCTGTCGAGCGCGCGTCGTTCCGATTCCGTGGGCGGCTGCATTTCGGCTCCTGCGTAGCGAGGTGATTGCTTCGTGTACGCGGTACCGAGAAGGCAACCGGTGTACCTCGTGGTCCGCGTTGGCCAAGCGGTGCTGCCGCAATCGCTTGTGAGAATCGCCGCGGTCAGGAAGTCGACGCGGAGCGAGCGTGCGCTCTACCTGGTAGAGTGCTGCAGCCGCACCGATGCACGCTCCGCGGGACGGCGCTCGGCATGGTATTCGTGGCTCGCGGCGAGGTACGCCTTCACCTCGAGCGATCTCGCGTCCGCGAAGGAGAGCTTGAGATGGTTGACTCGCCTGCAGGCCCGACTTCGCCAGAGCTCGTGCGGCATTACCTGGAGCGACATCGCTGGCCAGGCGAGCAGTGCGTCGCTCTTCGCGGCAGAGCAGATGCCGCTCCGCACGAGATGGTCGAGGAGATCGCGCTCCAGGATGCTCCCTCGTAGCTGCGACGCGTGACTGAGCAGGTACTCGATCCCCACGCCCGCGCCGATCTCGCGATCCACGTCGAGATTGGCTATCGCCATTCGTGGCAGCGGTACTCGCGTGCGAGGAAGGAATGCCGAGATGGCATCCATGAGCTGCCGGTGCGAGCCAGGCCACCGCAGCGCGCGGAGATACGCGGGGAGCTCCGCGTCCGAGAGCCCCGCGACCGATACGCGAACCGCCTGGGAGCCGCGCGCCGGGAAGAGCCCCACGTACGGTATCGCCGCGCTGGATGGCAGCAGCTCCCAGCATCTCCTGAGATTGCGCGACAACGAGAGCTCCATCGCATCTGGCATCAGCGTACGCAACGCCGCCATCGCCATGCCCACACGATCTTCCCGCCGGTGCTGTGCGTAGACCTCGCGAGCGAACTCGATGAACACGCCAGGCGCCGGTAGCTCCCCCGGTGACAGCAGGTCGCACGACTCGTGAACGTCGAACTCGAGCCAGATTCGTTCGACCCCGCGGTACAACGTGGAAGATGGATCCGACCAGGCTCGCGCGAGCAGGCGTACGCCGCGCCACACGGGGTGCTTCTGGAGCGCGGCACCGAGCTCGATCACCGGATTTTCACCCGCGAGGATGTCGCGTCCGCGTGGATCGATGCGGACGATGAGATCGACTCGCTCCTCCCCGCGCCGCAAGCGACACTCGAGGTAGATCCAGCTGGTCAGCGCGGCGGGGAGCGACGCCGCCACCCGCATCAGCCGTGACGCCGCATCCGAAGAGACGAGAGCCAGTGGCAGCCGCGGCGCGAGCTGGGTGATTGTGCCGGCAACCGAGTGCAAGTCCCCTCTCTCCGCGAGCTGAAGTCGACCGCTTCGCGCAACCGTGGCCGCTGCGGCCCCGCGCGACACCGGCGCGCCGAGCGGGGCAAGCCACGTGCCTCGTGCCCGCTCCTGTTCATCGCGCGCTGGCGGACTCCAGCCGGCCATTCACGCGCGGCCACGGAATAGCGCGGATCGAGCGCTCCACTCGGTGGAGGCCTGTCTCTATCGCCCGCGATTGAACCCGATCCCCGCTACCGCTGCATCCCCACCACCGCGGGGATGCAGCGGGAGTGCGATGCAAGAGTTGCCGCGTCGGTCCCGATGAGGTCGCCAATTTCGCTCTTGCGCTCCGGGCCGCCATTCGGGAAGATCACACTGGCGAACGCCGCTTCATTCCTCCCGCCCGGGACGCGCGCCCGGTCAGTTCGAACTCCGAGACCACACCCAGTGGAACACATCAATCTTGGCGCGATCGACTACACGATACTGATCGTCTACTTCGCATTCGTACTCGGTATCGGCTGGGCACTCCGGCGATTCATTACAAGCAGCAACGACTTCTTCCTCTCGGGCCGCTCGATCCCTACCTGGATCGCCGGCCTCGCTTTCATCTCGGCCAACCTCGGTGCCCAGGAAGTCATCGGGATGGGCGCCTCGGGCGCCAAGTACGGGATCATGACGAGTCACTTCTACTGGCTCGGCGCCATCCCCGCCATGGTCTTCGTCGGCATCTTCATGATGCCCTTCTACTACGGCTCGCGCGCGCGCTCCGTCCCCGAATACCTCAAGCTCCGCTTCGACGAGAAGACGCGCGGCTTCAACGCCATCACCTTCGCCGTGATGACGATCTTCTCCTCCGGTATCTCGATGTACGCGCTGGCCAAGCTCCTCGAGCTCATCCTCGGCTGGAGCTTCCACGCGAGCGTGCTCGTCTCGGCGGCGATCGTCCTCGTCTACATCTTCCTCGGCGGACTCACGTCGGCCATCTACAACGAGGTGCTGCAGTTCTTTCTCATCGTGCTCGGATTCCTGCCGCTCGTGATACTCGGGCTGAAGGACGTGGGCGGGTGGAGCGGCCTCACCGACAAGCTCCATGTGGTATCCACCACCGCGGGCTACGCGCCGGGCGCGTACTCCGACTCGTGGAGTCACCTGGGCTCGGCCAGCGCGAACCCGATGGGCGTCGACTGGTCCAGCATGGTGATGGGACTCGGCTTCGTCCGCTCCTTCGGCTACTGGTGTACTGACTTTCTCGTGGTGCAGCGCGCGACGGCCGCCGAATCGATGTCGGCCGCGAGGCGCACGCCGCTCTTCGCTCGCGCCGCCGGAGGAAACATCGATATCACTGTCGCGAATGTCAGGACTCGCGTCAGGCAGCTATTGACTTCCATTCAGACGATCCTACATTGTCGCCCACGCTGAAGGCGACCGTGCACGCGTAACCCACGGTCGCTCACGCGACCCCCCATCGTGGCAATA
>DATCXR010000033.1:0-11547 GCA_036565685.1 Gemmatimonadaceae bacterium
GGGGATCCTCTGGATCGGCATCTACCCGGCGCCCATCCTGAAGCGCATGGAGAGCTCGGCCGGCAACTTCGTACAGCAGGTGCAGACCGGTGCGGCGAGCTCCAACGCGTCGCGCGCGCCGCGGCTCGGAATGAGGAGGGCGCGCTGACATGCACTTCGATCTGAGCGTACCCGCACAGCTCTCCGCCGCACTGGCACCCGATCTCGTGCTGGCGGTGGGCGCGATGATCCTTCTTCTCTTCGCAGCGTGGAAGAGCGAGTCGGAGGAGCACGCGCGGCGCGTGGGCATCCTCTCCATCATTCTCTGCGCCATCACCGCGGCGATCATCATCTGGATGGCGCTCAGCGGAGCCAGCGCCGGCGATGGAGTCATCGCGGTCGACAACTTCCGCTGGGCGATCGACCTCCTGATCCTCCTCACGACCATCATCGCCCTGGCGCTCGGTATCGATTACTCGAAGACCGAAGGGCTGGTGACAGCCGAGATGTACGTGCTCGTCCTGCTCTCCTCGGCGGGGATGATGCTGCTCGCGGCGGCACGCGATCTCATCATGGTGTTCCTGGCCATCGAGCTCATGTCGATAGCCGTCTACGTGCTCGCCGGGCTCAACAGACGCAGCAGCCGCTCGGCGGAGGCAGCGCTCAAGTATTTCCTGCTGGGCGCCTTCGCCACGGCGTTCCTGCTCTACGGGATCGCGCTCGTGTATGGTGCCACCGGCACCACCAACCTGGCCGTCATCGGGGAACGCGTGACCGAGGCGAGCTTCGCCAGCGCGCCGATGCTGCTGATCGGAATCGGAATGCTCTTCGTGGGCTTCGCCTTCGAGGTTGCGGCGGTGCCGTTTCACGTGTGGGCCCCGGACGTCTACGAGGGCGCCCCCACACCCATCACGGCTTACATGTCGGTGGGCGTCAAGGCGGCTGCGCTCGCGGCGTTCCTGAGAATCCTGCACGAGGCATTCCCGGGTGCTTCGGCAGCGTGGCTGCCGGTGCTCTGGTGGCTCGCGGTAATAACGATGGTCGTCGGTAACGTTATCGCGCTCGCCCAGCGCAACATGAAGCGGATGCTCGCGTACTCGAGCATCGCGCACGCCGGCTACCTCCTGGTAGCCATTGTTGCGAACCGGTACACCAACGCCGGAGCATCGTCGCTGGTCTTTTACCTTCTGGCCTATATGTTGGCCACCATGGGCGCCTTCGCGGTGGTGATCGCGGTGGACGTGCCGGGCGAGAAGCGACAGAACCTGAACGATTACTCGGGGCTCTGGTGGGAGCGGCCGTGGACCGCCCTCGCCATGGCGGTCTTTATGTTCTCGCTCCTCGGCTTCCCGATTGCGGGCGGCATGGGCTTCTTCGCCAAGTGGTACATCCTGCGCGCGGCCATCGGGTCATCGCACCCGCAGGTGTCGCTCGCCGTCATCCTGGTGATCGCGAGCGTGATATCGGCGGGATACTACCTGGCGGTCATCATTTACATGTTCATGCGACCGCGGGTACCGCAGCCGGCGGAGCGTCGACCGCTCGGCCTTGGCACGTCGCTGGTGATAGGCGTGTCGGCCGCCGCGCTGCTCATCTTCGGGCTCTTCCCGGCGGGCTTCGTGGGCCTCTCGAGCCGGAGCCAGCCCGCGGTGCAGACGGCCACCCAGGCGTCGCCGCCGATCGCAGCCGCGCATCGACAGTGAAACCGGCGAGGCCGCTCGAGCGGCCTCGCTCCGTCTGGAGGGGAAGCATGGGGATCAGTGGGCAGATATTCCGCCAGTACGACATTCGCGGAATCGTGGGGGACGACCTGACCACGCGCGTGGCACACGGCGTGGGGCGCGCCTTCGCCGCCTACATGGCTCGGAACGGCGTCAAGGGCGCAGTCGCGGTCGGGCGCGACAACAGGCCGAGCGGCAAGGCGCTGCGCGACGCGATGGTGAGGGCCCTGACCGAGTCGGGGGTGGACGTGGTGGACGTGGGCGTGGTACCGACGCCGCTCCTCTACTGGTCTCTCCACAACCTGCCCGTGGCGGCGGGGATCCAGATCACCGGCTCGCACAACCCGCCCGAGTACAACGGCTTCAAGATGAGCGTGGGTAAAGCGTCGCTCTACGGCGACCGGATTCAGGAGCTGTACTCGCTCATCGAGGCAGGCAACTTCCCCGCGGGGAGCGGGGAAGTGCACGAGGTGCAGATCATCGATCGCTACGTAGACGACATCGCGAAGCGCATCGGCCCTCTCTCGCGCAAGCTGAAGGTGGTGTGCGACTGCGGTAACGGCGTGGGTGCGCTCGTGGCGCCGAAGCTCCTCGAGCGGCTCGGCGTTCAGTGGACGGGCCTCTACTGCGTCAGCGACGGCACCTTCCCGAACCATCACCCCGACCCCACGGTCCCCGAGAACCTGGTGGACATCATCGCGAAGGTGCGCGAGACGGGAGCCGATCTGGGTGTGGCCTTCGACGGTGATGCCGACAGGATCGGCGTCATCGACGAGAACGGAAACATCATCTGGGGCGACCGGCTGCTCATCATCTACGCGCGCGATGTCCTGAAGCGCACCGGCAGTGGGCAGCCGATCATCTTCGACGTGAAGAGCTCGCAATCGCTCCCCGACGCCATCGGGAAGGCGGGCGGGAAGCCGCTCATGTGGAAGACCGGCCACTCGCTCATCAAGGAGAAGATGCGCGAGCTGGGCGCGCCGGTGGCCGGCGAGATGTCGGGGCACATGTTCTTCACCGAGGGATTCTACGGCCACGATGACGCGCTCTACGGTGCCGCGCGTCTTCTCCGCATCATTGCCGACTCCGGAAAGAGCGTGTCGGAGCTCCTCGCTGACGTCCCGGACTTCGTTTCCACACCGGAGATCCGCGTGGACGTGCCCGAGGAGATCAAGTTCCAGCTGGTGGACGAGGCAGCGAAGCACTTCCGCGCCACGCACGACGTGATCGACGTGGACGGGGTGCGAGTCCTCTTCGGCGATGGCTGGGGACTGATCCGCGCTTCGAACACTCAGCCGGTGCTGGTGCTGCGCTTCGAAGCGCGTAGCGAGGAGCGGCTGCGCGCCATCCGCGACGAGATGGAGGGCTGGCTCCGCTCCAGGAACGTGCGCGTCTAACGTGAGCGCGCGGCGGTGGGCACTGCTCGCAGTCGTCGTCGTCGCGCTGCTGCTCCTGGCCGGGCGCGTTCTGGCCGGCGTGTACGTGGACTACCGGTGGTACTCCGCGCTCGGTGCGGCGTCGCTCTGGCGCACGAGAGCGCTCCTCTCGGGGATGCTCGACATCGCCTCGGGCGGCGCCGCCGCGCTCTTCATCTTCGCCAATCTGTACGCGGTCCGGCACAGCGTGGTCTCCATCGTCCTCCCGCGTCGCGTGGGAAACGTGGAGATCGGGCAGGAGATCCCGGGGAGCTACCTCGTGGGCGCGGCTGCGGCGATCGCCCTCATCGCCGGCGCCCTCCTCACTCTTCCCGATCGGAGCTGGATGTCGCTGGCGCTCTCGCGGCACGGCGTCCCATTCGGCGAGACTGATCCGTACTTCGAGGCCGATCTCGGCTTCTTCGTGTACTGGTTACCGCTCGAGAACGCGCTGCACATCTGGGCGCTCATAACGCTCCTCGTCGCGGTGGCGCTGGTCGTCTTCCTCTACGCGCTCACACCGAGCATGCGCTGGCAGCGCGGCTCGCTGTACGTCTCCAACTGGGTGCGCCGTCATCTCGTGGTGCTCGGCTCGATCCTGCTGCTGATCCTCGCGTGGGGCGACCGACTCGGCGCCTACCGTGTAATGGTACATGGAAGCGGACCGTCGGGAGCGTTCACCTTCGCCGATCACCACGCCGCGATCCCGGTGAGCGTGTGGCTCTCCATACTCACCGTGGGCATCGCTTTCGTCGTGCTCATCTTCGGCTGGAATGGCCAGCTGCGAGTGGCGTTCGTGTCGCTCACCATTCTCCTCGTTCTCTCGCTTTCGCTGCGGCAATTGGGCCCCGTCGTGGCGCAGCGGGCATCGGGGATCGAGCGCGCCGAGGTGAGGGAAGCACCGTACAGGCAGCTCCGCGCCGACTACTCGCGGCGAGCCTACGCGGTGGATCGCATCGTGGATCGCGGCGGAGCGGTGGCTCCCGAAGCGAATGTCGGCTATGCCGCGGCGAGCGACGCGGTGGGTGCCGTGGCCGTGTGGGATGCGGCGGCTCTCGAGCGCGCCCTCGGCGAGATCCAGAGCTCGCCCGGAGTGACGCGTGGAGCGGGGTGGGCTCCGTCGCTGCCGGCCCTCGAGGGGGTCGTGCTCACCGAGCATCCGCGCATCGATGCCGGATCGGGAGAGCTCGACGAAGGGCGGAGCAGCTGGCTCGTGACTCGCGTGCTCGCCGCCGCGGCTGATGACCAGGGCCTGCCGATCATGGTACCACGCACGCCGGGCGGCATCGACACTTCGCCCGACACGCTACCCACGGTTCTCATCTACGACTCGGTGCCTGGTTACACCGTGGTCACCGATCCGAACGGCCAGGTAGCGGCACCCAGTCTCTCCAGCGGGTTCTCGCGCCTCGCGCACGCGTGGGGGCTGCAGAACTTCCGGCTCCTCTCGTCGGATCTGGCGCCTACGCGCGTGGTTAGCCGCCGCGGCGTGCGCGAGCGAGTGGGGGAGCTGGCGCCCTTCTTCGTACAGGGTACGGCGGTCAGACCGGTCGTCGCCGCGGACTCGCTCTACTGGATCGTGGATCTCTACGCCGCCAGCGATCTCTATCCGCTCAGCGAGCACTATCTGCTCGGCAGGCAGGAGTACAGCTATCTCCACTATGCCGCCGTCGCCACGGTCAATGCGCACACGGGAGTGGTCAGCATTCTTCCGGAGGGAGTGCCCGGTCCGATCGTGACGAGCTGGATGCGACTGTTCCCATCCATGTTCGCCAGCTCCACATCGCTTCCTCCGCAGTTGCTGGCGGCGATCCCGCCCGCCACCGATGGCGCGCGCGCGCAGGCGGAGATGTTCGCGCGATTCGGTGGCCGCGGGCAGGCGCAGCCCATGGGGCGACTGCCGTGGAACGACGGCGCGGATTCGGTGCTCCGCCGTGGGGCGGCGCCAATCTACCAGCTCCCGCGCGGCACTCTGATCTGGTCGCAGGTTGTGCTCGACTCCACCGACCGGATCGCCGGCGCGGTGGTCCGCACCGCTGGCCAGTATGGTGTCACCCAGTGGCTGGCGTACGACAGCGGCAGCACGCGCTGGAACTCGCTTCTCGAGCGCCTGAACCAGGCAATCGACAGCTCGCTCACCCTCCCTGCGAACACACGGGTCGTGCGCGGGATGGTGCGCGCGATCCCGATCGGCGGCTCGATCGCGCTGGTGCAGCCAGCGTATCGCTGGCGAAACGATGGCCCGCCGACACTCGCTCGCGTGGCCGTGGCGCGCGACAGCGTGACCGTCGCCGGAGCCACTCTCGCCAGCGCGCTCGGTGTGGCCGTGCAGGAGCCCGCCGGCACCGGCGTCGGACCGGCGGGCACGGGGGATTTCCGCACTCGCGTGCGACGGCTGTACGAGGCGATGCGCGAGGCGCTGCGCCGGGGCGACTGGGAAGCGTTCGGTCGCGCGTACGATGCGCTCGGCCGAATCACCGCTCCCGGCGGAACACCGTGAAAGTAACCAGGCGAGCAACCACGCGGATATCACGAAGATGAGCACCGACGATTCACCGACCACGGACACCGCACCGACGCCGCGACGAACGGCGGTCATCGCTCTCGGCGGTAACGCGCTCTCGCCGCCGGGTGAGCGCTCCAGCATCCACGACCAGTTCCGGCACACGCGTGAGAGTCTCGGCCTCCTGGTGGAGCTCGCGCTCGACGGATGGAACCTCTGCCTCGTGCACGGCAACGGTCCGCAGGTGGGCGATGAGCTTGTACGCAACGAGATGGCGAGCGCCGAGGTCGCGCCGCTCCCGCTCGGAGTGCTGGTCGCGGCCACTGCCGGATGGATTGGCTACATGATCCAGCAGTCCATCCAGAACGCTCTGCGCCAGGCGGGAAGCGGTCGCTCGGCGGTGTCGATCATCACTCAGGTGAAAGTGGGGCGCGACGATCCCGCGCTCGCGAAGCCGACGAAATTCATCGGCCACTCGATCCCCGACGATCGTGCCGCTCGCCTGGCCGCGGAAGGGGTGGCGGTGAAGAAGGATTCGCACGGTGCGTGGCGCAGAGTGGTGGGCAGCCCGAAGCCGCTCGCCATTCCGGAGCTCGAGGCGATCCGCACGCTGCTCGCGACCGGTACGATCGTGGTCGCGTGCGGTGGTGGAGGCGTGCCCGTTCATCGCGACGCCTTCCTCGGTTGGGAAGGGGTCGACGCCGTGGTGGACAAGGATCTGGCCGCGGCCGTGCTGGCGCGCGACCTCGGCGCCTCGCTGCTTCTCATCCTCACCGACATCGATGCGGTCTATATCGACTACGGTACGCCCTCGCAGCGGGCGCTTCGTACTCTCGAGGCGGCGGATGCGGAGCGCTATGACAGGGAAGGTGCGTTCGGCGAGGGAAGCATGGCTCCGAAGGTTCGCGCGGCGGTGGATTTCGTGCGAGCCACGGGAGGACGCGCTATCATTACAGAGCTGAGTCGTGGCCTCGAAGCGGTCGGCGGCGAAGCAGGGACGACGATCACATTGGAGAACGCGTGAACATTCATGAATACCAGGCGAAGGACATCTTCCGCCGGCACGGGATTCCCGTTCCGCCGGGCGAGGTGGCGTCGACGCCGGAAGAGGCAGAACAGATAGCACGGCAGTACGGTGGAACGGTGGTGGTGAAGGCGCAGGTGCACGCCGGCGGGCGCGGCAAGGCGGGCGGTGTGAAGCTCGCCAAGACTCCCGCCGAGGCGAAGACGCTGGCGTCGCAGATTCTCGGGTTGCGGATCAAGGATCTGCCCGTGCAGCGGGTGCTCGTCACACCAGCGGCGGACATCGCCACCGAAGCGTACGTGGGCATAGTGGTGGACCGCGCATCGAAGCGCGCGGTCTTCATGGTGAGCCCGGCCGGTGGAATAGACATCGAGGAGGTCGCCGCCAAGACGCCGGACAAGATCATGCGGCTCGCCGTGGATCCCGCGTACGGACTTCTGCCGTTCGAGGCGATGCAGCTCGGCTTCTTCCTCTACGACGACGTGAAGAAGGTTCGCGCGGCAGCGCGCATAATGGAGCAGCTCTACGAAGCGTTCGTGGAGGTGGGCGCGTCGCTCGCCGAGATCAACCCGCTGGTGACCACACCCGCCGGTGACGTGCTGGCGCTCGACGCCAAGATAGTGATCGACGACAACGAGCTCGCCCGCCGCCCCGACCTCGCGGCGTTGCGCGACGAATCGGCGGAGGCGCCTAGCGAGGTTGCCGCGCGCCGCGCCGGCCTCACTTTCGTGAAGCTCGATGGCAACGTCGGCTGCGTGGTCAACGGCGCGGGTCTCGCCATGGCCACGATGGATCTAGTGAAGTACTACGGCGGCGAGCCGGCCAACTTCCTCGACATCGGAGGATCGTCCAATCCGGAGAAGGTGGTCAACGCGCTCAAGATCATCACCGCCGATCCGAACGTCAAAGCCATCCTCTTCAATATCTTCGGCGGCATAACACGCACCGATGACGTGGCCAACGGAATCGTGACCGCCACGAAGTCCAATCCCCTCAGGGTACCGATCGTCATACGACTCACCGGCACGAACGAGGAGATCGCGGTGCAGATCCTCGAGAAGAACGGGTTCTCCGCGATGACGGATATGGACACCGCGGTGCAGAAGGCCGTGCAACTGGCGACTGGGGGGAAGGCGGCGTGAGTATCTTCATCGACAACAACACAAAGGTAGTCGTACAGGGAATCACCGGCCGCGACGGCTCCTTTCACGCGAAGCAGATGCTGGAATACGGCACCTGCGTGGTGGCCGGTGTCACGCCCGGGAAGGGTGGTCAGCGCTTCGAGGAGCGCGTGCCCATCTACAACACCATGGCCGAAGCCGTCGCCAGGTCGGGCGCCAACACGTCGGTGATCTACGTGCCGCCCGCGTTCGCGGCCGACGCGATGATGGAGGCCGCCGACTCGGGAATCGCGCTCATCGTCTGCATCACCGAGGGCGTGCCCGTGCTCGACATGACGCGCGTGATCCGCTACGTCAGGGAGAAGGGCGCGCGCCTCATCGGCCCCAACTGCCCTGGCCTCATCACGCCGGGGAAGAGCAAGGTCGGCATCATCCCTGGTAACATCTGCACACCGGGCCCTGTGGGAGTAGTGAGCCGCTCCGGCACTCTCACGTACGAAGTCGTCTATCAGCTGACTCGCGCGGGGATCGGTCAGACCACGTGTGTCGGGATCGGCGGCGACCCCATAAACGGTACCAACTTCATCGACTGCCTCGCCGCGTTCGAGAAGGATCCGGACACGAAGGCCGTGGCGATGATGGGCGAGATCGGGGGGAGCGACGAGCAGGAAGCGGCGGCGTTCATCAGGGAGCACATGACGAAGCCGGTGGTCGGCTTCATCGCGGGACGCACCGCACCGCCGGGACGCCGGATGGGTCACGCTGGCGCCATCATCTCCGGTTCCGCCGGCACCGCGGCGGAGAAGATCCAGGCGTTCAAGGACGCCGGGATGGGAATCGCCGAGCGGCCCGCAGAATTCGTGGAGCTCATCCGCGAGCGGATGTGAGATTATCGGAGATCGTTCTACCCGAGCGGATCGTGGTACCGCTCGAGCAGCTCCCGCTAACCGATGCGGCCTGGGTTCTCGTCGAGCGGCTCACCGCCGCTGGTGCCGTGGCCGATCCCGGGAAGCTCCGGGCGCGCGTAGAGGAAGGGCGTGGGGAAGACATCGTGGTGCTCGGCGACCGCGCCTTCCTCACGCACTACCGCACGGACGCGGTCGACGACCTGGCGGTAGCCGTGGGCGTTGCACCGGAGGCCATAACGCGCGACGTCGGCGATTCGGAGCAACAGCAGGCGAGGATCGTGCTGCTGATCATCGCGCCGCCGCGGCAGGCGGCGCTCTATCTGCAAACGCTGGGTGCCTTCGCACGTCTTCTGTCGAACCAGGAGACCGTGGATCGCATCCTGGCGGCCGGCTCCCCCGAGGAGCTGGCACGTCTCTCGGACTGGCGCGATGCCGAGCTCGCGCCGCAGATCACGGTGCGCGAGCTGATGGCCGAGCGTCCGCGCACCACGCGGCCTACCACGCCGCTGCGTGACGCGGCACGCGAGATGGCGCGCTCGCGGATCGGGGCGCTCCCCGTGGTGGATGCGGAGGGCAACCTGGTGGGAATGCTGAGCGAGCGCGAGCTGATGCGCGACATGCTCAGCAACAAGGCGATATTCGGCGGCACTACGACGCACCACTCGAGCGGCTCGGAACACGGGAAGCGTACCGTGCGCGACGTCATGACGCGGCAGGTGCTCTGCGTCTCACCCGATCAGCCGCTCGCCGAAGTCGCATCTCTGATGGCCAACAAGGACGTCGAGCGTGTTCCGGTCGTGCGAGAGGGAAGGCTGGTCGGATTCCTCTCGCGCGCGGACATCGTTCGCAAACTACTGGGATAGGGAACATGGCTGGGAATCGTACGCTGACCATCATAAAGCCAGATGCCTTCGGAGCCGGGAAGGCGGGGAAGATCATCGCACTCCTCGAGGAGCGCGGCTTCCGCATTCGCGCATCGCGCGTGCTGCGACTGACGCAGGCGCAGGCCGAGGCGTTCTACGCGGTGCACCGCGAGCGGCCGTTCTTCGCGTCGCTCACGAAGTTCATGACGTCGGGCGAGTGCATGCCCATTCTGCTGGAGCGCGCAGAGGCGGTGTCGTACCTTCGCGAGACGATCGGCGCGACCGATCCGGCCGAGGCGGCGCCGGGCACGGTGCGGGCTCTCTATGCGGAGTCGAAGGAGCGGAACGCGATCCATGCTTCGGACTCCGACGACAACGCGAAGGTGGAGGGTGGTTTCTTCTTCGCCGAGGCGGACGTGGTGTGACGGCAGGGCGGCGGGAAACGTCATTTCATCAGCGAACCAAGGTGTTTCTCGCCCCCGCGTAGCTCGTTGCGAGCCAGCGGGGAAGGCGCGTCCACTCGGGCGTCGCATCACCAACCGCTTGCACTGATCTGAAATGACCTTCCCACACATCTCCGCACCGGCGAAGCTCGCCCGGCGATCGACGCTGCTTCTCGCCGGTCTATTTCTCGTAGCCGCCGGCTGCCACGACGATGACGGAACCGGCCCCGAGCCTCGCGGTACGGTGGCTGGTACCGTCAGCAGCTCCCTCGGTGGCCCGATCGCCGGGGTGAAGGTAACCGCCACTCCCACCAGTGGAACGGCGCCCGCCGAGGTCACGACCGGGAGCGATGGGAAGTTCTCGATCGCCGGCGTTCCGGTGAGCGACGGAAAGGGCGCCATCTCCCTGGCGGAGCTCCCCACCAACTGCACCGATCCTGGCGACCTGGCATACACCGGTCTCGCCAACGGTCAGACCGTCACCAGGGACATAGACGTGGCCTGCGATGCGCTCGTGGGAACCGTCTCGGGTACGGTTACCAGCAGCCTCGGAGGACCGCTGGCCGATATTCAGGTGTCGGTGGACCCTGACGGTGATGCTCCAGCCGTGAATGACACCACCGATGCCGAAGGCAAATATTCAGTCGCTGGAGTGCCCGTAGGAGCAGGGAGCGTCTCGGTGGCCGGCGTCCCCGACAACTGCTCGGTGCCAGGCGCCGCGGCATACGATGGTCTCGCGGACGGCGCCACGAAGACCGTGGACATCGCGGTGCCCTGCGACGCCACCACCGGAGCGCTGAGTGTCACGGTAACTGGCCTCGTCGGTTTCGGCGGGGACGTTCACGTGACCGGGCCCAATGGCTTCGATACGACTTTCACCGAGACTTCGACGCTCACCGGCCTCGAGCCCGGGAGCTACTCGGTATCCGGATCGCCCATCGTGGTTGACGACCCCGTAGTGATCAGTCGCTACGTAGCGGCCACTGCCGGCAGCCCGGCCACGGTCGCCATTGGAGACACCGCGTCGGCGGGCGTGACCTACGCCATCCGCACCGGGAGTGGTGGTCTCTGGTTCACGAACACTGGAAACGCTGCCATCAGCCGCTTCGCCGCCGGCCAGCTCCATGCGAGCGGCAGCGCGAAGGACACAACGAACATCACAGGCCCCGGCGCCTCGTACTACGCTGCGTTCGACACGACAGGCGACTTCTGGGTATCGACCGCGTCGTCCAACGAGCTCTCGGCTTTCACTCGTGATCAACTCGTTGCCGGTGGCACTCCCACCGCCACACGCACGCTCAGCGGCGCAACTCTGAGCTCCCCACAGGGAATCGCCTTCGACGCGAACGGCAGGATGTGGGTGGCGAGCGCTGGAAACAACACCATACTCGCCTATAGTGTGACCTCGGTCGAAGATGGAGGCACTCCCGCCCCGATGATCACCATCACGAGTAGCGACCTTTCGACACCGACCGGCCTCGCCTTCGACGGGGCAGGGAATCTCTGGGTCGCCAACAGCGCGAGCGGCACGCTGACAAAATTCTCCGCGAATCAGCTCGCGAGCGGCGGG
>DATCXR010000048.1:0-1375 GCA_036565685.1 Gemmatimonadaceae bacterium
GGACTCCTGCCACGGCACCGATTCACCGTTCACGGCGAAGGAGTCTATCTGTACGCCCGACGTCAGATAGTCGGGACTCGCGCCACCGTTCCGCGGCGCGCCGGGCTTGTGGATGTTGAGGAATAGCTTCATGACCAGCCCGTTCAGCGTATCCGGGCTGTTGTTCATGTAGGTGATCTGCTCCTTCCCGCTGACCGTTCGGTCGGGCGGCATCACCTTCACGGTCATGGTGTAACGCCCATGGTTCTGCCAGTAGCTCGGGCCAGGGCGTCCATCCGGGGAGCGCGTCCCTTTCGCGAAGGCTTCCTTCACCGCGCGGGGCATGTAGAGCTGATCGACGGCGGGCGCCGCGACGATGTAGCCGCACAGAGAGGTGAGAAGCGACCAGCGCGCGATCGAGAGCGATGTGATTCCGAACGAAAGATTGGCCATTGTCGGTAACTCTCCCCCTCCGTTAGATGGTGTTCGCCCTTGTTCCGGCGTTCAGATCCGCACGAACCGATACATCAATCGAATGATCGGATACGCTTCCGTCATGCTCGCCGCGGTGAAGCCCACGGTGTAGCCATCCACGCGCTTCACGCCCGGGATCGCCTCGAGGATCTGCGGCAGCGTGGTATCGCTGAAGCGCATCCGCACCTTCACCGGCTTGCCCACGTCGAGTGGCTTCACGGCCGCGTCGCGCGAGAGCGCGCGCTTCGTGGCCGCCCCCAGCCGCTCGTGGACGACCTTCGGGTGGATGAGCTTCGCGGACACGTCGGTCACCGCTACCTTCGTGGCGACGAGCTCCGCGCGCACGCTCTGGCCGAACTGTGCCACGAACGCGGAGTCCCCGCTCGCGAGCACCACGGGCACGCCGAGCGCGCCTGCGTAGGCCGCGTTGAGCTCCCCCTCGCCGGCTTCCCTATCGTTGAGCCAGAGCCCCTTCACGCTTCCCGTCCCGGTGTGCGCCAGGAAGCCGTTGGGCGTGCCGGCGCGCGAATGGTAGCCGATGAAGATCGCGGCATCGAATGTGGAATCGAGACCGGCCACCATCCCCACCGGCTTCACCGCGCCCTGGATGTAGGTGACTCGCGGATCGAGCTCGGTGTGCAGCACGTTCTGCATGTCGCCGTGCGAGTCGTTCACCAACACCGTGGCCGGCCCGCTCTCGTAGATCGCGGCCACCACCGCGTTGACCTCATCGGTCATGAGCCGGCGCGCTAGCTCGTAGTCCTTCCCGCCCGAAGCGGTCATCGCCGGCGTGCCGACACCGCCGATCCCCTCGAGGTCCACGGAGATGAAGATCTTGCGCGGCTGCTGGGCGGACGCCTCGCGTGTGGGAACGGCGATCAGTGCGGCGGCTACGGTGCACGCGCAGAGTAGCGAGCGGGTC
>DATCXR010000053.1:0-13038 GCA_036565685.1 Gemmatimonadaceae bacterium
GAGATCCACGCCGTGGTGATGCACGACAGCTCGGAAGCCGGCCGCATCATGGATGAGGTGAAGCCGCAGATCCTCCTCAACACCGGACCCGCCGGCATAATGCTCGTCCCACGCGACGCCTGGGCCGGCAAGCCCGGCCTCCTCGTCGCCTGCGACCTCAACGCCGTCCCGCCCCTTGGCATCGAGGGAATCGAAGTCACCGACAACGGCGAGAAGCGCAACGGCACCACCACCTTCGGCGCCCTCGGCATCGGCGGCTTCAAGATGAAAGTCCACAAACGCTGCATCGCCCGCCTCTTCGAATCGAACGACGCCGTCCTGGATGCGGAGGCGATTGCGGAGGTTGCGGGAGGGATAGAGTAAAGAGGCTGAAGGAAACAGGAAACAGGAAACAGGTACCGGCTCCTGGAATCGTCGTCATTCCCGCAGAAGCGGGAATCCAATCTTCAGCGATTCGAACATGGATCCCCGCTGGCGCGGGGATGACGGACCCCACGCAGTTCCTGTTTCCTGTTCCCTGTTTTCTGTTCCCTTCTCCCACTCTCCCTCGATCGACTCTCACATGAAAACCCTCGGCATCGACCCCGGTACCGTCACCATCGACGTCTGCGGTCTCGATGACGGAGGGGTGTTTCTCGATCGGGCGGTGCCGACGGAAGAGGTGGGGAGGGAGCCGGGGGCGTTCATCGAGATACTGAGAAAGGCGGGGGCGGAGCTGATAGCGGGACCGTCGGGGTACGGGGTGCCGCTCGTGCGCGTGGAGGATGTGAGCGACGAGGCGCTGCGGCTCGCGTTCCTCGCGCGCTCGGGAGAGGGAGGAGGGATAATGGGGATGCGCGCCTTGGTACGCGCGCTCGCGGAAGCAAAGCTTCCGGTGGTGCTCACGCCGGGTGTGGTGCATCTCGAGTCGGTGCCCGAGCATCGCAAGATCAACCGCGTGGACATGGGAACGGCCGACAAGCTCTGTGCGGCGGCGCTCGGGATTCATTCACAGATGCTGCGGCGAGAGTGCGCGGCATCGGAGGTCTCGTTCATTCTCCTCGAGCTGGGTGGCGCGTTCACGGCGGCGATCGCGGTGAGCAACGGCCGAGTGGTGGACGGGATCGGAGGCACTTCGGGTCCCATCGGTGCACGCTCGGCGGGTGCGCTCGACGGCGAGGTCGCGTTCCTCGCGGGAGAGATCTCCAAGTCGCTCCTCTTCCAGGGTGGAGTAGCGACGATCTTCGGCGACGGCTCGGGCGTCTGGCACCGACTCGATGACCGCACCGATCTACGCGCGCGCGTGGCGCGGGCGGCGTTGATCGAGGGAGCGGAGAAGGCGGTGGCGGCGCTCACCGTGTCGGTACCGCGTCCGCACGAGATCCTCCTCTCCGGTCGCGGGACACGGATTACGAGCATCGAGCGCGAGCTGGACGAGCGGCTCGCGCGCTACGCTCCCGTGAGTCTCCTCGCGGGGCGTGCACGCGTGGCGAAGCAGGCGGCCGAAGGCGCCGCGCTCATCGCCAATGGTCTCGCGGGCGGCTCGTGCACGGAGCTCGTCACCACGCTCGGTATCCGCGATGCGCGCGGGAGCGTGCTCGACCACCTCCACGTCGTCACGCCCGGGCAGGCGCGCGAGCGACTGGGGTTGCGGTGACATTCCGCGTTCTCCTGGTAGGTATATCGACGCGCGCGATGGCCGAGTCGGCGGTGCGGGCGGGGTACGACGTGCTCTCGGTGGATGGCTACGGTGATCTCGACAACCCTGCCTCGCCAGCGCTTTCGCTCACGCGCGACTTCGGCGTCGAGTACTCCGCGCACGCGGCCGCCGTTGCCGCAGCCGGGCTCGAGCTCGAGTACGATGCCGTCTGCTACGGTTCGAGTCTCGAGAACCATCCGCGCGATGTCGCGCTTCTGGCGAGTCGCGCCGAGCTCTGGGGGAACTCGCCCTCCGTGCTGCGCCGAGCACGCAGCGCGATCGCCCTGTCGCGGCTGCTCCGCTCGCGCCTCGGTACCGGCGCACTCGTGCGTGCGAGCGCGGGCGACGCTTCGCGCGAGTGGCTCGTGAAGCCGCGCGCGTCGGGCGGCGGGCACGACATCGCCGAGTGGCACCCAGGCGAGGCGCTACCGCGCACTCACATTCTGCAGGAACGCATCGCCGGCACCCCGGGCTCCATCGCTTTCGTTGCCCACGACGGCCGCGCCATCCCCTTCGCGGTCTCGCGCCAGCTCGTGGGCGACGCTCGCTTCGGCGCGGCCGCATTCCAGTATTGCGGCAGCATCCTCTCTTCCTCTTCGGATTCGGTGATCGACGCCGCCATCGACTCCGCGCACCTCCTCGCCGAGGAGCTCGACCTCACCGGCCTCGCCTGCCTGGATTTCATCGTCTCGCGCGACGGAATCCCTCATGCGATCGAGCTCAATCCGCGCTACTCCGCCTCGATGGAGCTGGGGGAGCGCGCCTTCGACTACCCCGTCTTCGCCGCCCACGCCCGCGCGTGCATGCTCCGCGACAACGGCCGCGCCCCTTCCCTCCCCCATCTCGATCTCGCCGCCTCGCTCCGCTCGGTCGGCGCCTTCGGCAAAGCCGTCCTCTTCGCCCGCACCACCCTCACGATGCCCGACACCACCCCCTGGCTCGGGGATCCCGACGTCCGCGACATACCACACTCAGGCGAAACCATTCCGCGCGGGCACCCAGTGTGCACCATCTTCGCCACTGCCCGCGACGAGGCCGCATGTTACGAGATGCTGGTGAGGAAGGCGGGGTGGATGTATGAGAGGATGAAGGAAACAGGAAACTGGGAACAGGGAACAGGAACTGCCTCGGGTTAGAGGGCTCTCTCTCCGCGAGCCGGTACCTGTTTCCTGTTTCCTGTTTCCTGTTTCCTTTCTCCTGTTTCCTTTCTCCTGACACCCGGAGTCACCCCTTTGAACCAACTCCCTCCCTCTACCTGCCTCGGCTGCGGATGCGCTTGCGACGACATCATCGTCGAGGTGCGCGATGGGCGCATCGTCGAGGCGCGCAACGCGTGCGAGCTGGGGAGGAGGTGGTTCGGCGACGGGACGGTGAGTGGGGGGGTGCGGGTGCGCGGGGAGAGGGTGACGGTGGAGGAGGCGCTCGACGCTGCGGCGGAGCTGCTCGGCGGGGCGAGGAGGGCGCTCGTGTATCTGGCGCCGGACATCTCGTGCGAGGCGCAGCGCGCGGCGGTGGCGCTCGCGGACCGGCTGCATGCTGTGGTGGACAACATCACGTCGTCTACCGCGGCGGGGGGATTGCTCGCGGCGCAGCGGCGCGGGAGGCCCACGGCGTCGCTCGGCGAGATTCGCAACCGCGCCGACCTGCTCGTGTTCTGGGGAGTGGATCCGGCCGAGCGCTATCCGAGGTTTCTCACGCGCTACGCGCCCGATCCCGAGGGGATCTTCGTACCAGGGGGGCGGAGCGATCGCACGGTAGTCGCGATCGATATTGGCGACGAGCGCGGGCCGGAGGACGCCGATGCGCGGATCGCGCTCGCGCCCGGGGATGAGCAGGAGGCGCTCGCGCTGTTACGCGCGGCGACGTTGAAGCGCGTGGCCGCGGCAGCAGCCGCCACCGCGGCGGGCAAGCCCGCGAAGACCGGCGAGAAGGATGGAGCTGCGACGGAAGGCGCGAGCGAATCGGGAAGCGATTCCGCGGCGGCGAAAAACGACGGCTCCGCGGTTGCCGCGGCGCGCAGGGAGGAGCGGCCGCCAGGGAAGCTCGACGAGCTCTCAGCGCGATTCGACTCCTCGCGCTACGCGGTGATCGTCTACGACGCGGAGCCGCGCGCGCGCAATGGCGACGGCGAAGCGCGCGACCGCTCGTGGCGCGCCGAGTCGCTCATCGCGCTGGCGCAGCAGCTCAACGCGAGTATCCGCTGCTCGCTCATGGCGCTCCGCGCGGGCGGCAATCGCAACGGCGCCGAGGCGGTGATGACCTGGCAGACCGGCTTCCCGATGACCGTGGACTACTCGCGCGGCGTACCTCGCTATCGTCCGGACGAGGCAGCGGCCACGTTGCTCGAGCGTGGAGCGGTGGATGCGATAGTGGTCGTGGGAAACGCGCGCGCGGAGGGGATTCCGTCGATGGACGGCGTGCCGCGCGTGGTGCTAGGGCCGTGGGCGAGCGAGGCGGAGCCCGCCGCGGAGGTCGCGATAGACACCGGCGTGGCGGGAATCCACGAAGGAGGAATGGCCTTCCGTATGGATGACATACCGCTACCGCTGCGGCCATCGCTCCCCGGTCCGTCGTCCGCGCCGGAGACGGCGTTCGTGGTCGAGTCGCTGGAGGCACGGATCCGCGCGCGCTCGAGCGGGAGGAGTTCGAAGGGCGAGGGAGGGAGGCGCTGATGGCACTGAGGATCACGGGCGGCGAGGTGTACGACCCCGCCAACGGAATCGACGGCGAGGTGCGTGACGTCTGCATCGACGGCGGACGCATAGTGGACTCGCTCCCTGACGACGCGCCGCGTCTCGACGCGCGCGGGATGGTCGTCATGCCCGGCGCGATAGACATCCACGCGCACATCGCGGCAAGCAGCGTGAACCTGGGTCGTCGTCTTCTCCCCGAGACGCACACGCCCAATCCCGTGCGCGCGCCCGCGCTCGAAGATGGTACCGGCCGCTCCGGCTCCGGCGGAACGATTCCCACCACCTTCACCACCGGCTACCGCTACGCGGGACTCGGCTACACCACCGTGTTCGACGCTGCCGTAGCCGCCGTCGCCGCGCGCGACACGCACGCGCAGCTCGACGACACTCCCATCATCGACGCCGGCTTCTTCGTCCTGATGGGGAACGACGACTATCTGCTTCGCCAGATCGCCGCGGGCGAGCGCGAGCGCGCGCGCGACTACGCCGCGTGGCTGCTGCGCGCGACAGGCGGCTACGCCATCAAGGTGGTGAACCCCGCGGGCGTAGAGCTATGGAAGCGCAACGTGCGCGTGGTGAATGGGATCGACGACGATACGCTCGGCGACGGCCTCACGCCGCGCGCCATCCTCGAGACGCTCGCCGACGCCGCGAACGAGCTCGATCTTCCACACGCCGTCCACATCCACTGCAACAACCTCGGCGTCCCCGGCAACGTGGCCACCACGCTCGAGAGCATGAACGCGCTCGGCGGACGTCGCGCGCACTTCACGCATCTGCAGTTCCACAGCTACGACGGCGGGAACGGAAAGTCCTGGTCGTCGGGCGCGAAGCGGATAGTGGAGTACATGGCGTCGCACCCCGAGGTCACCGGCGACGTTGGGCAGGTGATGTTCGGGCCGGCCACCACGCTTACCGCCGACGGCGCGGTGGAGTATCTGCTGCATGCGAGCAGCGGCCGCAAGTGGGTGAACGCCGACATCGAAGTGGAGACCGGCTGCGGTATCGTCCCGTACGAGTACAAGGACAAGCTCGCAGTCTCGGCGCTGCAGTGGGCAGTGGGGCTCGAGCTCTTCTTGTTGTCCGGCGATCCGTGGCGGCTGGTGCTCTCCACCGACCACCCCAACGGTGGCTCATTCGTGAGCTATCCGGAGCTGATCCGGCTCCTCATGGACAGCGCGTATCGCAAGGATCGCCTCTCGCAAGTGAACCAGAAGCTCCTGGTGGGGAGCGCGCTCCTCGATGGCCTCGACCGCGAGTACACGCTGAACGAGATCGCCATCATCACGCGCGCCGGCCCCGCGCGCCAGCTCGGCCTCGAGAACAAGGGTCACCTCGGGACGGGTGCCGATGCCGACGTCACCATCTACTCGCGCTCGGAGAACTACGCCGAGATGTTCGCGACACCGAGGTATGTATTCAAGAGCGGTACGCTCGTGGTGGACGAAGGACAGCTCCGCCGCGCGCCCGAAGGGAAGCGGCTCCATGTGCGACCCGAGTACGACGAGGCGGTGACGCGCGACATCGAGCGCTGGTTCGACCGCTACGCATCCGTGTCGTTCGCCAACTATCCCGTGCCCGGCGAAGGGTGGCGGGGGGAGGAGCGCTGAGGATGGAGATCCGCGGCGTCGCCATCGACGACACCTTCGCCGAGGCGTTCGGGATGCGCGGCGCGCGCGTGGTCATCACCGCGGCCACTGAGGAGTGGGCGCGCACGGCCGCGCTCTCGATGACCGGTTTCGCGACTTCGGTGATAGGGTGCAAGGTGGAAGCGGGTATCGAGCGCGAGCTCTCGGTGGAGGAGACTCCCGACGGCCGTCCGGGGATCAGCGTACTGCTCTTCACCATGGATTCGGCGAGTCTCGTGAAGCGGCTCATCGAGCGCATCGGCCAGACAGTGCTGACGTGTCCCACCACCGCGTGCTTCGACGGGCTGCCCGATGCGCCCGAGCGAGTGAGCGTGGGAGGTCCGCTGCGCACCTTCGGCGACGGCTTCCAGTCGAGCAAGGTGATAGCCGGCGTGCGCTACTGGCGCATCCCCGTCATGGAAGGCGAGTTCCTCGTGCAGGAGGAGTTCGGGAAGGTGAAGGGAGTGGGCGGCGGAAACTTCCTCATGCTTGCCGAGAGCGAGGAGACGGCGCTCGCGGCGGCGGAGAGCGCGGTGGAAGCGATGCGCGGGTCGCCCGGTGTGATACTCCCCTTCCCCGGCGGCATCGTGCGCAGCGGGAGCAAGGTGGGATCGAAGCGCTACAAGGGGATGATCGCGACGACCAACGACGCCTTCTCGCCGACGTTGCGCGCCATCACCGATACCGAGCTTCCTCGGGGAGTGAACTCCGTATTCGAGATCGTGCTCGATGGACTCGATGCGAAGTCCATCGCCGATGCGATGCGCAAGGGGATCGACGCCGCGTGCAGGCCGGGCGTGGTGCGGATAACGGCGGGGAACTACGGCGGAAAGCTCGGCCCGCACCATTTCCATCTGCACCAGATCATGCGTGGGGAGGCGTCGGGGGAGGCGTAACCGGCGGTAACCGCCGATAACAGACGGTTACGTGCGTCGCTGCGTTCGCGCCGCGCACGTCGTAAGCCACGTAGATGCGTCGCTGTTCCCCGCACGCACGGGCGCCACGAACACTCGCACTCTCCGCCTGTCCTTCGTAACACGAGTGTTCCCTTCCGCGGCGACTCTCGCTCTCCCCTCTGTCGCCACTCCAGTCCGTCAAGAATCTACGCAGACACATCCTTGCCGCACCGCGCTTTAGCGCATTGCACGCCGCGCTGGCGAAGGGTTTGCCATACGAGCCGTAGCAATGATCGCTGAAGCTCGCACCTGATGCGCGAATCGCTCATCGCGAGCGACGTGAAGTTCGAGTTGCCAGCGGCAGGGGCCGCGGCACTGAGCGTGGGACGGGAGGGGATGGATGGGAATGACGGATCTGCTCGTGGCCGTACGTGGTTCGCTGGTGCTGCGCATTCTTTCAGCCGTGCTGCTGACCTGCGCGGCGGCCTGCTCCGCCGACGTCACTACCGGAGTTCCGGCTTCGTCGGCATCGCCGCAGGGCCCCGGCTTCAGTGCGCCGAGCTCCGAGCTCGCGAAGCTGCCGGCGGTGCGGCCCGACAGCGTCATCTTCGGTATCAACGGTCACCCGCTGATGCAGCCCGCCTACTGGTTCGACGACCAGACGCTCGACGAACAGTTCGACTATCTCGACAGTCTGCGCATCCACTGGTACCGAGTGGACATGATGCCGGATCCGGACGGATCACTCGGCCCGAAGTTCTCGAAGCTGATGCAAGCAGCAGCACGCAGGGGCATTCACGTATTGCCGGTGATCACGAATCGGCCACGCTCCGGCCAAACTCCCAACGAGGCGTACGCCGAGGCGTACCGGATGGCACTGGGGTTTGCATCCAGATACGGGCAGCTATTCACGCACGTGGAGGCGGGGAACGAGCTCGAAGGCTGGCCGCTCTGGAGCGGCAGCCGAGGCAAGGCCGATGGAAGCGATCTCAGTCAGTACGATGCCGATACGCTTGCGGTGGTGACGGCTTGGCTGCGCGGCCTCACGCGCGGACTTCGCGCCGGCGCGCCGAAGCTTCGCATCATCATCGATACGGGCGGCTGGCATCACTGGGCGTTCTTCGACGCGCTCCGGCGCGACACGGTGGAGTACGACATAGTCGGCTACCACTGGTACTCGGACATGGGCGACATCGCCGCGCCGGTGGCCGGAGGAAAGAGCGCGCTCGACCACCTGTACGCCCTGAACAAGGACATCTGGATCACGGAGATCAATCGCCGCGCGACGATCCCCGATGACCCGCGAGACCAGAACCATTGGATCTACAAGTACGTCCGCGACTTCTTCGGCTTCAGTCGCGTGAAGGCCTTCTTCGTATACGAGCTATACGAGCAGCACGCCTACCTTGCTGACGACAATCCCTCGAACGATACGGAAGCTCTCTACGGGCTCGTCGCCTGTCCCGCAGACCCGATGCAGTGCACCGGCCGGAAGGTGACGAAGCCGGCGTTCGACGCGTACCGCTTCGCGATCGAAGAGCAGCTACATGGGCACGAAGACTACGTGGCCTCGGTATACGCGCATCTGCTCGCACGAGAGCCCGACGCGAAATCGCTCGCTCACTGGACGGAGGTGCTCGAGTCGTCGAACGACAGGGCCGCGCTCCTCAGGGCGTTCATCCCGGCCGGCGACTATTACGAGCGGTTCGTCCTCGGCCAGTACGAGCGGCTCCTGGGCTACGACTCGCGGAACGGCGATGCGCCGCCTTCGCAGGACGTCGCGCAGTGGGCCGACCAGATGCGGTCCGGCCTCGCGCGACGGGATCTCACGCTCGACATCTGCGACAGCCCGCACTTCTGGGATCTGAGCGGGCGGACAGACAGGGGTTACGTGGAGCGATTGTATCGGACGCTGCTCCTGCGAGACCCGGATGCCGGCGATGTCGCTCACTGGGTGGGCCAGTTGAACGAAGGCGTAGCTCGGCGCGATGTAGCAGCGCGCCTGCTCGACAGCGACGAATACCACGGCCTGTTCGTGGACGGCATTTACCAGGCGCTCCTGGATCGTCCGTCCGACGGCTCCGGGCGCGCCTACTGGGTGGAGCGGATGCGAAGCGGGCTGAGCCAGGAAAAGGTGATCCTCGGATTTCTGGAGGGCCCGGAGTTCTGGACGGCCGCGGTGCAGGCGGGATACCGCCGCATCAGCGAGTGACCGCGACGGGCAGGTGCTATATCCGACCGGGTCAATCCGTCATCATTCCGACGCCGTAAGTCGTTGAAAATTAGAATCTTCTAATGTAGCGCCCGTCTCTGTCGGAGAAGCGTCGTATTATGTATCCTCATGTTTGCTAGGTCGTCAACGGATGTAGCAGAGATTGGCACGTTCGGTTACACGTGCGTTCCGTGGAGCGGCTGGCTGAGCGGTTAACGGTATTGGCAGCACCGCAGGCGTTAGGCAGCGAAGCAGCTGACAATCTCCCCCCAAAAGTAGAGCAGCCCACCGGCCGGCCGATATCGCCCTGGCCACGAATCCTCGTCCGTCAGCCCTCGTGGTTTTTCCTCGTGAAGACCGCAACAACTGATTCAAGGCGCTTCGCGCCATACGAGCCCCCGAAGCCGGGAGTCGATACCGAAACCGCGATGAGCGCGGTGCCGCAAGCTTCGAGGGCGTTGCAGAAGCAAGCAGGTAAGAATCTGAGAAGGCACATGTCCCGATCGGCGCTTCGAGTATGCGCGCTGCTCGTCGTGGATTGCGCCGCATTTCTCCTGCTCCGCACCGTGCTGCGTGGGCTGCGGCTATTCGCCACCGGCGGTACCCATGGCGAATTCATCCACTGGCTATTCGCCGACGGATACATGGGAGGATGGCAGTACGCTGCGGCGCTCCTCCTGGCCCTGCTCACGCGCGGCACCTATGGCGCCGGCGATGGCCGCCGAGACCCGGGTCGCATACTGGCCGCATGCGCGCTTGCGACAGCGCTCCCGCTCTGGGCATCGCTCTGGACGCAGCCGTTCCTCTTGACGGCTGGCCAGTACATCCTGACCGTGCCGCCGGCGTTCGTCGTTATCTTCGCGCTCCGCCTGCTGCTCGATCAGGCGATCGTGAGATTCGCTCCGCACCCGAGCGCCGGTACGCTCAGCCGCGCGATCCTCGTCGGGCACGCGGGCGAGTGCATCGACATGCGCGGCAGGCGTGCGCTCACGGAGCGTGGCGGCATCGACGTGCTCGGCTTCGTCGACGTGCAACCTCAGGCAGCGCGCGGCGCCCTCGGCACCATCGACGCTCTGGAGGCGCTGCTGCTCGAGCATCGCGCCGACACGCTGATCCTCTGCGGCCCGGTGGACGACAACGCCGTACTGAACGTGATGCGCGCGGCTCGGACCACAGAGTGCCAGGTACTCACGGCCGCGCGCAGATTCGAGCTGGCCGGGATCGTACCATCGATCGTCTGGCGACGCGGCCAGCCATTCATCATGTTGCGGCGCGTCGGGCTCCGCTGGCAGCAGCTCGTCCTCAAGCGCCTCCTCGACGTCACCGTCTCCGCTACCGCGCTGGTCATCCTATCGCCACTCATGCTGCTCATCGCGGCGGCCGTGCGGCTCGAGAGCAAGGGACCCGCGTTCTTCAAGCAGCGGCGGGTGGGACGCCATGGTCATTCGTTCGGCTGCCTCAAGTTCCGCTCGATGTACACCGACGCGGAGGAGCGGCTGAGAGATGACCCGCAACTTTATCGGCTGTACGTCGAGAACGACTACAAGCTTCCTGAGGAAGTCGATACGCGCGTGACTCGCGTGGGCAGGTTCCTCAGGCAGACCAGCCTCGACGAGCTGCCGCAGCTATGGAACGTGTTGAAGGGCGAGATGTCGCTGGTGGGACCGCGGCCGATCGTGCCCAATGAAATCCGCCACTACAACGGAGAAGCTTCGCTGCTGCTCACCCTGCAGCCGGGCATCACGGGTGCGTGGCAGGTGAGCGGGCGGAGCATGTTGCAGTATCCCGAGCGTGCGACGGTGGAGTTGGAGTACGTCGAGCGGTGGAGCCTGGTGTCGGATCTCTGGATACTGATGCGCACGATTCCCGCCGTGTTGACGCAGCGGGGAGCGCACTGAGAGGAATGGCAGCCAGCTATCTGGCGCCGGATTCCGGCGCTGCTACCGCAACGTCGTACACCGTTCCGTCGCAGCCCGGGTTGGCCGAGGCATCACGCGGCGTGGAACTACCGCGCGCACTCCGCGGGCTCCGCGTTCTGCTGGTGCATGATTGGCTGGTCACATGGGCCGGAAGCGAGCGATGTGTGGCGGAGATGCTCGAGATCTTCCCCGATGCCGACCTCGTGGTAGGAGTGCGCACCGAGAACATGGCGCGCTTCAACGACGTGGGGCGCCGGGCACGAGAGACCTGGCTCGGTCGCTTGCCCGGTGCGCGCAACCACCATCGCTGGTTCCTCCCGCTGCAGGCGGCCGCTTTCGCGACGCTCGATACGCGCGGATACGACCTGGTCGTTTCCAGCTCCCACGCGTTCTCGAAGATGGTCAGACCGAGCGGTGCTGCCATGCACGTGTGCTACTGCTACTCGCCGCCTCGCTACCTGTGGGATCTCAAGGATTCCTATCAGGATTCTACCAGGGGATTACAGCGCGTCGCTTTCGCAAGCGCGGCTGGATTTCTACGGTTCGTCGATCGGGCTTCGGCAGACCGAGTGGATCACTTCGTCGGTATCTCGCGCTACATCGCGGACAGGATTCGGCGCTGTTACGGGCGGGATGCGGACGTGGTGTACCCGCCAGTGGCCGCAAAGCCGACCAGCGGCTCTTCGTGCACGAGAGAGAGCTTCATACTCTCTCTGGGCCGCTTGGTCCCTTACAAGCGCGTGGATCTCGCCATCAGGGCCGCGGAGCGATTGGGCATTCGCCTCATCGTCGCCGGGGATGGCCCCGAACGTTCGAAGCTCGAGGCGATTGCCGGAAGCAACACGGAATTTCTCGGAGCCGTTTCCGAAGAGCAGGCCGGCGATCTGCTCTCCAGGTGTTCGGCATTCATGTTCTGCGCCGAAGAGGACTTCGGCATCGCCCCGGTGGAGGCCAACGCGCATGGTGCACCGGTGGTGGGTTACGGGAAGGGTGGGCTGGTCGAAACGATGCAGCCAGGGGTCACCGCCGAGCTCTTCGAGCAGCAGACGGTGGATTCCGTCAGTGCAGCTCTCGAACGTGCAACGGGCCGTAACTGGGATGCCGAAGCTCTGCGAGCGAACGCAGCGCGCTTCTCTGCGGAGAGCTTCCGGCGTGGGATTCTGGATTCGGTCACCCGTCTCGTATCGCGCGGCTCAGGCGATTCGTCCCGGCCCACGAGGCGCGCAGCTGTCAGCGTCCACAGGAGCTAGCGCAGCGCGTATCCGGGAGAACGACTCCGCTCGGGGCGAGCAGCGAAGTCTCCGAGCAGTATCATGATCACGGTCGCAACAGCCAGACCGAGGGCAGTAGCCAGGACCAGCTTGACGAGGCCATGGCGTGATTGAGGAAGCAGATCTCGCAGGATCGGATCGACCACCACGACCGCGGGCGTCGACTCGAGCTCCTGGGCGATGGCGGCCTCCCGGTCGGCGATAACCTGTGAGTACACGGACCTGGCGTTTTCCAGACGGCGCTCCAGACGCTGCCTGATGACGACGGCCGGAGAGTATGCGGCATACGAGCGATTGGAGGATGCGAAGTCCAGCAGTTTCTTTTCGGCATCGTCGAGCTGATGCTGAGCGCTGTCCACGCGTGCTTCCTGTGCGACTCGCTGACTGCGAGCCTGGGCGCGGCCTACATCGATATATGTCTTACTGGCGACATCGACGATCTGCGTTGCGACCTGACGGGCTATGGCGCTATCCGGATGCTCCACGCTGAACGTTATGAGGCCGGTCTGCTTGTCCACTTGCACATTCATCATGTCGCGCATCAATGGCTCGATGTCTACCGGTCGGATTTCCGCGAGGGGCTTGTCAGCGACGCGCTCGATGACCAGCTCGGAGCTTCCCTTGGCCGGCGACATGGCGACCTGTCGGATGACGCTCCTGAGCAGCAGCAGCTTCGTAACGACGAATGGTGTCGATTGCAGGCCGCCGTTCTGTGCGGCGCCGAGTAGCGCGCTGATCCCC
>DATCXR010000066.1:0-3062 GCA_036565685.1 Gemmatimonadaceae bacterium
GAGCTCTCTGAGATCCGCCCTGTCTCGCGCCGTCGGAACGAACGCGAGACAGCTCCGCCGCACCATCGACGCGATCTCGTTCTTCGAGTACGTCGTCCCCGTGAGCACCCTCACCAGATCGCTCTTCCGCAGCTTGCTCCCCTCCGCCTCCTGCTGCGCCCCGAGTGCAGCCGGCACCAGTGCGGCGAAGAGTGTCAGGGTGAGGGGGCGGAGGAGAGGGGACATAGGGGGAGGGTTCAGGGGGCAGGGTTCAGGGTTCAGGAACTACAGGGAACAGGGAACAGGGAACAGGAAACAGGAAAAGCGAAAGACCGCGGTCACGAAGGTCGGATGTCGGGTGGGGACTCTTCGCCGGAGTCGTTTTCTGAACCCTGAACCCTGCCTTCTGAACCCTGGTCTTCGCCGCTCCTGGAAGCTATGCGCGATTCACCGCGCGCTGCAGCGTCGAGGTCGCGGACATCGGCTTCGCGGTCGTTCCGATCGGTGTCGTCGTCATCGAAAATGGCGCCTTCGATCCCCTCGTCAACTGGCTCGGTGCTGGGACCGTGGCGCTGGCTGCGCTTTCTCGGTCTGTCGGGCATGATGCCGCTCCCTGAGAATGAGAAAAGAGGCAAGGGAGCAAGGGAAGTGCCAGGGTGCTGCAGGGTTCAGCAACCAAAGGGTTCAGGGTTCAGGTACTGTCTCGAGGAACAGGTCTCTACATCGAGGTAGTTCCTGAACCCTGAACCCTGTCCCCTGAACCCTTGTATCCCCTCGCCTCTCCCCGCTGCAGCTTCCCCTGGATCTCGGCTTCGCCCTCGGGGCGGAGGGCGCGCATGACGGTGCCGCCGGCGGCGATGGCGCCGAGGATTATGTAGAGGTAGAAGGTGTAGAAGCGCCACCAGATGAGGGACGCGCCGAAGACGATGCCGGGGATGGCGTTGCCCAGTGCTTCCTTGAAGGCGACTTCTATCAGGCCTCCGCCGGCGGGGACGGCGACTACGACGCTTCCGTAGGTGAGGGCTATCGGCCAGAGGATGAGGGGGGCGACGGGGGCTTTCACGCCGAACGAGTAGACGATGATCGGAAGGATGGCGAGGCGGAGGAGGATGTGCAGGATCGATGCACCGAGCGCGAGGGAGGCGATCCCGAGGCGCATGTGCTTCATCTCCTCGATGCCCGTGCGCAGCTGACGGAGCGAGCGCTGCACGGCGCGCCAGCGGCCGGCGTTGAGACCGATGCGCTGCGCCCAGCGGGGCGGCGGACCGGTGGCGCCGCGCTTGGCGAGCGCGAAGCCGAGCGCGCCGGTGCCGAGCACGAAGGTGGCGTACATCGCCACGAGTCCCACCATCCCCATTATCATCGCGCCCGAGCCGCGGAAGACGATGAACATCGCGAGCGCGATGACCGCGAGCGAGATCATCTCGAGGAACAGTTCCGCGAAGATCACGAGGATGATGCTCGCCGAGGACATCCCGTCCTCGCTCATGATCAGGTAGCGCGCCGGCTCGGCGCCCGTGCGCGCGGGGGTGATCGCCGCGCCGAAGTCGCCGCCCGCGCTCGCGCGGAGCGCGGTGTTGAAGCGCATCGGGATGCGCAGCGACGCCGCGCTCAGCGCCACCTTGCACCCGCGCATCCCCAGCTCCATGAGCGCCACCGCCAGCAGCACCACGTGCGCTCCGATCGACACGCTCACCACCGTATGACCGTGTGGCCAGCTGGTGAACACGATGTAGAGCGACACCGCGATCGCCGCGGCGAACGATGCAATGGCGAGCAACCAGCGGGGGGCCTTCAAGCGGCGCGCCCTGGAGGGGTGAGAGCGATCATGCGACTATCCCGGCGAGCTCCGGGAGGGGAGGGGAGGGGATGGGAGGGAGCGGGGCGGGAAAACGTCAGGCGAAGATGCTCGTGGAAATTGACTCATCGAGGCCGGGCGTCAAGGGGAGAAAGCAGACAGCAGAAAGCAGAAAGCAGAAAGCAGTGAACTACCTGTCATTCGGGATCATCCCCGCGCAAGCGGCGACCCATGTTCGGACTGGCTGGCATGGATCCCCGCTTTCGCGGGGATGACACGGGGATGACAACAGAACTACGAGCCGTACCTGTTCCCTGTTTCCTGTTCCCTGTTCCCTTGCAGCTCCTGCTTTCTGCTCTCTGCTGTCTACTTCCTCCCCTCCTCACCTCGTCACCTTCGTCGGCACCTTCCTCCCTGCAGTGGCCGCGGGGATTGTGAAGATCACGACCTCGTTGCTGGCGGAGAGGGGGATGGCGACGCGCTGGCGCTTGTTGTCGATGCCCAGGTCGGCGGGCTCGGGGAGGCCGCTTATGACGGTGCGGAGACTGTCACCGCGGACCACCATCAGGCTGGAGTCGTTCCAGCTCGTGACCAGGATGCGGCCGTCGCCGAGTGCGGCGATGCCGTCGAAGCGGCCAGGGCCCTTGGCGATCGTGGCCGGCTCGGATTTCGGCATCCACGAGTAGATGTCGTTCCCCAGGAAGGACGCCACGAGGTAGTGGCCGCGCACGCGGTCCCAGGTGATGCCGTTGGGGCCGTGCAGAGTCGTGTTGGTGCTGGCCACCTGTGGGTTGCGAGAGCGGCCCTCGACGGTGAGTTGGGGGATGCGAAAGATCTCGCCGGCGCCGTCCCTGGCGCGGGTGTCGGTGATGAAGACGGATCCCTCGGGTCCAAGTGCCACATCGTTGAGGAGCTCGGCGCCCAGCTGCGAGAAGTCGACTTCGCCGACACTCTTGCCATTCCGTTTGTCGAAGCCGCGGAGCGTCTTCCCGTCGGCCACCCAGATCGTGTCGCCGAGCACGGCGAGCCCGCGCGGGGTGTGGAGGGTGACGCCGTTCTGGCCATCGGCGATGAAGCGGAGCGAGTCGATGGTGCCGTCGCTCTTCAGTCGGCTGATGAATCCGCGGGAGTCGTCGCCGTTCCCGCTTCCCGTGTTGGAGACGAAGTAGATGTCGAGGGTGGAGTCGTACCAGACGGACTCGGGACTGTCGAAGCCCCTCACCGCGGTCACCTGCGTCCACCCCTCCGTCCCCTTCGGATTCGCCGGGGTGGGCTCGGGCGCTGC
>DATCXR010000125.1:0-8442 GCA_036565685.1 Gemmatimonadaceae bacterium
TTGTCTTCGACATTGTCCTTTCTCCGTTGTTCGGTTGAAGTGATGTGGTTCGTGTGATTCGAGAAGGTCCCGTCTATCGATCAGCAGCCGCCCAGGAGCCGGCACGAGGCGTCGCCAATGGCGGGGAGCGCTCCGGTGGGCTTCGTCATCCCGCCCGCGCCGCGCGCGCTCGGGGAGGTGGCTCCTACCGGCGAGAGCCCCGCGAACGCGGTCCCTATCCCGACCGCGAAGGACCAGCGCGGTCCCATCCCCTGGATCGTCCGGCCGGCGCTCATGCCCAGTACCACCGGGCCGAAGAGCGAGTGCACCATCGCCGCGTTGATGGCGCGCGCCGGGTCGTAGGTGGACGGCGCTTCGCCGCGCAGCTCCATCGCGTAGCCGACGCTCAGGTTCGTGCGCGCGCTGGCGAGGAGCACCGCGTCGCCGAAGAGCGACGTCGTGGGAATCCCGCTCGGCGCCGAGTCGCCCACTCGCAGCAGTCGCGAAGCGCCTGCACGTACGGTGATCACCGGGAGTGGGGAGATGGCGAGCACGCCCTGCGCGCTCAGCAGCGACTTGCCGCGCCCCAATCCCTGGTCCGCGTCGCCCGTGGGGAGCGATGCCACACCCGCGAAGCCGAGCGTGGGACGCCACGGTGCATCGAAGGAGTGAAAGACACCGGCGTAGACCGGGAGGTCGGTGATCCCGAAGCGGCTCTCGCTTCCATCCACTGCGCTGACGCGCAGGAGAGTGGGGCTCGCGCCGAGCGAGAGCCAGCGCGTGGGGGTGAGCTGGATGATCGCGCCGAGCGCCTGCTCCTGGTGGCCGTCCTGAAATCCGAAGGCGGCCGCCGTGACGCCGTACGAGACGGTGCTCGACTGCGCGCCGGCGCCGGGTGAGACGGTGACGAGGAGTGCCGCGGCTGCGGCGGTCGCTATACATGCCTTACGAGTGTCGAGCATTCGAGCCTCTCCGTGATGCGGGTGGAGCCGATTCCGTTACCGGCTGGACTGGCACCAGTAAGGGCAATCGGCACACCCGATCGAGAGAGCGGAGCGCTCGTCGTAAGTGGTTAGTTTATCACGAGTTGGAAATAGTGATTGCGATCACGCCCGTTCCGGGCGTCTCGCTGCATCACAATGGCTGTACCGAAATGGTACAGATGCGACTGGGTCAGCTCGCGAGCGAGGCCGCGTCCGTACCGATTCACCATTCCAGCCCCGACCTTGTCGCTCGACTCAGGTGCACGAACTCCGTGTCGCGTTCGAATCCCTCCGACTCGTAGAGGGTGAGCGCGCTGCGGTTGGTGTGCTGCGTGGCGAGCTCGATGCGCACCGCGCCCGCCCGACGAGCGTAGTCCACCGCCTCCTGTACCAACCGTCGTGCGACGCCCATGCGCCGGCAGTCGGGTGCGACGAAGAGGTCATTGAGGATCATCGTCCTCCGCAGCGCCAGCGACGAGAACGATGGATAGAGCTGAGCGAAGCCGGCCACGGTGTCGCTATCTCCATCCTCGGATTCGAGTATCGCCATGAGAACCACCGACTCGCCACACGAAAGTCGCTGCGCGAGAAAGTCGCGGGCCGCCGAAAGGTCGGGCGCCGCGCCGTAGAACTGGCGGTACGCGTCGAAGAGCGGCGCGAACAGATCCACGTCGGAGATGTGCGCTGGCGCGACCACCAAACAGGGTGCACTGCAGATCACGCTATCCATCACGTGTGAACTCCATTATCCAGTTCGTCTCCCAACTCGCCCCGCAGTCCGCCGAGTATGCCTGCTCCCAGCGACACGCGTCGGGCCCGCTGCTCGTCCATATGAAGCGCTGCAGGATCGCCCGGCCGTCATATCGCTCCTGGCAGACGAATAAGCCTCTCCCGTCGCGGAACTCGCCGATCATCGGAGTGTCCAGCGTGCCCGCGGCGCTGGTGGACCAGTGGATGCTCCACTGCCGGGAAGCGGGGTCGTAGAGGCGCAGCGCCAGCGCCCGAAGCCGGCCGGTGGGCATCTCCGCTTCGACCTCCTCGAGATTCGCACGTCCATCCCAGAGCGTGCGCTCGACGGCGCTCCCATCGAACTCGTCCCAGTCGCTCGAGCCCGAGAGCGGATGGCGCAGGCGCCGGTGATGAACTCGCCAGCGCCCCTCGAGAAAGTCGAAGTCATGCGTGCCGTCGCGCGGCTCCCCCGAGATCGGCGCGGTTGATCGTGGAGCGGCAGCTCCGGGGTGGCGAGCGATCGAAGATGATGTCATGGATCGAGCAGCATCGAGGCGAAGTTGGCTCGCGCGACAGCGCCGCGCGTCGACTCCGGGATACTAGGCCGCATAGCGGTCCACCCGCCAGCGCCATTTATTAGCTTTTGGGCATAGCCATTCTGTGCGTCCCCCAGGCCATGGAGCACCATGAAGACCGCCGCCAGCCCGCACATCCTCCCGCACATCCCGCTCGACCGGAGCGCCGGCGTGCCGCTGCACAGGCAGATCTACGAGCGACTGCGACGCGCGATCCTCGACGGACTGTTGCGTCCGGGGCAGCGGGTGCCATCCACTCGCGTGCTGGCGGCCGAGCTCGAGGTATCGCGCCTCCCCGTGCTCACCGCCTACGAGCAGCTTCTGCACGAGGGTTACCTCGAGGGGCGCGTGGGCGCGGGTACCTTCGTGAGCGATACGCTCCCCGACGACGCGTTTCGATCGGTCCCGCTCCACGACCGGAGAAGTACCGCGCCGCGACCGGCTGCCACTATTCGCGCGGCCCGGAGCGAGCGGGAGCGCGCGACTCGCGGCGTGCCGTACAAGGGTGGGCTCCGGCCATTTCGCATGAGTCTACCCGCGCTCGATGAGTTCCCGCACGCGATCTGGGCGCGCATCGTCGCCAGGCACGCGCGCGCGCTCACGCCCGTTCGCATGGCGTACGGCGACCCGGCCGGGGTGAGGGTGCTGCGCTCGGCGATCGCAGAGCATCTGCGCACGGCGCGCGCTGTGCGCTGCGAGGCCGAAGACGTGCTCGTCGTATCCGGCTCGCAGGCCGCGCTGCGCATCTGCGCAGCGGTGCTCCTCGAGCGTGGCGACCGGGTGGCTATGGAGGAGCCGGGTTATCCCCTGGCACGCACCGCACTCGGCGCGAATGGAGCGAAGCTCGCGCTCGTTCCTGTAGACGCCGAGGGGATGGACGTCGACGCGCTGCATGCGCTGCGCGCCCGGGTGCGGGCGGCGTACGTGACGCCGTCGCACCAGTACCCGCTTGGCGTCTCGATCACCGCCGCGCGACGGCTCGCGCTCCTCGACTGGGCCGCGCACCGCGGGGCGTGGATCATCGAGGACGACTACGACAGCGAGTACCGCTACGTGAGTCGCCCGCTCGGCGCGCTCCAGGGGATGGACTCGCACCAGCGCGTGATCTACATCGGCACCTTCAGCAAGGTGCTCTTTCCCGCACTCCGGGTGGGCTACATCGTGGTACCGCCGGCACTGCGAAGGAAGTTCGTCGACGCGCGGGAGGCGTTCGACATCTTCTCCCCGACGCTCTACCAGCTGGCGCTGGTTGACTTCCTGCGGGAGGGGCACTTCGCGCGCCATCTGCGCCGCATGCGGGCGATCTACCTGCGGCGACGCGCTGCACTGATCGATGGCGTAAAGCGGCACTGCGACGGACGGCTCCGCGTGCACAACGCCGATGCCGGGCTGCACATCACGACCTTCCTCGCGGCCGGTATCAGCGACCTGGAGGTGCTCGAGAGGATGACGGCGCGCGGTCTCACCGCGACCGCGCTCTCCACCTGCTACGCGGGCCCGGTGAAGGGGAACGGCCTGCTGCTCGGCTTCGGCGGCTTCTCCGAGCATCGCATCGCGCGAGCGACGAGCGTGCTGGGAGAGATCCTCGATACCTGATCCCGTCGCTATGGCGAGCCCGTCGCACGCCCGGCATCTTCAGGATCGACAAGCCCCGAGCAGACCACCCTCCCGAGGAACGCCGCATGAGCAGCCCCGAGAATCGCCGAAGCTCGCCACTCGCGCGGGAGAGCGCGAAGATCCTGGCCGCGGCCGTCCGCCGCGCGAGCAGCACGCTCGCCACCACGCTCACCGCGCGAACGTGTGCCATCGCCGCGACGCTTCTCTTCGTGTTCTCCGCGACCGCCGCCGCGCAGCAGCCGCGCAGGATCTTCATCTCCGTGGACATGGAGGGAATCGGCGGCGTCGGAACTCCCGCGATGACCTCGGCTGGTGGGAAGGACTACGACCTCGCGCGCCGGCTCATGACCGATGAGGTGAACGCCGTCGTGGCCGCGATCTTCGAGAGCGGGCCAGCCACCGTGCTGGTGAACGACTCGCACGGCGACATGCAGAATCTCCTGCACACCGAGCTCGATCCGCGCGTCACCTACATCCAGGGTGCGGTGAAGCCGGTGGGGATGGTGGCGGGGCTCGACTCCACCTTCGATGCGGCGTTCTTCATCGGCTACCATGCGCGTGCGGGAACGCCCGATGCCTTCCTCGCTCACACGGGTACCGGGAGCGTGAAGGGCCTCTGGCTCGACGACCGCGAGGTAGGCGAGGGCGGCCTCAACGCCGCCTACGCGGCCGCGCTCGGAGTTCCCGTGCTCCTCGCGAGCGGCGACTCGGCCTTCGTGGCGCAATTCGGCCAGAACGTGGGCGCGGAGCTCGTCACCACCAAGTGGGCGGTGACCGACGTCTCGGCGAAGCTCATCCACCCGAAGGTGGTGCACGAACGGCTGGTGGCCGCCGCCAAGCGCGCCCTCGCGCGGAGCGGCGCCGCGGGCGCAGCGAAGCAGCTCGACGTGGGGAAGCCGGTGCGAGTGCGGATGCGCTTCAGCGACACCGCGCTCCCGCAGATCCTCGAGGCGATCCCCGGCGTGAAACGCGTGGACGGCTACACCGTAGGATTCACCGCGGCGAGCATGGCGGAAGCGTATCCGATTATACGATTGATGTATCGGTTCGTGCGGATCTGAGCGTGGGACCGCAGTGAACAGCAAGTGAACATCATCCAGGGGGAGGGGAGTTATCGCCAATGATCAATTCTTCGTTCGGCATCACCGCATCCTCGATCGCGAAGTGGTCGCTCCTCGTCTCGCTCTGCGGCGTGCTTGCCGCGGCACCGACTACACCGGCGACCGATACGCTCTACATGCCGCGCACGGTGAAGGAGGCAATCGCCAACGGCACTCGCTCGCTGGATGGAAAGCCCGGCCCGAGCTACTGGCAGAACCACGGCCGTTACACCATGACGGTGAAGGTGATGCCACCCGACCGCACGGTGCGCGGGAGCGAGCGGATCACCTACACGAACAACAGCCCCGACACCCTCAACGCGCTCGTCATCAAGCTCTTCCTCAACATCCACAAGCCCGGCGCGCCGCGGAACGGCGGAGCGAGCGCGGAGTATCTCACCTCCGGCGTGCACATCGACACCTTCGCCGTGAATGGGACGTCGGTGCCCTGGCAGGAGTCCGACCGCTACTTCACCTGGCAGCCGGTGCGGCTCCCCACGCCGCTCATGCCGCACGACTCCGTGCAGCTCGCCTTCGACTGGCACTACCAGATCTCCCTCGAGAGCGGCCGTGAGGGAATGATCGACTCGACCACGTATTACCTGGCGTACTTCTACCCGCGCGTGGCCGTCTACGACGACTACAACGGGTGGGACACGATGAACTTCACCGACGAGCAGGAGTTCTACAGCGACTTCAACGACTACGACGTGACCATCCAGGCGCCCGCCAACTACATGGTGTGGGGGACGGGCACACTCGTGAACGCGAAGGAGGTGCTGCAGCCCGAAGCGCTCGCGCGCTACGAGGCATCTTTCGAGTCGGACACCACGGTTCACGTCGCGACCAGGGAGGACTGGAAGGCGAAGCGCGTCACCGCGCAGCAGCCGGTCAACTCCTGGCACTTCACCGCGAAGTACGTCCCCGACGTCGCCTTCAACGTGAGCGACCACTACGACTGGGACGCGGCTAGCGTGATCGTGGACAGCTCCACGCGGAGGCGTGCGAGCGTGCAGGCCGCCTTCAACGACACCGCCGCCGACTACCACCACATGGTACAGTTCGGCCGGCACGCGCTCGGCTGGCTCTCGCACAACTGGCCCGGTGTGCCATACCCGTACGAGAAGTCCACCGTGGTGCAGGGCTTCGCCGACATGGAATACCCAATGATGGTAAACGACGCGAGCACGCCGGACACGGTCTTCTCGCGCTTCGTGGTGGAGCACGAGATGGCGCACACCTGGTTCCCCTTCTACATGGGGATCAACGAGACGCGCTACGCCTTCATGGACGAGGGGTGGGCCACCACCTTCGAGTATCTCATCGGCCAGAACGATCTCGGCGAGGGGCGCGCGACGAGCTTCTACAAGCAGTTCCGCGTGGCCGGCTGGATCCGCAACCCGTCGCCGCTGATGGAGATCCCGATAGTCACTCCCGAGGACGCGCTCGTCGGTGCCGCGTACGGACCGAACGCCTACGGGAAGGCATCGCTCGGCTACCTCGCGCTGAAGGATCTCCTGGGTGATGCGATGTTCCGGAAGGTGCTGCACGGCTTCGTCGATCGCTGGCACGGAAAGCACCCGCTCCCCTGGGACTTCTTCAACACCGTCAACGACATATCGGGGAAGAACCTGAACTGGTTCTGGCGGAGCTGGTACTTCGACAACAGCTACATAGACCTCGCTGTCGCCGGCGTGACGAAGACCGGCAACGGCTACACCGTGGCGCTGGACAACATCGGCGGGATGCTCCCGCCCGTGGACATCATGGTGAAGTACAGCGATGGGAGCAGCCAGACTCTCCACCAGACCCCCGCTATATGGGAGGCGAACCAGAAGCGGGCCGCGGTGAAAGTCGCTACGCGGAAGCGCATCGCGTCCGTGTCGCTCGATAACGGCAGTGTCTTCATGGACGCGGATACGACGAACGACTCCAAGTAACAGGGCCAGGTCCATGACATCTCTCCACCGACAGCTCGCCGTGGGTGCGTCGCACCTCCTGCTTCAGCGCAAGCGTAATCCGCCGGTGGGGGCGCGGCCGGGGACGCTCGCGCTTCCCGCAGACTCGCCGCCGCCAATCATCCAGTTGATGCGTTACGACGCCGACCACCTTCTCGAGGAGCGCACCATCGAGAACGTCGAAGAGCTCACCGAGCTCCTGCAGAAGGGCGAGGGCGTGAGCTGGATAGACGTCCAGGGATTCGGCGACGGGGCGACGATCGAGCGGATACGCGAGATCTTCGAGCTCCATCCGCTGGCGATCGCCGATGCGGTCAACACGCCGCAACGTCCGAAGTCGGAGGTGTACGATCACTTCAACCTGTACATCGCCCGCATGGTCCGGCTCGGCGAGCACCGGGAGGTCTGCGCCGAGCAGGTGAGCCTATTTCTCGGAAAGAGCTACGTGCTATCGCTCCAGGAGCAGTACGGCGATGTCTTCGACCCCGTGCGCAAGAGGATCCGACAGAGTGAGGGGATGATCTGCCGACACGGCCCCGACTACCTCGTCTACGCACTCATAGACGCCGTGCTCGATGGCTACTATCCGGTAATCGAGATGCTCGGCGACCGGCTGCACGACCTCGAGGAGGAGATCCTCGAGCGGCCCACGCCCGGGGGAATGCGCCGGATCCACGCGATTCGCCGCGAGCTTCTCGGTCTGCGCCGGGCCATCATGCCGCAGCGCGAAGCGGTCAACACGCTCATCCGCGAAGAGAGCGATCTGGTGGGCCCCCTGGTGCGAGAGTATCTGCGCGACTGTTACGACCATGCGGTGCAGGCGACCGACGCCGTGGAGACCTTTCGCGACCTCGCCGCGAACCTGATGGATCTCTACATGTCCAGCATGAGCCAGCGGACCAACGAGGTGATGAAGGTGCTCACCGTCATGGCGAGCATCTTCATCCCGCTCACCTTCATCGTCGGCATATATGGGATGAACTTCGACTACATGCCGGAGCTCCACGTCTGGTGGGCGTATCCCGTGCTGCTGCTCATCATGCTGGGGATCGCGGCCGGTATGATCGTGTTCTTCCGGATGAAGGGGTGGATAGGTCGGAGCCGCTAGACTCGCCGGGAATAGCGAGCGGCGGCTCGACGACCGGCCGCGATTCGTCGGGGATATCGCGGTCGCGAATCGCACCTCCCAGCCGCGCGGCCACGACCATCCCCGCGATGCCGATCAGCAGGTGAACGACCTTCACCAGCCAGTGCCACGATCCAGGTAGCAGGCGCGTTTGCGTCATGCCGACGAGCGGAATCAGGAGGGCTGTCGCCACGGTGAGCACCACCTGCGTGCGGCGCACTCCCGCCCGGGCCGCGACCGCGGCGAGCAGGAGCAGCGCGAACACGAAGAGCAGCCCGATCGACATGTGGAGCGGGAGGAGCCCGAACGCCCGGCCGGTCCAGAAGAGAACCCCGAGCGTGACCAGCAGCGGACCGGTCACGCGAATCGTCCACA
>DATCXR010000137.1:0-1372 GCA_036565685.1 Gemmatimonadaceae bacterium
CAGCTCGGCGTCGTATTGAGTCACGTACTCGTCCACGCCGTACATCCCGAGCTGCATCGAGCTCCCCGCCCCGCTCACCGCCGCTCGAAAGCGCTTGTCGCTCGCGATCGTGTAGTTGGTCAGTATCGCGCCGTAGCTCCACCCCCCGATTCCCAGTCGGTTCGGATCGGCAATCCCCATCGCGACGATCCGGTCGGTCATGGCCAGGAGGTCGCGCACTTCCCTGTTCCCCCAGTCGGCGAAAATGCTCTTGCTGTACGCGTCGCCACGTCCGGTGCTCCCACGGTAATTGGCGGTGAACACCACGTACCCCCTTGCAGCGAAGAGCTCGCGCTCGATGCGGAACTCGTACTGATCCTGCGAATTCGGCCCGCCGTGGATCCAGAGGATCGCCGGGTAGCGCTGCCCCTCCCGATACGACGCCGGCTTCACGAGGAGACCATTCACCACGGTCCCGTCCTTCCCGCGCGCCGAGATCCCTTCGGTGGTCGCGAGCTGCACGCCCCCCAGCCATCCGTCGTTCTGGTGCGAGAGCCGCCTCAGCGTGTCGCCGTCCACTGCGAACACCTCCGGTGGATGCGCGGCCGTGGTGGAAAGAAGCGCGATCGAGCCGTGCGCGTCCCGCGAAGGGGACGACACGACGCGTTCTCCATCGATGACACGCTCCACGCGCCCGCCCGCGGCCGGGATGCGCGCCAGGTAGCGGATGCGGTCGTCGGCCACCGTGAAGTAGATGGCGGATCCATCGGCGCTCCACAGCGGCGAAGAGATCGAGCGATCCAGCTCTCCACTCAGCACGCGCGGCGCGCCGCCGTCGGCCGGAACGACAGCCAGGTGCCGCATGTTGTACGCCGAGTACTTGGGCTCGCTCCCCTGGATGTACGCGATCGTCTTCCCGTCGGGGCTCCAGCTGATGTCGCCGTCATCCGGCCCCGCGAAGGTGGTGAGCTGCCTGGGCGATGCGCCCGGACGCGCATCGATCACGAAGACGTCGGTGTTCCCCGTCCGGTCGGGATCGGGACCACGAGCGCTCACGAACGCGACGCGTTTGCCGTCGGGCGACCACGCCGGGCTCTCATCGTCGTACGGGCCCGACGTGATCTGCTCGAGCTTTTTCGTCGTGAGGTCGAACAGGTACAGATGGTCGCGGTGGTCGCCGAGGTAGCCGCTCCCGTCATCCTTGAAGCGATAGCGGTCTATGATGATCGGCTTCGGCGGGCTCGTGGAGTCGCTCTTGGCCGAGTCGGGGTCGGTGACGACGAAGACGAGTCGCTTTCCGTCGGGCGACCAGGCGTACTCGGAGATCCCGCCCTTGACGTGAGACACCATCTCCGCCTCGCCGCCGAGGCGGCTCATCAGCCAGAGCTGGCTG
>DATCXR010000251.1:0-3515 GCA_036565685.1 Gemmatimonadaceae bacterium
CACCTCATGATCCCGGGCGGCGACAGCAAGAAGCCCTGGGGGAAGTACCTCGTCTCGCTCAACAAGATCACCAAGGATCGCTATCTGCCCACGGGCCCCGAGCTCGCGCAGTCGGCGCAGCTGATCGACATCAGCGGCGACAAGATGAAGATGCTGCTCGACTTCCCGACCATCGGCGAGCCGCACTACGCGCAGGCGATCCCGGCCGCTGTTCTGAAGGACAAGCAGGTGAAGTTCTACAAGCTTTCCGAGAACAGGAACCCGGGCGCCGTGAAGGCCGAGAGCGAAGGTGGCATCAAGCGCACGGGCAAACGGGTGGACGTCAAGATGGCGGCGATCCGGAGCCACTTCGCCCCTGACAACATCGAGGGCGTGCAGGTGGGCGACACGGTCTACTTCAACGTGACGAACATCGAGCAGGACTGGGACATCGTGCACGGCTTCGCGGTACTCGGCGCGAACAACGCCGAGCTGATCCTCGCTCCGGGCGCGACGCGGACTCTCAAGTGGGTTCCGCAGGCGCCGGGAGTCTATCCCTTCTACTGCACTGACTTCTGCTCGGCGCTTCACCAGGAGATGCAGGGCTACATCCGAGTGTCTCCCGCGGGATCGAACACTCCGCTCATGGCGAACATCAGCAAGAAGGCCCAGGCGCAGATGAGCCAGCAATGACACGCATAGCGCGAGCACTCACGGCAGTAGCGGCACTGCTCATGGTGGGAGGATTCTTCCTCCCACTATGGCAGATCCGCCTCCTTGCCCCACAGTACCCCGAAGGTCTGGGGCTCCTGATTCACGTGAACACCGTGCGTGGCATGACCGAGAACGATCTGACCAACATCAACTCGCTGAACCACTACATCGGTATGAAGGCGATCGACCCCGAGGCGATACCTGTCTTGAACATCATGCCCTGGGTGCTCGGCGCGCTGGTAGTGGGAGCACTGCTAGTGGCCCTCGCCGGGCGGCGGAAGGTTCTCGCCGCCTGGCTGGGAGCCTACGCCACGGCAGCGCTGCTGGGGCTCCTCGAGTTCTGGAAGTGGGAGCGTGATTACGGTCGCAACCTCGACATGGAGCACGCGATCATAAAGGTGCCGGGGATGACCTACGAGCCGCCCCTCATCGGAGCGAAGCAGCTCCTCAACTTCACGGCGATCTCGCTCCCGGCGGCGGGCGCCATCATGCTGGGCATTGCGTTCCTTCTCGGAGCGTACGCACTCTTCGTATCCGTGCGGGCGGCTCGATCCGCGCGCATGGAGACGGAGCTCGCGCAGAGCACTGTCGCGGAAGAGCCGTTTGCGGACGTCGCCACGAGCCGGCTGCAGCCGGCCGGAAGCCGCTGATGCGTACTCGCGCCTTCCCTCGCGCCGGCACGCGGCAACCGCACAAAGTGTGGTTGCTCGCCACCATCGCGATCGCACTGCTACTCGCGGCCTGCACCTCGGGGCCCGTACCGATCGCGTACGACCAGGACTCCTGCGACTACTGCAGAATGCAGATCAGCGATCCGCGCTACGGCGGAGAGCTGATCACGCGTACGGGTAAGGTGCACAAGTTCGACTCGATCGAGTGCCTGGCGTCGTTCTATGCGGAGCTCGAGGACAGCACCAGCGTCCGGTCGCTCTGGGTGAGCGACTACCAGAAGCCGGGAACGTTCGTGCCCGCGCGCCAAGCACGCTACATCCACCACCAGGGACCCGGCAGTCCGATGGGGCGCGGGCTCCTGGCGCTGCAGGCAGGCTCGGATGCGGCCTCGGCCAGCGTTCCTGTGGGCGATACGCTCAGCTGGAGCGAGGTGGTGGCGATGGTGACTCGCGAGGGTCTGGCACCCGGCATGACGCCGACAGGAACCGCTGATCTGCACGACGGAGCTGTCGATGCGCACCAGCACTGATCGCGCGCGCGCCGTGGCCCATCGCTTCGCTGCGGCGGCCATCGCATTGACATCACTGGCTACCTCGCTCGCCGCGCAACGCACCGTGGTGGTGAGCCCCGGTGGGCCGGTACGTACGATCACCGAGGGGGTGCGGCGGGCCTCGCCCGGCGACCGCATCCTAGTGAAGGCGGGCACCTACCGCGAGCCCACGATCATCGTGGACAAACGCCTGGAGATCGAGGGTGTCGGGCTCCCCGTGCTCGACGGGGAGGGCGAACGGCAGATCATGACCATAGCCGCCGATGATGTGACTGTGCGCGGCCTGCACTTCGTGCACGTCGGCACCAGCTACGTGGAAGATCGCGCGGCAATCAAGGTGGCCGGTGCGAAGGGATGCACGATAGCGGACAACCGCTTCGACGACGCCTTCTTCGGCATCTACCTCGCCGAGGCAACCGACTGCATGGTGGAGCGCAACGTGCTGCACGCTACCACGAACGGCGAGTCAGGCTCGGGGAACGGTATTCACCTCTGGTCGTCGCACGGGACCACCATAGCCGACAACCGGATCAGCGGCCACCGCGATGGGATCTACCTCGAGTTCTCGCACGGGAGCGACATCCGCGGGAACGTGAGCGAGGGGAATCTGCGCTACGGCCTTCACTTCATGTACTCGAACGACTGCCGTTACACCGACAACATCTTCCGCGACAACGGATCCGGCGTGGCGGTGATGTACACGAAAAACGTGACCATGAAAGGCAACCGCTTCGAGCAGAACTGGGGCGGGGCCGCGTACGGCCTCCTCCTCAAGGAGATCACCGACAGCCGCCTCGAGGGGAACGTCTTCGAGCGGAATACCACCGGGCTCCTCGCGGAAGGGGCAAACCGGCTGCAGGTGGATAAAAACGAATTCATCGCCAACGGCTGGGCAGTGAAGCTGGCGGCGAGCACGATGGATGGCCGCTTCACGCGGAACGACTTCATCGGGAACACCTTCGACGTAGTGACCGACGCCAGGCAGATCACGAGCACCTTCGCCGGCAACTACTGGGATAGCTACAACGGCTACGACCTGGACCGCGACGGAGTGGGCGACGTACCGCACTGGCCGGTGCGCCTCTTCTCCCTTCTCGCGGCACGCGCGGAACCCGCTCTCGTCCTGTTGCGCAGTGCCTTCGTGGAGCTGCTCGACGCCGCCGAGCGCGTGCTGCCGGTTCTCACGCCGGACGGCGTCAACGACCCACGCCCAGCCATGCACAGGCTCACATGATAGAAGTCAACGAGTTGGAGAAGCGCTTCGGCGCGCTGCACGTCCTGCGCGGGCTCGACCTGACCATGGCGAGTGGGCGGGTGACCGCCGTGGTCGGGCCGAATGGAGCCGGCAAGACGACGCTCATCAAGATCGTCCTCGGCCTCACCCGCGCCGATTCGGGGGGCGTGCGCATCGATGGGAAGCCCATCGGCGCGGACGACGACTACCGCTCGCGCATCGGCTACATGCCGCAGATCGGGCGCTTTCCCGAAAACCTCTCGGCGCTCGACCTCATGGCGCTCCTCCGCGAGCTGCGAGGGAGCACCGGCTCGGTGGACGAGGAGCTCATCGATCGGCTCCGGCTGGCGGACGAGCTTCGCAAGC
>DATCXR010000253.1:0-15631 GCA_036565685.1 Gemmatimonadaceae bacterium
CTCGGCGCGAAGCTGGATGGTGCGGAGGGTGTGCGCTGCGCCGTGTGCGGCTCGAGCTATGAGCGAGCCGGCGATGGCGAGGGGATCAGGAAGGTGGAGCAGGGCGCCTGATCAACGCGAGGGTGAAGCAGTGGTCGCGCAGGGACTCGAACCCCGGACCTCTGGTATGTGAGACCAGCGCTCTAACCAGCTGAGCTACGCGACCGAACGCCCGACAATCGAAGCCCGGGCGAACGAGCTTTCAATTCTAATTGTGCAATGGACGGCGTGGTAGTGGGCCCTGCAGGACTCGAACCTGCGACCGTCGGATTATGAGTCCGCTGCTCTAACCGACTGAGCTAAGGGCCCGGAATCGCTTCAAGCTAACCGATACCGGACCCGCGTGCCAGATTGCCGGTGCGACACGCGCACCGGTCGAAGCACCACAACGCCCGTCAATGGCATCGTCACAGTCCTACCCCCTGAACTACCACGCTCGCCGCGCGCTGAAGCTCGCGCGCGCCGAAGCTGCGCGTCTGGGTGACCCGGTCGTCGAGCCGCGGCACATCGTGCTGGGCATCGTTCGCGAGGGGGAGAGCGCGGCGTTGCCGTACCTCAGACGCTCCTTCGCCGATCTGGGAGTCCTATGTCGCAAGATGGAGCAGGCGGGAACCGGTCGCCGGGATGCGACGGATGCCGACCCGGAATCGCTCCACCTCTCGGCCGCCGGCAGGCGAGTGCTGGCCAGGGCGATCTCGGAGGCGCGGCGACTGAATCAGGACGCCGTCGGCGGCGTGCACCTGCTGCTCGGCGCTCTCCCGCCTCGCCGCAGCGGCGTGGGCCGCTTCTTCGCGCACTTTCGCCAGTCGTCGAGCGCGAATGCGGCGGCGATGGCACTCACCGCAGGAGGTCTCCGCTTCGAGTGGCTTCGCGCCGATCTCGCGCGCATAACGGCGGAGCTCCCGCTCGACGCCTGGTAGTCAACGTCGCTCGGAACGCTCCTGGTATTCGTCGTACGCCTCGAGCACCTCGTCGGGAGAGACGGTAGCGGCACCGAGCTTTCCCACCTCCACTCCCGCCGCGAAGTTCGACACTTCCGCCGCCTCGCGTGGCTCCGCGCCGGCGGCCAGCATCGCCGCCAGGTAGGCCGTCACCGTGTCTCCCGCACCCACCACGTCGTACACCTCGCGCGCTGTGGTCGGTACCCGGTGGATGTCGCCGTCCGAGCCGATCAGCGCCATCCCACTCTCACCGAGCGTGAGCAGGAGATTGGCCACCTGGAGCCGTTCGAGCGTCTCGGGGAGCGTGCGCGGATGATCGAGGTCCACCGCCGCGCCGAGCGCGAGCTCGAGCTCGCGCCTGTTGGGCTTGAATACCGTCGCGCCGGCGTAGCTGAAGAAGTTTCGGTACTTGGGATCCACGACGATAGGGATCCCGCGCGAGCGCGCGTGCGAGACCGCCCGCTCGATCACGGTGCTCACGAGAACGCCCTTGTTGTAGTCCTCCAGCACCAGCGCATCCGCCTCATCGATCGCGCACTCCATCGCGGCCAGGAGTCGCGCCACCTCGTCGCCATCCACGTCGTGGTCCTCTTCCTCATCGAAGCGGACCACCTGCTGGACGCGCGCGAGGATGCGGGTCTTGGTCGTGGTGGGGCGTTGCACCTCGATCAGCGATCGGGAGCCGCTTCCGATGGTCGACAGCATCTCACGTAGCGTCGTGCCGCTCGCATCGCGTCCGACGGTGGCCACGAGCTCGCAACGCGCGCCCAGAGCGGCGACGTTCTGCGCCACGTTGGCGGCGCCGCCCAGCGCGAAGCGCCGGCCGCGCACTCGCACCACCGGTACCGGCGCTTCGGGGGAGATGCGCTCCACGTCGCCGTGGAGGTAGACATCCAGCATGGCATCGCCCACGATGGCGACCCGGCGCCCCTCCGCGGCGCGCAGCAGCTCCCGGAGGCGGTCGCGCGCCAACGAAGGGCGACCGGAGGGTGATTGCGATTCGGGCATGACGCGGGATAAGCTATCAGTACGGTCCGTTGGCAGGAAGCTGCGCTCGTAGCCACGCGGTCATGTCACTCACCGATCGCTCGGCCATCCATACGCGAGCCACGCACCATCCCCGGGCACGCCAATTGCCCAGTACGTCACGCGCTCGCGCCGCCGTCGGTTCGACGCCCGCGTGCGCGCACGTGACCGGACGTCGAAACCCACACCAGCCACCGATTGTTCCACCCACTCAAGCGGCTGAACGAAGCGGCCAAGCAAGCCGTTCACGCGGTTCAGAGTTACTTCGTACTCGCGTGGAACGCCGTCCGCTTCATCGTGGCGCGTCCGTTCTACGGCGGCGACATCATCCAGCAGATGGATTCGATCGGTGTGCAGTCACTGGCCATCGTTCTACTCACGGGTTTCTTCACGGGGATGGTCCTAGCGCTTCAGTTCTCCGTGCAGATGGCCCAGTTCGGTGCGACTATGTACCTGGGTCGGCTCGTGACCGCTTCGATGATCCGTGAGCTCGGTCCCGTGCTCGCCGGCCTCATGGTGGCCGGCCGGGTGGGGTCCGGGATAGCCGCGGAGATCGGTTCGATGCGCGTCACCGAGCAGATCGACGCGCTGAATACCCTTGGTACGGACCCGATCAAGAAGCTCGTGACCCCGCGGCTGCTGGCGGCGCTGGTGATGCTCCCCGTGCTCACCATTCTGGCGGACCTCATCGGCATCTTCGGCGGCAACGTCATCGCTTCGCTCTACGTTGGGATACCGAGCTCGCTCTACTGGCGAACGGTGTGGGAGCAGATCGCGGCCGGCGGCTTCGTGCTTCGCTACATCCCCACCGATTTCATCCAGGGGCTATTCAAGCCGTTCGTATTCGGCGCGCTCATCTCGATCACGGGGTGCTTCTTCGGGCTGCAAACGTCGGGCGGTACGGAGGGTGTGGGGAAGGCGACAACGCGCACGGTGGTGACGGCCAGCGTGCTGATACTCACCACCGACTACTTCATGACCCAGATCCTGCTCTACATCCTGCCATGAGCGGCGACCCGGTGCGAGAGGGTGTGGACGGTGGCGACGACACGGCCGTGAGCGACCTCGGCTTCGACGGCGAGGCGGACACCGTGCCGCGCGAGCGGGCCAGCGGCTACGGCCGCGATGCGACGCCGGTGATCGAGCTCTCGCACGTCTACCTCTCCTTCGAATCGCCGCTGCTCGACGACATCTCGCTCAAAGTTGCGCACGGCGAGACCCTGGTGATAGCGGGAGAGTCGGGGACGGGAAAGTCCACCATCCTCAAGCTCATGCTGCGCCTGCTCGTTCCCGACAAGGGCGACGTGCTGATAGACGGCGAGCGCATCAACGATCTGAGCTTCGAGGAAGCGCTCGAAGTGCGCCAGAAGATGGGGATGGTCTTTCAGGGCGCGGCGTTGTTCGACTCGATGACGGTATTCGAGAACGTGGCGTACCCCCTTCGCGAGCACACGGATCTCGACGACGATGAGATCGAACAACGAGTACGCCAGAAGCTCGAATACGTGGACCTCGAGCCCGACAAGGTGATGGCGCAGCTTCCGGCCGAGCTCTCCGGAGGGATGAAGAAGCGCGTCGGTATCGCGCGCGGGATCGCCAACGACCCGGCCATACTTCTCTACGACGAGCCCACGTCGGGGCTCGACCCGCTCACGACCGGCACCATCACGCGCCTCATTCGCAAGCTCCAGCGCGAGATGGGCGTCACCAGCGTGGTCGTGTCGCATGACATGCGATCCGCCTTCCAGGTCGCCACACGTATCGCGCTGCTGGCAAAGCGGCGAATCGTTTTCCTCGGCACGCCCGACGAGATGGCGGCCAGCAAGGACCATTACATCCGTGACTTCCTCGGCGACCTCTGAGAGACGGGCCGTCGCGTGCGCGGCTCGCGGTGGAGCTCGATCATGAAACGATCGAAGTTCATAACGTGGGATCAGCTCAAGGTGGGTGCCATGATCCTCACGGCGCTCGCCATCCTCGTAGTCGCCGTGGTGAAGCTGGGCGAGGCGGCGAACCTCTTCAGCAAGCACTACGACCTCGTCACACTCCTCCCGAACGCCAACGGTCTGCGCGAGGGCGGCTCGGTGACCGTCGCCGGCCAGCTCGCTGGCGTTGTCAAGCGCATAGAGTTCCTCCCGCCCGACGGCGACACCACCCGCAATCTGCTCGTGGTGATGGAGATGGACTCGGAGCTCCGCAACCAGGTTCGCGGCGACTCGAGGGTGAAGCTCAAGAGTCTGGGCCTGCTCGGCGACAAGGTACTCGACATAACGCCGGGGACGCCGCGCTACGGCGTGCTGTCGCCCGGCGACACGGTGCCGAACGTACCCACGCTCGACTACGAGCAGGTGATCGAGAAAGCGTCGGCGGCCGTGGGTGATCTCGTGCTCCTCACGCACGATCTCCGTTCCATCACGACCGGAATGGCGAAGGGGGAGGGAACAATGGGGCAGCTCCTCACCAATCGCTCGCTCTACGACCAGCTCACTACCAGTCTCACGGCGATGAATCAACTCCTCGCCAGGATGCAGAAGCCCGATGGGACGCTCGGCCGCCTCATGGACGATCCCACGCTCTACGACAATCTGGCCAGCGTCACCCTGCACCTCGACAGCGTGCTCACGCAGCTGCAGTCCACCGACGGTACGATGGGGCGCCTCCTGCACGACGACACACTGTACAGCAGGATGCTCAGCGCCGCGACCGCGGCCGACTCGGTCCTCGGAATGGCGACGGGCGGGAACGGCTTCGCCGCCCGGATACTCAGCGACCAGCAGCTCTACGACCAGCTGAACAAGACGCTCACCGACCTGAACGCGATCCTCGAGGATCTGCGTACCAACCCACGGAAGTACACGAAGGGGATGGTTCGGATCTTCTAGCACCGTGAAGCGTGGCGGGGTGGGGAGTACCTGCCGGAACCGGTGTTCATGTACCTTTCAGGTATACGGCCTCCACCCGGGTAGCCGGGAGTGCGGCGCCGTTCATCTATCCGAAGGCAGAGTGAGGGGATGCGATACGAGCTGGATGTCGTCGCCACGCGAGGAGGACTCGTCGAAGCGAAGCACCGCGTGCACGCGGCTGTCGTGGACGAAGAGGGGAAGCTCCTGGGATCCGCGCGCGATCCCGCAATGGCGACGCTCTGGCGCTCCTGCGCGAAGCCCTTCCAGGCGATGGCATTCGTGGAGTCGGGAAAGATCGACAGGCTCGACTGGGGGAGCGAGGAGCTGGCGCTCGCGTGCGCGTCGCACGGCGGCGAGCCGGAGCACGTCGAACTCGCGACCGCGATGCTGGAGACCGTCGGGCTCGAGGAGGGCGACCTCGTATGCGGGCCGCACGAACCGCTCACGAGGCGCGGTCAACGGGCGCTCCAGCAGGAGGGGCTGCCACCCACCCGCCTGCACAACAACTGCTCCGGAAAGCACGCCGCCATGCTTGCGTACTCGCACGAGTCCGGGTGGCCGACACTCGGCTACGAGGGCGTCTGCCACCCCGTACAGCAGCACGCGCTCGAGCGCGTATCGCTCTGGAGCGGCGTGCCCGTGCAGAAGATCGTGCAGGCGATAGACGGGTGCGGCGTCGTCGCGTTCGGCCTTCCGCTGCAGGCGATGGCTCGCGCGTTCGCGCGGCTGGGCGCCGCGGCGCGGCGCGGCGACGAAGTGCCGGCGCGCATCGTGGACGCCATGCTCGCGCATCCCTTCCTCGTGGGTGGCACCGACCGCTTCGACACGCTCCTGATGGAAGAAACGGAAGGCCGCGTGCTGGCGAAGGTCGGGGCCGAAGGCGTCCACACCATTGCGGTTCTCGATGCGGGGATCGCGGTAGCCGTGAAGGTGGAGGACGGTGCCTCGCGCGCGCAGTATCCCGCGGTGCTCCGGCTCCTGCAGCACCTCGATGTCCTCCCTGACGATCTCCCGCCTCGCCTCGCGCCGTTCCTTCGCACGCCGACGTTCAATACGCGCGGAGTTCAGGTGGGCGAGGTGCACGTGCAGCACTAGTGGCGCGTAAGGGCGATCCATCGGGCGACGCTTCGATGCGGGAGCGCGAGGCGAACGATGTTATTGTTGAAGGCCTCGATGCGGCCACGCGCGAGCTGGTGGAGCTCGGCATCGTGATAGCAACGGCGCGCGAGCCGGAGCTCCGCGCCGGAATGCGGCGCATGGTCGAGGCGCGTGTGAACCCCGAGTGGGTGGAGGAGCTCATTCTGCAGAGCTACATCTTCGCCGGCTTCCCTCGCGCGCTCAACGCGGCTCGTGAGTGGCGCAGAGCTTCGGCTATCCCGGCGCCCAGCACCGACGCTGACGCGCTCGGCGATCGCTACGAGCTCTGGCGCGAACGAGGGGAGGCGACGTGCGCTACCGTGTACGGCGCGGCGTACTATCGCCTCCGTGCCAACATCCGTGAGCTGCATCCGGCGCTCGATGAGTGGATGATCGTCGAAGGATACGGCAAGCTCCTCGGGAGACCGGGGCTGGATCTATCGCGGCGTGAGCTCTGCATCGTGGCAGTTTGCGGGGCGCTCGAGCAGGAGAGGCAGCTCCACGCTCACCTGCACGGCGCGTTGAACGCGGGTGCTACACCGCAGGCGATACAGGACACGCTGGAGATCGTCGCCGCGCACGTGGATGCGGATGCGGCCGGCCGCTTCGCTCACCTCTGGAACCGGGTACGAGAGCAGTGACGTCATTCATAGATCGAGTTCACATAAGCGTGGAAGCGGGGACGGGCGGCTCGGGCGCCACCTCGTTCCGACGCGAGCACCGGGTGCCGAAGGGCGGGCCGGACGGCGGCGACGGCGGCCGCGGCGGAGATGTGATCGTGCGCGGCGACTCGAATCTCGCCACGCTCCTCGATTACACGTATCGCACCAGATTCGTGGCCGAGCGAGGCGAGCACGGGATGGGCTCGAACATGACCGGTCGTTCGGGGAAGGGTGTGGTGCTTCCCGTTCCACCGGGAACGCTCATCCGCGACGTGGACACCGGCGAGATGATCGGTGACGTGCTCGCCGATGGCGACGAGGTGCTGGTGGCGCGCGGCGGGCGCGGCGGGCGCGGTAACGCCTTCTTCGCGACTTCCACGCACCGCGCACCGCGCGAGTGGCAGCCGGGTGAGGAGGGCGAGAGCCGCAACCTCGAGCTCGTGCTGAAGCTCATCGCGGACGTCGGCCTGGTAGGGCAGCCGAACGCCGGAAAGTCCACGCTCCTCTCGGTGATATCGGCCGCGCATCCAAAGATCGCCGACTATCCCTTCACGACGCTCTCGCCCAACCTCGGTGTAGTGCAGCTCAGCGACCATCGCACTTTCGTAGTCGCGGACATCCCCGGAATCATCGAGGGCGCGCACGAGGGACGCGGGCTCGGGCACGACTTCCTGCGCCACATCGAGCGTACGCGCATGCTCGCGCTGCTAATCCCCATCGATTCCGTCGACTGGCAGCTCGAGTACGACGGTCTGCGCACGGAGCTCGCGACCTACTCGACAGCACTCGCCGAGAAGCCGCACTGCGTCGTGTTCACCAAGATGGACCTGCTGGGCGACCTCGAGCCGCCCCCCGTCAGCGCCCCCGATGCCTTCGCGGTGCTCGCCATCAGCGCGGCAGCGAGACTGGGAATCGACGAGCTGCTCGCCACGCTCTGGAAGGAGTTGCAGCAGATCAACCTCAGAGAGTCGTCGAGGCCGGAGGACGCCGCGCTCCCCTGACCGGGCGACGCGGCGCTCCGCGCTCGCGCTCGCGCTCCTCCCCGGTGTAGGAGCGGTACGGTACCGCGAGCTCTCCGCAAAATTCGGATCCGCAGCGCAGGCGTTCGATGCCGTCGCCGTTGGTGCCGCGCGCACCGCGGCGCTCGCGGAGGCCGACGAAGTCGTGGAGCGAGCAGCGGCCTGCGGTGCGCAGCTCATCCAGCCCGGCGATGATGAATACCCGGCGTCTCTCCTCGAGCTGCACGACCCGCCCCCCACGCTCTTCTGCGTCGGTGACGTTGCGCTTCTCTCGCTGCCCTCTATAGCCATCGTGGGAACGCGGCGCGCCACCGCCTATGGCGAGCGCGTCACGCGCGAGCTGGCCAGCGCTCTCGCGCGGGGAGGGGCCGTGATCGTGAGCGGCCTCGCGCGCGGCGTGGACGGCGTAGCGCACAGGGCCGCGCTCGAAGCCGGCGGTCTCACCGCCGCCGTGCTCGGGACCGGCGTGGACATATCGTACCCGCTCTCCAATCGCGCGCTGCAGGCCGAGATCGCCGAGCGCGGCCTGCTCGTATCCGAAGAGCCGCCTGGGAGCCGCGCCTCCACATCGTCCTTCCCCAAGCGCAACCGCATCATAGCCGCTATCACGAAGGCGACGATCATCGTGGAAGCGCCGCTCCGGAGCGGCGCGCTGATCACCGCGGAGCACGCCACCGACCTGCACCGCACCGTGGCCGCCGTCCCCGGCCCCATCGACTCGCCGCAGAGCGCCGGCAGCAATCTCCTCCTCCGCGACTGCGCAACCGCGATCGCCAGCGTCGACGATGCGCTCGCCATAATGGGCATCTCGCCTCCACGCCACTCCTCCCCCGAACCCCGCACCGCCGCCGAGCGTCGAGTCCTGGATGCTCTCTCCGCCGGCCCCACCGACCTCGATTCCCTCACGACCCTCTCCGGCCTCCCCGCCCGCGACTGCCTCGCCGCCGTCACCACCCTCGAGCTCCGCGGCGCCGTCGCCTGCGACCTCACCGGAGAGGTTAGGATGGTGGGGGGGTGGTGAGGGTTCAGGGGGCAGGGGGCAGGGTTCAGAGGAATAAGGGAACAGGGGGCAGGAAACAGGAAACAGATACCCGCTCGTGGGGATGAGGCCCTCACCCCCGAGGCAGTTCCCTGTTTCCTGTTTCCTTATTCCTGTAGTTCCTGAACCCTGCCCCCTGCCGCCTGAACCCTCACCACCCCCCACCCTCTCCCTCGCAACTAACTTTCCCCCATGCTCCCCCGCCACATCTACCTGCACGTGCCGTTCTGCGCGAGGCGCTGTTCGTACTGCGATTTCTCGATCGCGGTGAGAAGGGTCGTGCCGGTAGACGAGTATCTCGCGGCGCTGGGGCGGGAGATCGAGGTGCGCTTTCCGGGGGGCGATCGGTGGGAGGCGGAGACGCTCTACCTCGGCGGGGGGACGCCGTCGCTGCTCGGAGCGGAGGGGGTGGGACGGCTCATCGCCATGGTGCGAGAGAGAGTCGCGCTGGTGGAGGACGCCGAGGTCACGGTGGAGGCGAATCCGGACGATGTCAGCGCGAGGGCGGTACGGATGTGGAGAGAGGCCGGGGTCAACCGGCTGTCGGTGGGTGGGCAGTCCTTCGATCCCCGTGCACTCGAGTGGATGCATCGCACACACTCGGCGGATCAGATCGGGGCGGCAGTGCGGGCGGCGCGGGAGGGCGGGATAGACGACATCTCTCTCGATCTCATCTTCGCGCTCCCCGAGTCGCTCGGGCGCGATTGGCAGCTGGACATCGAGCGCGCGCTCGAGTTGCGGCCAACGCACGTCTCGCTCTATGGGCTCACCGTCGAGCCGTCCACGCCGCTGGGGCGGTGGCGCGATCGGGGAGAGGTGGCCGAGGCACCCGAGGAGCGGTACGAGGAGGAATTTCTCACCGCGCACGAGCTGCTGGGGACCGCGGGATTCGAGCACTACGAGGTGTCGAATTACGCGCTCGCCGGACGGCGCTCGCGCCACAACTCCAGCTACTGGCGCCGGGTACCGTACGCGGGGCTGGGCCCGGCGGCGCACTCCTTCGACGGTGGGCGGCGCCGCTGGAACATCGCGGCGTACGCGGCATGGGAGCGGTCGCTGCGGGAAGGGCGTGACCCTCTGGGCGGGGAAGAGGTCCTCAACAGGGAAGAGGCGGATGCCGAGCGCGTTTATCTGGGGCTCCGGACGAGCGAGGGGCTCTCGCTCGAGCCGGATCTGGCGCGGCACGTGCAAGCGTGGGAAGCAGCCGGCTGGGCTCATCTCGCCGGATCGCGGGTGCGGCTGACACCGTTGGGCTGGCTGCGTCTCGACGCCCTCGCGTCCAGCTTGACGACGGCCGGAAGTCCTTTCTAGATTAGGACTTATGGGGCAATCACAGCTCAGCGACCGAGAGCGTCGGGTGCTCGAGGCGGTCATTCAGTCCTACGTAGAGACTGCTGAGCCTGCGGGATCGCGCATGATCTCGCGGCGCTTCGCCATCGGCGTCTCCCCGGCCACCATCCGCAACACGATGAGCGACCTGGAGGATAAGGGCTACCTCTTCCATCCTCACACGTCGGCTGGCCGGGTACCCACGGACATGGCCTACCGGGTCTACGTGGACAGCCTCATCCGCTTGGCGCCCCTCGACGCGGAGGCGCGTGATACTCTCCTCGAGCAGCTTGCGGGAGGCGGCACTGCGATCGAAGCGATCCTTCGTCGCGCCGCACAGGTCCTCGGAGTGCTCACGCAGGAGCTTGGCGTTGCCCTCGAGCCGCACTTCGACGAGGCTCGCCTCGACCGGCTGGACATCATCCGCGTCTCCGCCGAGCGGCTTCTCCTCGTGCTCACACTCACCGGCGGGGCGGCGCGGAGCATATTCGTCGAGGTCCCGGGAGAGATCGCCGAGCAGGTAGTGGCCGAGGTGGCGCTGGTGCTGAACGAGCGGCTCTCGGGACTCTCTCTGCGTGAGATTCGGGCCACGCTCTCCGAGCGGGTCAGCGATCGCCGGTCGCAATCGGAAACCGGAGAGCTGCTGAACATATTCATCCAGGAAGCGGAGCAGCTCTTCGACCTCAGGGTCTCTCCGAGCGAGAGACGCGTGGTGCTCGGGCAGGCATCCATGCTCGCCGAGCAGCCGGAGTTTTCCAGCGGCGCGAATCTGCGAAAGCTCCTCGCTCTCACCGAACGCCCCGACGCGCTCGGTCAACTCCTGGGTCGTCATGACTCCAGACAGGGAATCTCGATCACCATCGGGACCGAACACGGCGATCCGGCGCTGGCCGACTTCACCGTCGTGACCACCGAATACCACATCGGGTCGCTCGCCGGCGTCATCGGCGTGATCGGGCCGACTCGGATGCCCTACGACAAGGTCATCACACTCGTAACGCACACATCTCGCCTCATAAGCGAGTTGCTGGACTGAATCGCATACATGGCAGACTACTATTCCGTTCTCGGCGTATCCGCTACGGCTTCCGACGACGACATCAAGAAGGCGTACCGCAAGCTGGCGATGCGCTACCACCCTGACCGCAACGGCGGAGCGAAGGAGTCGGAAGAACGCTTCAAGGAGATCACCGAAGCGTACGATGTGCTGCGCGATCCGTCCAAGCGCGCCTCGTACGATCGTTTCGGCGAAGCCGGTCTGCGCGGGGGGGGAGCGGGCGGCTTCCACCACGTGGACCTCTCGGAAGCGCTCAACATCTTCATGCGCGACTTCGGCGGATTCGCCGGATTCGAGGAGATGTTCGGCGGACGCGCACGCAGCGGCCCGCGCACCGGTGCAGACCTCAAGGTCACCGTCCCCCTCACGCTCGAGGAAGTGGCCACGGGAGTGGAGAAGGAGATAAGGCTCCGGCTACTCGATCCGTGCGACGCCTGCGAGGGAACGGGCGCCGAGGCGGGAACGGAGCCTGTGCGCTGCGCGACGTGCGCGGGAACCGGCGAGGTTCGTCGCGCGCAGCGCTCCTTCTTCGGCCAGTTCGTGAGCGTCGCTCCGTGCCCCACCTGTTCGGGACAGGGCAGAACCATCGAGTCACCGTGCAAGCGATGCAAGGGTGAGGGACGCGTACGCGCGGAGCGCACGATCACCGTGCAGATCCCTGCCGGCGTAGCCACGGGGCAGTACATGACGCTCCGCGGCCTGGGGAGCGTGGGTCCGCAGAGCGGGCCGCGCGGCGACATACTCGTCGTCTTCGATGTCGCCGATGATCCGCGCTTCGAGCGTGACGGCGCCGACCTCTACACCGAGGTGCTCGTCACCTACCCGCAGCTCGTGCTCGGCGCGGACGTGGCGGCGCCGAACGTGCTGAACCCGATCTCCGTGCGCATCCCGGCGGGCACGCAGAGCGGACAGGTCTTCCACCTTCGCGGCCGCGGCCTCCCGCGTGTGAACGCTAGCGGGAGCGGAGATCTTCACGTGCGCGTTCAGCTCTGGACGCCGCAGTCAATCTCCGAGGAGCAGGAGGAATTGGTCAAGCAGCTCGCGGCAGCCGGAGGGGAGCCGCCCGCGACCAGATCCAAGGGGATCTGGTCGCGGATGAAGGAAGCGCTGGGTGCCTGAGCCGCTGCGGCACGGCGACGCCGGCAGAGCGTGAGCTGGCTCGAGGTGCATGTGCGCTGCGACGACCCCACGCAGCGCGACGCCATCGTTGCCGCCCTGGTAGCTGCCGGCGCAGCGGGCGTGCAGGAGGTGGAAGATGGGCTCCGCACGCACCTTCCGAGCGGGACCGAGCTTGGCGCGGTGGAGACCGCCGTGCGCGCCGCCGGCAGCGACGCTTCGATCAGCTGCTCGAATGTCGGCGAGATCGACTGGGCATCGCGCTGGCCCGCGCGCGTGGGCGTGCAGCGCGTCGGGCGAATCGCCGTGGCGCCTCCCTGGCTCGCGGATCAGATAGCCGACGCCGAGATACCGATCGTCATCGAGCCCGCCACCGCATTCGGCACCGGCGAGCACGAGACCACGCGCGGGATACTGGCGCTGATGCAGCGAACGGTCGAGACGGGTGATGTGGTAGCCGACCTCGGCGCGGGAAGCGCCGTGCTCTCGATCGCCGCCGCGAAGCTCGGCGCCTCGCGAGTCGCTGCCGTGGAGATCGACGAGCAGGCGATGGGGAATGCCGAGGAGAATGTCGAGCGCAACAGCGTTGGGACTCGCGTCACGATCATAGAGGGCGATGCCGCAATCATCCTCCCCCTGCTCGCTCCGGTCCGGGTGATACTGGCGAACATCATCTCGAGCGTGATCGTGGAGCTCGCGCCGGCGATGCGCGCCGCGCTCGCAGCGGATGGGCGCGCCATCATCAGCGGGATACTCGTTTCGGAGCGGGATGGCGTGCTGAACGCTCTCGAGCCGCTCGGCTTCGAGCTTCGCGGGGAGATCGCGGAAGGCGAGTGGTGGAGCGCCGAGCTGGCTCCATGCTAGCCACCCTCTTCTGCCCCGACCCGATGGCGGCAGGGCGTGTGGCGGTGTTGGGCGAGGCAGAGGCACGACACGCAAAGGTGCGTCGCCTGGGAGTCGGCGAGAGAGTCCGGCTCGTGGACGGCGCGGGAACGGTGGCTTCCGGTCGGCTCATCCGCGTCGCGCGAACCGAAGCCACTGTAGAGGTGGACGAGGTGGAACACGTGGAGCCGCTCCCGGAGGTCCACCTGATCGCGCCCGTGGCCGACCGCGAGCGCATGCTCCTTCTGGCGGAGAAGGCAACGGAGCTAGGCGTCTCGTCGTGGCGTCCCGTGCTCTGGCAGAGATCGCGCGGCGTGAGCCCACGCGGGGAGGGGATCACCTTCAACGCAAAGGTGCGGGCGCGCATGATCGCCGCGCTGACGCAGAGCGGCGGTGCCTGGCTTCCCGCGATGCACCCGGAGGCAGAACTCGACGCGGCCGCCGCAGCGGCGCCGCCCGGCTCGCGCTGGCTGCTCGATGCCGACGGCGAGCCGGCTACATTGCGCGGCACGGACCCACCGATCACCGTGGCCGTTGGACCGGAGGGCGGGATCGAACCGGGGGAGCGAGAGCTGCTCCTCGAGGCGGGCTTCCAGCCGGTGAAACTCGCGCCGCTCGTACTCCGCTTCGAGACCGCCGCTATCGCGGGGCTGGCGCTGGCTCGCGCGGCCGTGGGCCGCCCGGCAGTGGCAGTACGCAGAGATCTCTGACCGCGCACGACGCGCAACGGAGGGATGACCTTGCCCCAGGATTGCATATTCTGCCGGATCGTCGCCGGTGAGCTGCCGGCCACGGTGGTGGCCGAGACGGACGATTGCGTGGCTTTCCGCGACATTGACCCCAAGGCGCCGGTGCACGTCGTCATCGTGCCGCGCCGCCACGTTGCGTCGCTGAACGAGGCCACGGATCCCGCGATGATCGGTAAGCTCTCGCTGCTCGCGACGGACATCGCGAAGCGCGAGGGAATCGCGGAATCAGGCTACCGCACCGTGATCAACACGAACGGCGATGCCGGGCAGACGGTCTTTCACATCCATCTCCACATGCTCGGCGGAAGGGCGATGGGTTGGCCGCCGGGATGAGGCGGGCGAGAGCGTGCCACTATTCTTGACACGTAGCGCGAGATTTCACTAACTTTTCTCGTGCGTGTATCGCGTCGCTCGCTGTGCATGCCAAGCACCAACCAGCAATACGCCGCGGGAGCACGGGTGCCGGCGCCCGCGCCGCGGCAGTCCAGCCAAACAGGCGTACGAGCGCCGCGAAGGGGAGAGCACGACAAGGTGTCGGAAGTCATCATCCACGACGATGAAAACTTCGAGCGTGCCCTCAGGCGCTTCAAGAAGAAGTGCGAGAAGGCGGGCATCCTCTCGGACCTGCGCAAGCATCGGCATTACGAGAAGCCGAGCGAGCGGAGGAAACGGAAGGAGAACGCAGCACGTCGCAAGCAGCGGCGTCCACGGGTGATCTGAGCGAATGTCAGAGCTGCAGGAGCGGCTGCAAGCGGATCTTGCCACCGCGCGCAAAGCACGAGACAAGGCGGGCACGCTGCTCCTCGGAACAGTCCTCTCCGACATCAAGAACAGGCGGATCGAGCTCGGTCACGAGCTTTCGGACGAGGAAGTCCGGGAGGTCCTGAGGCGCGCGGTGAAGCGCCGGCGCGAGTCGGTCGAGGCCTTCCAGAAGGCCGGCCGGCAGGAGCTCGCGGACAACGAGGGCGCGGAGGTCACGCGTCTGTCCACGTACCTCCCTGCCAACGTGAGCGATGACGAGATCCGCGACGCCGCACGCGCCGCGGTGGCCGGCGGTGCCGCCAGCATCGGCGCCGTCATGGGAGTTCTGATGCCGCGCTTCAGAGGCCGCGCCGAGGGTGCAACCATCAACCGTATCGCCCGCGAGGAGCTCGAGAAACAGAGTGCCTGAGCCGGGTGCGCGCATGAACGCACACGCGCTCGCCGTGCTCGAGCTGCCGGCTGTACTGGAGCTGGTCGCAAGCCGCGCGTCTTCCACACTCGGCGCCGAGCGCGTGCGGGCGTTGGCCCCGGTGAACGACAGGAACTGGCTTCGCGATGAGCACGCGCGCGTGGAAGCTGCCCGCGCGCTGGCGTTCGGCGAATCCGGATGGCGGCCGGAGCCCGTGCCCGACATCTCGTCGCCGCTCGCACGTCTCCGACTTGCCGGCTCGGCGTGGACCGGCCCGCAGCTCCTCGATGGCGCGCTCCTCCTCCGGTCTTCGCGCGTAACGCGACAGCTGCTCGAGCGCGAAGCGGAAGTCGAGAGTCCCACGCGTCTGCTCCGCCCTTACGCTGAACGCCTGGTCGTGGCCCGGGATGCGGAGACGGCGATGGAGCGCGCCATTGACCACGACGGTTCCGTGCGCGACGAAGCCTCGCCCGCGCTCCGTCGGCTGCGGCGCGAGCTGCGCGGTGCCGAGGGAGATCTGGTGCGACTGCTCGAGCGGCTCATGGCTCGCCTCGAGCCCCA
>DATCXR010000140.1:0-4472 GCA_036565685.1 Gemmatimonadaceae bacterium
CAAGGGGATTTGTGCGGTTACCCTACTCGCTGTCGCGACTCCGCCCCGCGTCGATCGCTCTGGCGCTCGTTCTTCTCTTCGCTCTCGCTGGACTTTTCGCGGTCGATCGCACGATCGCGGCCTCCAACAGCAACCGGGTGAGGATCGAGTCCATGCAGTCGGCGGCGCTGGTGGAGAGCTTCCTGGCGGTGCACGCCGAGGCGCTGCAGTCGATGCGCGGGCTCTACCTCGACACATCGCGCTCGCCCGACTCCGCGTACTTCCGCTCGCTCACACTCTCGCTGAGCGAGTACGCGGCATCGTTCCGGCGGATCTGGATCACCGACACGTCCGGCCACATCACGAACGAGCACGTGCTCGGCGACGGTTCCGAGCGGCTCGCGGCCGGTCTCGATGTGGATACGGCACACGTCTTCTCGCTCGACAGGATCACCAATGTTGCACGCCGCACGCGTCGCGCGCAGGTCTCGCCGCCCGGCGTGTTGCTCGATGGCGAGCGCGGGGTAATACTCATCGACCCGATCTACGTGGGCGATAACTTCCGTGGCTTCGCGGGCGGAGGCGTGACGGCCGATGCCATAATGCAGCGGTTGAAGCGGGGGAGGCCGCCACTCCGCGGACGCGTGATAGTCGTGGCCGGGGGCGACACCATAGCGCGCACCGGTCCGGCGATGCATGCCTTCGAGGGAGTGAGCAGCGCCACTACCGCTTTCACCGTCCCCGGCGGCGACGAGTGGCGGCTCATAGTGGAGCGTCCCTCAACGTACGTGGACGTCCGCATCCTGCTCTGGGCAGTGGGGCTCGCCACGCTCGGTACGCTGATCCTCGTGCTCCTGCACGAGCACAACCAGAACGAGCGGTTGGTGGAGCGCTCGGCCGAGCTCGAGCGTCTCTCGACCGAGCTCCTGAGGGCCAACAGAGTGAAGAGCGAGTTCCTGGCCAACGTGTCGCACGAGCTGCGCACGCCGCTCAACGCGATAGTCGGCTTCGTGGAGCTCCTGCACGATGGAGTGTACGGCGAGCTCACTCCGCGGCAGATGCCGCCCGTCGATCGGATAACCTCCTCGGCCAACCATCTGCGACAGCTGGTGGATCAGATCCTCGATCTCGCGAAGATGGCGGCGGGGCGGCTCGAGGTGCACATGGAGCCGCTCGACCTGCGCTCCATGGTGCTCGACGTGGCGAGCGAAGTGGAAGCGCTGATCAACGAGCGGGAGCTCAACTTCTCGATCTCGGTGGGGAACGCGCTTCCGCGCGTGCGCACCGACCCGATGCACCTGCGGCAGATCCTGATGAACCTTCTGGGCAACGCCATCAAGTTCACGCCCGCCGGCGGTGGCGGTGTGGCGATCCGTGCGCGGCTGGTCACGCCCAGGGCGGAGCGGCTTCCCATGTTCAGGCTCACGCCTCCCGGTGATGATGGACCGGGAGCGGAGCTCCCGGCGCTCGCGCACCGCGGGACGTGGATCGCGTTGCAGGTGGCGGACAGCGGGCTAGGGATCGCGCCGGCGGACCACGAGCGCATCTTCGACGAGTTCGAGCAGGTGAACGCGGGCCCGCGTGGCGACTCGATGCAGCGCGGCACGGGCCTCGGGCTCCCGATCTCACGCCGACTGGCGAGACTGATGGGCGGCGATATCATCGTGACGAGCGAGCTGGGGAAGGGCGCCATCTTCACCCTCTGGCTCCCTGTGGATCCCGCCGACGTGACTGCCGCGAACGACAGCGAGGTCACGACGGAGCCGCGGCACGTGGGCTCCGGCTCTTGACTCGGGCTTTCGGATTCAGGGACGGAGCGTCGATCGCAGGTCGCTCGTCGTGATCGACCGCGCTTCCGGTGCGCGCGCCGAGCTCTCGTGCTCCGAGCTGGCGTCGAGCGAGCTGGCGCTAGTCGCCGCTCTTGCGGAGAATCGACTTCATGCGGGCCATGAGTCCTTCGGGGCGCGCCTTTGGGGGCGGCGCCTCCACGGCCGCGCGCAGCTCCTTCGCGAAGGTGAGCACGTCGGGGTAGCGCTGGGTGGGATCGCGGGAGAGCCCCTTCATCACCACCGCTTCCACGGCGGGCGCGATCGTCAGCCCCTTGCGCGCGATGCCTAGTAGGATGGGCGGCTGCGAGAGGAGCTGCGTGAACATCTCCCGCTGCGATCTCGCCAGGTACGGAAGCGCACCGGAGAAGAGATAATAGGCGATCGTGGCGAGACTGTACTGGTCGGCGGCCGGCGTGACGAGCTGGCCGGAGAGCGCCTCGGGCGCCACGTACATGAGCGTCCCCACGAAGAAGCCCGCCCTCGTGAGTCGCTCCTCGGGGGTGAGATCGGCCTGGGCGGCTATCCCGAAATCGAGGAGCTTGACCTGCTTCGACACCGGGTCGTACATCAGGTTGTCGGGCTTCAGGTCGCGGTGGATGATCCCCGCGTTGTGAGCCGCCTGGACCGCGTCGGCGATCTGGTAGACGATGTCGGCCGCTTCGGCGCTCGGGAGCGGCGCATTACGTTTGGCGTAGCGCTCGAGAAGCTCGCCCGGCGCCCACTCTGTGCAGAGAAAATGGAGCCCCGGGTGCGGCTCACCGATCTCGATGGTACGGATGACGTTGGGATGGACTACCTGCGTACCGTACTCTGCTTCGCGCAGGAAGCGTGCGATGGCCGTGCGATCGTTGCGCAGCTTCTCGCGCAGCACCTTCACCGCTACGGTTCCGTGCTCGGGATGCTCGGCGCGGTACACCACGGCCGTTCCTCCCTCACCGACCATATCGTGCAGCGAATACCCTGCGAGGGTCGTTCCCGCCAGATTCTCACGGCTCACGGGGGCGAAGCTAACTGTCCAGCAAGGCGCGAGCAAGCAGCGGGAGGGTTACTCCGTGACAGGCTCCGCTCCGTTCTGCCCGGCCACGGGCGATCGCGGCTGCGCTCGAGATGCGTCACGATGCGCGCGAGCAGCCGGAACGTGCTTGGCTTCGCTCTCGCCCTGTCGCTCGCGTCGGGCGCTGCCGCGTGCGGATCGAAGGGCCGCACGCTCGACACCGCTCCCGGTGTGGCGCCCGACTCGGCACACCCCGGTGACATCCGCGACGTCGATCCGCATGGCGTCTACCGCGCAGCCGGGCTGCTCGTGCACGGCTCACCGCTCGGCTTCGTGGGGAGCGTGGGTTTCCTGGGGAGCGGCTCCGCCGACAGCACCGGGGTGCTCGTGAGTATCGCGCTCGCCAACCGCGCGCTCGAGTTCCGCCCGGAGGGCTCGCTACAGAGGGCGGGGTACACGGTGTCGATCGACTTCCATGCGAAGGGGGGTGATTCGACGGTTGCGAGCGAGCTGTCGCACGAGACCGTTCGCGTGGCGTCTGCGAGGGAGACGAGCGCGAGCGAGCCGAACATCGTCTTCGAGAAGCTCGTGCGAGTGCCGCCCGGCGAGTACACCATGCTGCTGAGCGTGCAGGACGACCGCTCGCCGGAGGCGGGCTCGTTGAGAGATACGCTCACGGTGCCGCGCCTCGGCGCGCGGTCGCTGTCATCGATCGTTCCCGTGTTCAGAGCCACGCCACGCTCGAGCACCGACACCGCTCCATCGCTCATCGCGAACCCAAGCGCGACCGCGATCTTCGGGCGCGACTCGGTGGTGCGGTTCTATCTGGAAGGGTATGCGCTCCCCGACAGCGCGCGCCTCTCCATCGCGGTGCTCGACGATGCGAAGGAGCTCGTGCTGCGCGATTCGGCGATGCTCGAACCTTCTGGACAGGTAGCGTCGGCGGTACGCGAGCTTCCAGTCGCGCGGATGGGACCCGGGCGTTTCACCATCGTTGCATCTCTCGTGGGTTCGGCCGACAGCGTGAGCACGCCGCTCTTCGTGAGCTTCGGGCCGGGAGTGGGAATACTGTCGTTCGACGAGATGCTCCAGCGTCTCCGTTACTTCGCCACGCCGGAGCAGCTTCGCGCGCTCGGCGCCACGCCGCGCTCCGAGCGCGCGGCCGCGTGGGCGCAGTTCTGGAGGGAAACCGATCCCGTGTCGAGCACCGCGGAGCACGAGGCGTTGCGCGACTACTTCGACCGCATCGCGAGCGCGAACCGCCGCTTCGCCGGCGAGGGCGTGGATGGGTGGCTGACCGATCGCGGCAAGGTCTACGTGGCGCTCGGCGCGCCCGATCGCGTGCTCGTGGAAGACGACCGTCGTACCGGCATGCGCGCCACCTCGCAGCTCTGGGAGTACGAAGACTACGACGTGCGGCTCGTCTTCGTGTCCGACTTCAACTTCGGGCGCTGGCGGCTCACGCCCGGGAGCGAGCTCGATTTCGAGCAGGCGTTGCAGCGCGCGCGGCTGCACTGAGCGGCGGGCGCGATCGAGTTGCGTACGCAGATGAATAGCGCGCACGCCAGACTCTCATTGCGGCGGGAGGTGGCGCGGAAGGCGCTGCACCTCGTGTTCGTGGTGGTTCCGGTAGCGTACGCCCTCGGCCTCCCGCGCGGCTACTTGGTGGC
>DATCXR010000149.1:0-7434 GCA_036565685.1 Gemmatimonadaceae bacterium
GCGGCTCACGAATGCCGGCCCCTGCGACTGCAGTGGCGACTCGCCGTTACTTCAGCGAGCGGCCGAGGGTGTGCCGGTTGGAACTTGTGTGAGGTTGTGGACTACGCTCTCGGAGGCGGGAGCTCTGGAGGCGTGTCGATCGAGGGCGGCGCGAGAAGGACTAGTGACCCTACATCGGCCGACAAGAGCGCCGCCGGCAGGATGGCTATCACTCCCGACGTCATCACCGCTGGTGCGCACGGCGCCATCGTGTGGCATCCCGAGGGCGCCCATGGCAGATGGCAGGGTGTCTGGTCACGCGCCGGCGCCCTCGGAGCGGCCGGCGTCGGAACTGGCGCTCGATTCATGTCCATTTGCGCCATATCCGAGGCGCCCCGATCGCTGGTGCCACCCATAGTCGGCATCGCACACAGGACGCCGCTCCCCAGCAGCATGGACTGGAGCATGACGAGCACGGTGGTGATTGCCAACCAGCGGCGCGGGCGCCTCATGCAGTAGAACGTAGCGCTGTCGCTGCATCGCGGAAAGTGCGACGAACGAGAGCACCAGAACGCACGAATGCCGGTTCCCGAGAAGGAACCGGCATTCGCAACGTCTTGCCACGATGTCGCTTGTGAGAGCGGGCGACCGGACTCGAACCGGCGACGTTCGGATTGGGAAGAAGGTCAGGCGCTCGCGTCAGATTAGCATCTGCGCTCGGAGATGGGAAGCAAAGACTTCCTGACGATGCTTGCAGCGCATCGTGTTTGAGCAGGCGCGTAACTACCAGCGCGAGCTTCTGCTCGTCAGACGAGAGCGCCCGAATACGACCTTAGCCGCAACCGCTCCACGGCGAGCCCCTCACGCCCGATTGCTGAAGCGGGCGCACCCGACTAGCCCGCTGTCATGAAGCGATGTCAGTGGCAGCTGGCGCCCTGCTGGGTCCCAGGTCCGGTTCGCTCGAGTACGCCGTGGACGGTGCGCAGGAGCACGTCGCCCGTGAACGGCTTCCGGAGGAGATGGTGCGGCCCCGGGCGTTCGGTGCGCCGCGCCGCCGCGCCCTCGGCGTAGCCCGACATGAAGAGGACCGCCAAGTCCGGCCGCCGCTCGCCGGCCAGTTCGGCAAGCTCTCGCCCACTCATCCCCGGCAGCACGACGTCCGTGAGGAGGAGATCTATGCGCCCGGTATACGAGTCAACTGCTCGGAGCGCGTCCCCCGGCCCGCACGCCCAGAGCACCTCGTGGCCGACCTGCTTCAGCATCCGGCGCACCGGCTCGAGCACGGCGGGATCGTCCTCGACGAGGAGGATCGTCGCAGGACGCGATGTCGCCGTATTCTCCGCCCGGCCGTCAGTGCCAGAAGTTGGGAGTGCATCCTCTCGCGGCAGCAGAATCTGGAATCGCGTGCCCTCACCGGGTCGGCTCTCCACGATGATGTGGCCGCCGAGCCGCTTCACGATTCCGTACACAGTGCTTAGCCCGAGCCCCGTCCCCCCGCTCCGCTCCTTGGTCGTGAAGAACGGCTCGAAGATGCGCTCCTGCACCGCGGCTGTCATTCCAGCCCCGGTGTCCTTCACCTCGAGCCGCACGTACTCGCCCGCCGCTGCCACGCCGTGCGGATGGGGGAGCGGCTGGGACAGCGTACAGTTATCGACCGCGATCACCAGCACGCCGCCCTCTGGCATGGCGTCTCGCCCGTTCACCGCCAGATTGATGACGGCTTGCTCGAGCTGGCCGGGGTCCGCGTTGACGTGACACGCGCCGGGTTGCGTGGCGAGCTTCATCTCGATGTTCTCGCCGATCAGTCGCTGGAGGAGCCGGCTCAACCCGGTCACGATGCTCCCGACATCGACGACCACCGGCCGGACGGGCCGTGTACGGCTGAAGGCGAGGAGTTGCCGCGTGAGTGCCGCCCCGCGCGCTGTGACGCGGCGGATCTCTTCGACCTCGGCGCACGCCCGATCCTCGGTGGACAGTGCGCTGAGGGCGAGCTCCGCGTTCGCCGAGATCGCCGTGAGGACGTTGTTGAAGTCATGCGCCACGCCGCAGGCGAGCCGGCCCACGGCTTCCATCTTCTGCGAGTGCTGGAGCTGTGCCTCGAGGAGCCGCCGATCCGTCACATCGCGGGCAATTGCCAGGACGCCAGTGACCGCCCCGTGCTCGCGGATCGGCGTGTTGGTGCACCAGATCCACCGCACCGCGCCGTCCTTGCGAACGTAGCGCACTTCGTACTAGCGGGGCTCCCCCTGGAGCGCTGCCGCGAACTGCGCCATAGCGTGTGACGCATCCTCCGGCATGATGTACGGCGCGAATGCGCGCCCGGCGAGCTCCTCGCGAGTGTAACCGCTCTGCCGCACAGCTGCGTCATTGATCGCGCGAAAGCACCCCTCGCTATCGAGCGTGAAGATCATGTCCTCCGCGCTCTCGAGCAGGAGCCGATACGCCTCGCGCGCCCGCACCGCGGTGCGCATGAGTCGGAACTGAATGGCCGCCACGGCGACGAGCGCCGGCACGCCGAGTAGCACCGTGACTACCAGCGCGCCATGGCCTGCGGGTGCGCCCGGGAGGGCGATCATCGGGGGCATCCCCGCTCGCCGGCCGGTGGAGATCCACTCGACGGCGAGGACCGCGAGAGACCGCGACGGAGAGCGTGGTAGCGACGCTGACGCGAAGGCGAACTGGCGGAGCCAACACCCTGCACTGAGCTATCAGCCGCAAGGTGACTGGCTAGCGGCACGGCGACCGCAGGAGCGGGATGTGCTGGTCGAGTGAACGACACGGAGTGAGCTGCAGTAGAAGTCGCACGAGGGGGCGCCCTGTCCTCCCGGCGCCGCTGAGAGCCGACGACTCCGAGGCGGTGGACGTGGACTTCTACGCGGCGCTCCGGCAACCGGACGATCTCTCACAAGGGCTGCGGGAGACTCCTGGCTTTGCGGCCCCGCCTCGCGACGAGTGTGCTCTTGTCGGCTCACTCCAAGGACGCCCAGCGGGCCCGGGGTGTAACGCCCCGCTTACTGAATCCCGAGCCGAACGAGACCTGGCCCGCTCTTCAGTCAGTCTTCTCGCGTCCCAGGTCGACCGCTCGTCTGCGCCCCGACCGCGAGCTCCTCGACGAACAGTACGACGGCGACCTCGCGTTCGACGCCGCCCGACTGGGCGTGGTAGACCTGACTCTCGACGATCTCCTTTTTCGGCCACCTGCTGGCCCAGGCGCGCATGGCCCGCTCGTCGGCCGGATCGAATACCTTGACTTCCATGAGTTCGTTTGCCCGCTCCACTCTTGAAGGTCAGTGCGACCAGCAGCAACGACCGCGCCCGGCGCGCGCCGAACGGCCGCCTTCCGGTGGGGGAGCACCGAAACAGATGACGTCGGAAAGCGCACGGACGTTGGTGCACGTCTTGCAGCGACCACAGCGGTTCTTTCTCACCCCAGCCCGTTCGATGAAGGTCATGGTTTGAAGGTCATCGTTTTCGATCCCGCCGACGAGGAGCGCATGCAGGAGTGGATGACGCGAGGCTCCCGGAAGGAGATTATCCACCAGACGCACTACCTCACGAGTGTGGGCGGGACCGAGCGCCAGGTTGTCGTCGCTCCGTACGTCGAGGAACGGAGTCCCTTCCCCGCGTCGGCTCCCGACGCCTCCTATTCGGGACGACCATCCGCGGTGCGGTAGAGCTCCGGGAGCGCGCAGATCCGGCCTGAATGCGGCTGGCGCCTCGCTGAGGGCACGGGCAGGCAGTTCACTATTCCGAATGCTGCCATTTCGGATGCATCGGTGGAGGTCGAAGCCCCGCGTCCCTGAGGCTCGAGCCAGGCCAAAACCTGGCTGCTTAACGTGAGAGGACGCGGCCCAATTCTCGGGGAGAAGTCCAAGCGCTCGGGCAGTTGTCGCATGCCTCGTTCGATGCCACGCGCCGCTGCACCGAGCAGGTGCTCTGGGTGGTGCTGGAGGCGCCCGCCCGAAGGCGTCGTTGTCGCATCCCGTCTGGGCGCGGAGCTTGCGAAGCGCCTGGACCTCGAGTCGCTCCGTGCTGCGGGAGCAGCCGCCCGACCTACGTATCTCACCCTGCACCATCCGACCGTCGAGCTGATTCAGGTATGGATCCCGACAGCGTCGCTGATGGTTCCGGATCGAAGCGCGGGGCACAGCGTAGGACCATGGCGCTCCCGAATTCTGACTCGGCGTGCCGGTCTGCTTTCACACATCGTCGCGGAGCCATGAGCCCCGGTCCCGTCAAGTCATTGCAGCAGGTGGGTACTTCTGATGCTATCGGCGCGCGCCTAGCGAGACGCCGCTAGCCCAAGCATCTTCTTGCTTAACAGGTTGGCGCCCACCTCTCCATCCTACGGTGGACCGACGTACGACCGAAGTCGACTGACGAGAGTATGGCTGACGACGTTCTCGAAAGCTCTGCACTCCACGCGCTACTCGCGCATCGATTCCCGTTCCTCCTCGTCGATCGCATCCTGATCGTGGAGCCCGGCCGGAGCGTGATCGGCACCAAGTGCGTCTCGGCCGGCGAGTGGTGGTGCGACCCGCAGGTGCCGCACGCCGGTGCCATGCCGTTTAGTCTTGTCATCGAAGCGCTGGCGCAGACCACGGGCGCACTCCTTCGGGATCTGAATGATGGCGCGGGCGAGGGTCTGGCGTACTTCATGGGCGCCGACAAGGTGCGGCTCCGACGGCGGGCCTATCCCGGCGACGAGATAGCGCTCGCGGTCTCACTAGTGCAGTTGCGGCGCGGCGTCTGCCGCACGCGCGCCGTGGCCACCATCGATGGCGAGCTCGTCGCCCGGGCGCTCCTGACGGTCGTCGTACGCAGCACGCGCTAACGAACGACGATGCCGATCGCGCGCGGTGCAGTCGGGTGGGGACTGGCGGCATCTCTGGCAGCCGTACTCCTCGCGGCCGAATGCTCGGAGACTGGACGGGTGGGTGCGCTGTCAGCATGTGCTCAGCCGCGCGTAGAGACCTCGGCCTGGCAGCTCCTCCCCTCAGCCGAGGCGGCCGTGACGTTCAAACTGCCGCCAGAACTGCACCTCGACCGCGAATACCTGATGCCCCATGGTGGCAGCGTGTGGCGCGACGGTCCGCGGTACTTCTATCAGACCTACAGCGCACCGCTCAGCGCTGCGCGCGCGTCGCCGCCAGACCCTTCATGGCTCCGGCCGCCGTCGATCGCGGACGACCCGAGCGATTGCCGGGCGCTGATTGGCGGAATGTGGGCCTACCTGTCGACGTACCACCTGCCCGGCGGGCCCTACACTGCGAATGGATGGTTCGTGGACACGGTCTCTGGCTTCGACTTCGTCTTGAGCGGGTCGGGTCTTACCCCTGCTGATCAGCAGGAATTCCTCGCTGCACTGGGGACCGTACGCCTCGATAGAGCACGACTTCAGCAGCCGCCGCAAATGCGACCAGCATTGGACACCCAGCTAGCTCCATGACTGACGATTCGATCCCGCACTTCCTGCCTTGTCGCGGCCACACAGTGCGTGTCGCGGCGCGTCTCGCCCTGATTTGTGTCGCGGCACTCGTGGTGTTCGCCTGTCGCGAGGCGACTGAGCCGGTGCGTGGCGAGTGTTCTACCGCCCGTGGCGAGTTCGGGATCTACGGCTGCGCCAGAATCGAGGGGCAGATCACCGACCAGCGCGGCGGGCCCGTGGCCGGGGCGTACGTCGCTGCGTACCCGGCCGACTCGCTTCGCGAGTGCTGGTGCAACGGAGCCGGGCCGAGGACAGGCACCGATGGTCGATCCAATTTCACAGTAGACCGATTGGGCCCGGTGGCGGATGCTCCTCAGCCGGATACGATCACGCTCGTCGTCCGCGCCTCGCTCCCGGCCGATACGGTCGTGTACAGCGACAGCGTGCGTGTGCTCGTCGAGTTCGTACCCGTAGGCGCGGTACCGCCGCCTGCCACTGCCGCACTCACGCTCACTCTCCCATGAGCCCGCGCCGCGGGCGGGGTGGAGCGCTCCGCCGCACTGCAGCCGCGTGTTACGATGACCAGGATGGCGGCATGACCTGCGGCATCGCCCCGTGAACGGCATCGCTCGGCATTCATCGTCTAGAGCATTCCGGATCCTCGCCGGGATATGCGGAGCGTTGGCGATCGTGCTGTCGGTATTCGCGTACCTGGTGTGGCCAGCCATGCTGCCCGGGTTGATCTACTTTCCCCGCGCTCTCGGGACGGCAGACATATCGCCGGAATCCTGGGGTTACACTGGTGAGGTGCTCCGCATCCCCGCAGCCGAGGGCGACACCATCGTGGGGTGGATGCTACGCCATACGAGCCGGAAGCCAAACGGTTGCGTGGTGCTGTTCACGCACGGTAACGCGGGGAATATCACGATCCAGGCTGGCTTCATGCGGCCGTTTCTGGCCGCGGGATTCGACGCCCTGGTGTTCGACTACCGAGGCTACGGAGCAAGCAGCGGACACGCGTCGGAGGAGCATCTGTACGAGGATGCGCATCTGGCATACCGATATCTCATCCACGAGGGCGTGGCTCCGGACCACCTGCTCGTCGTCGGACACTCGCTCGGGACCGCCGTAGCGACTGAAGTGGCGAGCAGGCAGGAATCGGCGGGCCTGGTTCTCGCCGCTCCCTTCGCAAGTCTGCCGAATGCCATGCGCACGCGCCTGCCGTGGTTTCCGGTCAGTCTGCTCCGGTGGACCCGAGAGCGCTTCGATTCGGAATCGCGCATCGCAGACGTCTCCGCGCCAACCCTGTTCGTCGTCGCTTCAGCGGACCAGATCGTTCCAGAGGCATCGGCCCGCGCGTTGTACCAGGCAGCGCGAGGGGCGAAAACGTGGGTCGAAGCTGACGGCGGCCATAACGATGTGTTCAGGAGCCGTGAGTTCGAGAGAGCCCTCGAGCACTTCCGCCAAACCATCCCGGGCTGCAATCCGGCGGCGACCGATACGACCGACGCGGGCCGGTGAACACTGCGGCACGAGGGGTACCAGCCCAGTGCCACCATACTTGCATCTTGTGTGTGGTACAAATGGTGTATAACGGTGTGCTAGACACTACTACACACTAGCCGGTCAACATGCGCAAATCGCCTGCACAGCGAACAGCTTCGACCAGGCGCGTCTCGAAGCCCGAACGGACAGTCCAGAGCTCCGTCTCGCTTCCACCCTCCCAGTGGCGGCGCCTGGACGTTCTCGGCGACCTCACGCGTTGGGGACGATCGGGTGCGGTCGCGGAGGCGGTCGATCTCCTTACGTCGCTGCCTGTATCAATCACCCAACGAATCGCCACTCTCAAGCGCACCACAGCTGCCGCAACCCTGCGGGGCCGTCTGCGCGCGGCCGTAGAGCAGGCCGTGGCCGAGGCCGAGCAGGAGCTCGGTAGCGACCCCGACGCGGAGTTCGCGGCCGCACTCATCGCGGTTGGCGACTCGGTCCGGAAGTCTTCCGCCGCCGAGATGTCGGAGGCCGAGCTC
>DATCXR010000179.1:0-50922 GCA_036565685.1 Gemmatimonadaceae bacterium
TGGGAGCGGATGCAGCGCGAGCGCGAGCAGCTACAGTCGCTTCTCTCCGAGCTGAGGGTCGCAGAGGCGGAGGAACTCTCGCTCCGGCGCGATACCGAGCGGCTCACGCGCGAGCTGGGGGAGATCTCCGTCGCGCGCACCGAGCGCGAGCGACTTATGGTGGAGCTCGCGCCCTACCGCGAGCTGCACGCGGAGTTCCAGCGGCTCGAGGTGCTGGCGCGCGAGGAGGGTCGCCGGCAGACGCTCATGACCGCGCGCACCGCGCTCGAGCAGGAGCTCGCGCGGTTGAGCGAGCGGAGATCGCGCATAGAGAGCGCTCCGCGCCTCGAGGCGGAGGTGAATCAGGCGCTCGAGGACAAGCGCGCGGAGGTGGAGCTGATAGACGGTCAGCTCGAGGCGCGCCGCACCGAGTGGGTGCGCGACCGGCAGGAGGCGGAGACCAAGCGTCAGGCGCTCCGCGATCAGTACGCGGAGCTCCGTCAACAGCGCGACCGGCTCGCCGCCGCGGGGGAGGAGGGCGCGTGTCCCACCTGCTCGCGCCCTCTCGCGGGCACCTTCCGCTCGGTGCTCGAGCTGCTCGACAGCCAGATCGAGACCGTGCGGGTGGACGGCAACTACTACAAGGGGCGCGTGGAGCAGCTGCACGAGATGCCCGCCGACCTCCGCGAGATGGATGAGAAGCGTCGCACGCTCGTGCAGGAGGCGAGCACGCTGGAGCGGCGCAACATGAAGGTGCAGCTCGCGGTACAGGAGCTGGCGCAGATCGTGGGCGACATCAGCGCCAAGGAGGAGCGTCTGGCCACGCTCGCGAGCGAGCTGGATGCGATTCCCGCCGGTTACGACCCCGCGCGGCACGAGACCGTGCGCCGGGAACTCGACCGCCTCATGCCGCTCGACGCGAAGGCCACCCGCTACAGCGCGCAGATCGAGCGCGAGCCGGCCCTGCAGCGCGAGAGCACCCACGTTCGGCAGCAGAGCGAAGTGCTCGCCGAGCGGCTCCAGCGAATTCGCACGGAGCTCGAGGCAAAGGCGGTCTCGGAGGAGGATTACACGGCGCTGCGCGCCGAGCACGAAGCGGCGAGCCAGGAGTCTCACGCCGCCTCGGTGGTACTCGCCGCCGCGGAGAGCGAGGCCACCAGCGCCGCCGCAGCGCTGGAGGTGGCGCGCAGGGCAACGCGCGAGCTGGAGGATCGGCAGCGGCAGCTGGGCGACCTCAACACCCGCAAGCGGTTGCACGATGAGCTCGACCGCGCGTACACCGATCTGCGCACGGATCTCAATTTCCAGCTTCGACCCGAGCTCTCCGAGCTCGCCAGTGCCTTCCTCGCCGACCTCACCGACGGCCGTTACACGGAGCTGGAGCTCGACGATCAGTACAACGTGGTTGTGCTCGAGGACGGTCTTCCCAAGCCGGTGATCTCCGGCGGCGAAGAGGACCTCGCCAACCTGGTGTTGCGCCTCGCGATATCGCAGATGATAGCCGAGCGCGCGGGCCAGCCATTCAGCCTGCTGATCCTCGACGAGATATTCGCTTCCCTCGACGACCTGCGCAGGGCGAGCGTGCTCGAGCTCCTGCGCCACCTGCAGGATCGCTTCGAGCAGGTGATCCTCATCACGCACGTGGAGTCGGTCCGCGACATGCTGGATCACGTGATCTCGGTGCGATACGATGAGGAGAGTGGCTCGTCCGTTGTGAGTGCGGAAGACGGAAGCATGGGAATAGCGGGCGACGGACTGCGAGCCGCGGAGACGCTGACAGAGATAAGGGTGGCGGGTTGATGGCAATCGCGCGCAGCTGGCGCACGGGACAGAAGCCGGATGGACCGTACGAGGCACGTCTCTCCGACGTGCCCGCGCTCAATCGTGTATTCAGCGACAGCTTCACCGAGCGCTACCGGCGCGACGGGCTGGTGGGCGTGCGCGTGCCGTCGCTCAATCCCGCCATCTGGCGCTACGCCATCGAGGATGCCGACGGCGGCGCGATGCTCTGGCGCGACGAGCGCGACGACATCGTCGCCTTCAACGTCGTACACTGCTCGGGTCGCGAAGGGTGGATGGGCCCGCTCGCCGTGCGGCCGGATGCCCAGGGCACCGGAGTGGGCACGCGCATCGTGCGCGCCGGGGTGGACTGGCTCGAGGCCAGGCAGGCCTCGCCGATAGGGCTGGAAACGATGCCGCGAACGATGGACAACATCGGCTTCTACTCGCGTATCGGCTTCCTTCCCAATCGCCTCACCATAACGATGACCATCGACTCGCTGCACGGGAGCCATCCGCCCACGCTCCTTGGCCGCATGGGAGCGCGCGAGCGCGACGACACGCTCGCCGAGTGCCGCGCGCTGCTGGATGGTCTTCTCCCGGGCTACGACTTCACGCGCGAGCTCCTTCTCACGAACGAGCTGGGACTGGGGGACACGCTCTTGTTCCGTGAGCGGGGGAAGCTGGTGGGCTTCGGGCTCTGCCACACGACGCCGCTCGTGGAAGGACGCATCCGCGACGAGACGCGCGTGCTCAAGCTCGTGCTCGCGCGCGGCTCGCTCCTGCGCGAGGCGGTTACAGCGCTGGCCGACTTCGCGCGCCGCCACGGTACGCGTCGCGCCGCGTTCAGGGTGCAGACCGAGTACCTGGACGCGTACAGATCGCTCGTGGCGTTCGGTGCCCAGGTGCGGTGGACCGATCTACGAATGACGCTGGAAGGCCACTCGGAGCGCCGCCCAGACGCCCCGGGCAGCGCGGGCGATGGCGACGACTCCGAGAGCGAGCGCGGCCTCGTATGGAGCAACTGGGAGATCTAGCCCGGCCTACCGGCGCGGGCGGCGCAGCAGCGACCCGATCGCATCGCGGAAGGTGATCCGTCGCAGGTAGGCGAGATTGTGCGGCGTGAACGACGTCGGGGTGATTCCCAGCTCCGGCCACGCGGGGGTGCCGCCGATGGTGTTGTCTAGGGAGAGGAGGTCGAGGAGGCTCGTGGTGACCGGTGGATTGGGGAGGAGACGCTGCGCGACCGCTACCAGTGGACGAATCAACGGCACGGGCACGCCGAGGAGCAGGCGCTTCGTCCTCATCGCCACGAGAATCCGGCGCACCATCTGACGAAGCGTGAGAGCTTCCGGCCCGCCGAGCGCGTAGCACTCGCGCTCCGTGTCGGAGCCGTCGAGAGCCACGCCTACGGCACGCGCCACGTCATCCACCGCCACCGGCTGGAAGCGCGCCTTGCCACCGCCGGGAATTGGATAGACGAGAGGCGAGAGCCGCACGAGACGGGCGAGAACGTTCACGAATTCATCTTCAGGTCCGAAGATCACCGACGGCCGGAACACGGTCCAGGCGAGATCGCTCGCGCGAACCTGGTCCTCCGCCACTCCCTTGCTGCGCAGGAAGCGATACGGCGAGTCGCTCGACGCGCCGTTCTGCGACATGTAGACGAGCCGCTGCACATCCTCCGCGCGCATCGCGTCGAGAAGGGTAGTGGTGGCATCGCGATTCACCGACTCGTAGCTGTCGCCGCGCCGCTCCATGGCTATGGCGGCGAGGTGCACGACCGCGTCCACGTTGCCGAGCGCTTCACCGAGCGCCTTCCGGTCGCGAATATCGCCGATCGCGAGCTCCACACCGGCGATCGTGAGGCGCCGGAGCGCCTTCGCGCGATCGCGCACGAGCGCGCGGACCTGCCAGCCGCGCCGTGCGAGCTCGCGGCAGGTGTGCGTGCCCAGCAGCCCCGAGGCCCCCGTCACGAGCACCGTCCGGCTGCCACGCCACGCCTCGGGCTCCTGTCGCTCTTCCTCCGCCACCGCCGCCGCTCGCACCGGCGTGTTTGCGTGCCGCTCCTCTGCCATCACGGTGTCCTCCGCCAGTGACAAGCGCCCGCCTGGTGATCTTCGTGATCACCTATCTCCTGATCGCGATTCAGCAAGTTCCCGGCGTCAAAATCAATCGCCCAGCCGCCTCCCTCATGGGAGCCGTCGCCATGGTGGTGATCGGCGGATTGCCCCCCAGCGAGGCCTACGCGGCCATAGATCCCAACGTCATAGTCTTTCTGCTCGGTGTCCTCCTCCTGACGGCCTACCTGGACCTGGGTGGCTTCTTCGAGTGGACTGCGTCGCTCGTCATCGAGCACGTACGCAGCGCCCGCATGCTGCTCGCAGCCATCGTGGCGGTAGCCGGGCTTCTCTCGGCGCTGTTCATCAACGATACCATCTGCCTCGTCCTCACGCCCGTCCTGGTGATGACGCTGCGCTCACTCGAGCTCCGCGCCGCGCCCTTCCTCCTCGCTCTCGCCTTCGCATCGAACGTGGGGAGCGCGATGACCGTTACCGGCAACCCGCAGAACATGCTGATAGGTGTTTCGAGCGGGATCGGCTACGCCTCCTTCCTCGCGGCGATGGCGCTCCCGGCGCTCGGCGGACTGCTCATCGTATACCTCGTGATCGCGCTCGTTTTCCGCAAGGACCTTTCGGCGGAGCTGCGCGTGAGCGAGCGAGAGCGCACCACGATGGACATGCCGCTGGTGATCAAGTCGCTGCTTCTCTTCGCGGCCGCGCTGGTCGGGTGGCTCGCGGGATACTCCCTCCCCGGCGTCGCGATAGCGGCTGGTACGGTGATGGTGGCGATCGCGCGGCGCGACGCCGCCGAGGCATTCGCAAGGGTGGAGTGGTCGCTCCTGCTCTTCTTCGCCGCGCTCTTCGTGGTGATGGGTGGCGTGCGCGATCTTCCCATCTTCCAGGACCTCACTGTCCGCGCCACTTCGAGTCTGCACGGCGCGCCGCTGCACGACGCGGTCGTGGTCAGCGGAGTGATGACGGTTCTCTCGAACCTCGTCTCCAACGTGCCCGCCGTATTGCTCTGGCTCCCGGTGGCTCCGCACGCACCCAACGAGCGGCTCGTGTGGCTGGTGATAGCGATGAGCTCCACCTTCGCCGGCAATCTCACGGTGCTCGGCTCCATGGCCAACCTGATAGTGGCCGAGCGCGCGAACGCACGGGGTGTCGCGCTGCGGTTCGTGGATTTCCTGCGCGTAGGAGTGCCCGTTACGATCCTGACGTTGGCGTGGGGTATCGCGGCTTTACTGCTGGTTGGCTGAGCGCGCTCGTCCGGCATGAGGCCGCTCGAAACGCCACCTGGCCTCGCTCGTCTAACGCCGACGGCGGGTTCCTCCGCCGCGCTCCACGATGCCCCAGATGAGCAGGAAGACGCCGAGGGAAAGAAAGATGTGTACCCACCCCGGCCCCTCGAACGCGAAGCTCATGATCGCCCAGAAAACGAGCATGAGTACGGCTGCGGGAATCAGGGCAGCACGGTACGCTTTTCTGGATGAATCCTTTGATGAAACAGCGTGTTTGCTCGATTGACTGGCTCTCACGGTCATACTACATTTTGCCGAGGAAAGGGACGAGGAGACTTAATTTTTGAGCCAACAAGTCTCTCGGGTGGGTGCGATATTCTTGGTTGACGCCATGCCCCAGTGCGGGGAAGGCGGAAGGCCAGGTGAGGACCTCATACATTCGACGGGGCTTCAAAAACCCTCTTCGTTCCAACAACATAACGAGTCCCGCCCTCCGGCGGGACTCGTTATGCTTTCCAGCCCTCCGCGCCCTGCATCCCGGGTCACTCCGCCAGCGCTTCGGCCTCTCGCCGTCTGCCGCGCATGAGGTGCCAGAAGATGGCCGGAGCAGTGGGCCGCGCCTTCAGCCACGAGAGCACCAGGATCGCGGCCCAGATTCCGTAGAGCAGCGTCACTTCGCCTCGCCAGCTCGCCACCAGGAACTGCGCCAGCCAGAGCACGAAGAGGAGCAGCGCGTCCCACCACTCGAACTTCATCCGTACCAGTAGGAGCACGGCCACGAAGCTCTGCACCACCGTGAGCAGTATCTCTTCGCGCTGGGTGCCGTCGAAGGGGAGAGAGGCCGGTCGCCCGCTCGAGAGCGAGTACACGAGCGGAATCATCGCGGCGAGCACGGTCCACTGATTGACGTTGCTCGAGAGCATGTTCATGAGAGCCATCGGTGCCGTGCTCACCCGTTTGGCCCAGTGGAACGCCGAGACTTTCTCGGGGAACTCGCTGATGAACGGCGCCACCCACTGCACGAACACGAACTCGCTCACACCGAGCGCGGTCGCAACGGCCAGCATCGAGTGGAGGAACGGTTCAGCCGTCGCGTATATGAGGATTCCGCCCGCCACGAAGAGAGAAGCGATCGCCGCGTTCCGTCGCCACCCCGGTCTGCTGTACGCCCAACGCGAGACGCGCGGGGCGTCGGCCAGCGATTCGTCGCCTTGTGGCGGGAAGCGCCAGAGCACCGCGAGGTACGCGGCGTACATGGCCACGAGGACCACCGCGTCTATCACACCGAGCGAGCCCTTGTACCAGATCCACACGAAGTAGATGAGCGGCGGAATCGTGGCGAGCACCTCCACGGAGTGCTCCGCGTCGAGGTGGATCGGCTGGAAGCGCCCTTCGTCGCCCCTGCGGAAAAAGGCAGCCACGAAGTAGATCATCGGCCATCCGAGACCCACGAGCAGCCGGATGGCGCCGGTGAAGTTCGCGATCGCCAGATGCGAGTGACAGCCGGGCGGAGGCGACGACACGAAGCAGGCCGCCGTATCGCCGCCGGCCTTCCACGCGATCACGGCTTCCACCGCGAACTCGGGGAGTGTCTGGAGCCATGCGAGGATGGCGAGCGCCAGCCCCTGCGAGATGAGAAACTGCGCGGCTTCCGCGCCCCACGCCACGAGGAACGCGCTGAGGAGCATGGTCGGGAAGGTCCAGAGAGTGGACCACGCCGAGGATGCCAGTCCCGCCGCGGCACTTATGATCAGCTTGACTTTCAACGCCGCGTGCTATGCGTGATAGGTGACCGCGGGGCGGCGACCGCACCGGTCTGCGATGCAGGGAGCCCCCGCGCCGAGTACGTTTCACTGCCGGCGCGCGGGAAGTGCGCGGGCAGGTGAACCGAGCGGAAGCTAGACCGGCGATCAGAAGCGCTCAAGAAGCCACAGTCCAGGGAGGCGAGTCAGAGAGATGGCTGACAAGAAGCGTTCCAACAGCAGAGTCGACGGCCCACGTCGCGCGCCCGACGAGGTAACGCGACGCGCCGAGCCGCCAGCGGAGCCGCTCGATCAGCGTCGAAAGGTACAGGCGCGCGATGTACCCATGCCGCGCGCGGACATGGGACTGGATCTCGACGCCGCGCCGGCGCATAACGCCGAGTTCGAGGGGCTCGTGCACAACGTGCTCGAAATCCTGGGCGAGGATCCCGATCGGCCGGGACTCGTGAAGACCCCCGAGCGGGTGTCCAACTCGCTCACCTGGCTCACTCGCGGCTATGGGATGGACGTGAACGAGGTGGTGGGCGACGCGGTGTTCGCGGATCCGTACACCAGCATGGTCATGGTGCGCGACATCGAGCTCTACTCGCTCTGCGAGCACCACATGCTCCCGTTCTTCGGGAAGGCGCACATCGCGTACATCCCCGACGGGCGCATAGTCGGACTCTCCAAGCTTCCGCGAATCGTCGAAGTGTTCGCGCGACGGCTCCAGGTGCAGGAGCGCCTCACCGAGGAGATCGCGCAGGCGATCCAGAATGTGCTGAACCCGAAGGGCGTGGGCGTGGTGATCGAGGCGTACCACCTCTGCATGATGATGCGCGGAGTCCAGAAGCAGAACTCGCAGACGGTCACGTCGGCGGTGCGCGGGATCTTCCGCAACGACGCGCGCACGCGCGAGGAGTTCCTGGCGCTGGCGCACGACGGTACCTCGGTACGTCGGTGATGGATCGGCTGCGCGCTCGCGTGGCGCTGGTCACGGGCGCCACCCGCGGGATAGGATTGGCCACGGCGCGAGCGCTCGCCGGCGAGGGCGCGTGCGTCGCCATGCTGGCTCGCAATGCGGAGACGTTGCGAGAGAGCGCGTCCGAGATCGGGAACGGTGCCATGGCGTTCCCCTGCGACATCACCGATGCCCCCGCCGTGGAGCGCACGCTCGCCGCCGTTCGCCAGGCGCTGGGGGAGCCGCACATCCTCGTCAACAACGCCGGCGTCTTCGAGCCACGGCTGATCGAAGACACATCGCCCGACGACTTCGCCCGCACCGTGAACGTCAACCTCGTGGCCGCTTTCGCACTCGTGCACGCGATCCTGCCCGCGATGCGCGCGGCCGGCACAGGTCACGTCGTCACTATCGGCTCCGTGGCCGATCGCACCGCGTTTCCCGGAAACAGCGCGTACGCGGCCAGCAAGTTCGGCCTGCGCGCGCTGCACGAGGTGCTGCGGAACGAGCTGCGTGGAAGCGGCGTACGTAGCTCGCTCATCTCACCGGGTCCCACAGATACGCCGATCTGGGATGCCGTGGAGCGTGCATCCTCCGCGCCACGCAGCTTCCCGCAACGCTCCGAGATGATGCCGGCGGAATCGGTGGCCGCGGCTGTGCTCTACGCGCTCACGCAGCCCGCCGAGGTGAACGTCGACGAGCTGCGGCTCTCGCGCTCGTAGCGGCTCGCGGTGTTCATCGAGCTGGTCGGATCGCTGCGCTGCGTGCACGCGCACCAGCTCTCGTGGCTCGTGGCGTCCGCGTACCGGATGGACGAGCGCGACATCGTGAGCGGTGAGCTGGGCTGCCACATCTGCGGCGCACGCTACCCGGTAGAAGACGGTGTCGCAGACTTCCGCGAGCTCGGCTCGGAGTCCGCTTCCTCCCCGGAGCGCGCCCCCGGCGCGCCGCCGAATCCCGACCTTGCAGCCCTCCCCTACGGAGCCGACCCCGCCGAGCTGGCGCTCCGCGCAGCCGCTCTACTGGAGATCACCTCCCCCGGCGGAGTGGTGGTGCTCGCGGGCCAGTGGAGCGCCGCCGCAGAACTCCTTTCCAGCGGCGAAGTCGCCGAGCGTGTCCACGTCCTCGCGCTCGACCCCGTCGCCGACCTGCGGAGCGGCAACGGAATCTCCATAGCGCTCACCGGCCGCCGAGCGCCGCTCCGCCCCGCGACAGTCCGCGGGATGGCCCTCGACGCATCGCACTCCGACCCCGACTACGTCGCCTCCGCCGCCGAGTCCCTCCGCCCCGGCGCTCGCCTCCTCGCCCCCCTCTCCGCCCCCCTCCCCCCCGGCCTCGCCGAGCTCACCCGCGACGACCGCTTCCTCCTCGCCTCGAAGGGGAGGGAAGTGAGGGTGGAGTTGGGGAGAAGGTGAAAGGAAACAGGGAACAGGAAAGGGGAGAGGTAAAAGGAAACAGGGAGCAGGAAACAGGAAACAGGTACCAGCTCCTGGCGGTAGAGCCTTCAACCCCGAGGCAGTTACCTGTTTCCTGTTCCCTGTTCCCTTTCGCCTCTCCCCCTCACTCCCTCCCGTACAACTCGTCTATCAACTCCCTGTACCGCTTGTCCACGGCGCGGCGCTTGACCTTCAGGGTGGGGGTCAGCTCGCCGCGCTCGATGGAGAATTCGTGGGAGAGGAGGCCGACCTTCTTCGGGGTCTCGAAGCCGGCCAGGTCGTGGAGGGTGCCGAGTACCTCGCGCTCCATCTTGGCGCGAACCATGGGTTGGGCAACCAGGTCGGCGCGGTCGGAGAAGGTGATGTTCTTGTAGTTCGCCCACTTCTCCAGGTTGTCGAAGTTGGGGACCACGAGCACGACCGGGTACTTGCGCTTGTCGCCGATCATCACCGCTTCGGTCACGTACTTGTTCGTCTTGATCGCGTTCTCGATCGGCTGAGGGGCGATGTTCTTGCCGCCGGCGGTGACGATGATGTCCTTCTTGCGATCGGTGATGCTCAGGTAGCCGTCGGCATCCAGCTCGCCGATGTCGCCAGTGTGGAACCAGCCGTCGGGCTCGAGGACCGCGCGCGTGTCTTCGGGGCGGTTGAAGTACCCCTTCATGATGTTCGGACCGCGCGCCATGATCTCTCCATCCTCGGCGATCCTCACCTCCACGCCGGCGATGGGCTGGCCCACGGTGCCTAGCCGGAAGTGATCCGGAGTGTTCACTGCGATCACGGGCGATGTCTCGGTGAGGCCGTACCCTTCGAGGATGACGAGGCCGGCCGCGTAGAAGAACTTGTTGATCTCCGTGGCCAGCGGCGCGCCGCCAGACACGAAGTAGCGCAGCCGTCCGCCCACTCGATCGACGAGCTTGGAGAATACGAGCGTCCGCGCGATCGCGTAGCGCGCAGCCAGCCACGGGCCCGGCTTGCGCCCGGCCAGCGTTTCGTCGGCCCACTTCTCGCCCACCTTCCTCGCCCAGAAGAAAATCTGCTTCTTCGCGCCGCCCGCGGAGAGAGCGTTCTCCAGCACGCGCGCGTAGATCTTTTCGTAGATGCGCGGCACCGAGACGACGATCGTGGGACGGACCTCGCCGAGGTTGTCGACTATGGTGTCCATCGACTCGACGTAGGCGATGGAGACTCCCACGGCGAACATCAGATAGTCGAACATCCGCTCCAGGATGTGCGAGAGCGGGAGGAAGCTGAGCGACACGTCGTCGGCGCGGAAGGGAATCGCGCGCGTCACCGCGGCCACGTTGGAGGCGATGTTGCCGTGCGTCAGCATTGCGCCCTTCGGCTCCCCGGTCGTTCCCGAAGTATAGATGATCGTCGCCACCTGATCGGGGCTCACGTCGAGCGCGTCGCTCCGGTAGCGCTCGGCCGCCCCGCGGCTCTCGTCGTCCACACCGCCCCCCGAGGCCGCCCCCTTCGCTTCCAGCGCGGCGAGCGTGAGCTCCACGCCGTCGCTCTCGTTGGCGTCGAAGCCGATCACAAAACGGAGCGAGGGGAGCTTCGGGCGGATCGATGCGACAGTGCGCGCGTGTTCCGCGTTCGACACGAAGATCGCCGCCGCGCCGGAATCATCGAGTATGTGCAGCATCTGCTCGGCCGGGAGCGTGCCATATACCGGAACGTCCACGAAGCCGGCGGTGAGGCAGGCGTAGTCGGCGATCGCCCACTCGGGCCGGTTCTCGGAGAGGATCGCGATGCGCGAGCCGCTCGGAATTCCGAGAGCGCGCAATCCGAGGCCGGCGTTGCGCACCCGCTCGACGAGCGTGCGGTGCGACACCGGCTGATAGCGACCCCCGACCTTCAGCTGCAGTGCGTTCGGCCGATCGTGCCGCTCGACGGCGTCGTAGAAGAGCTGGTTGATCGTGATCGGTGAGATGAGATCCTCACCACGATCCTCCCTGGGGGACACGGCGCTAGCGGACATCGCTTCCTCCAACGAGATGGGGAGCTACGGCTACTGCTGCGGCACCTGTATGGTGTAGTGTACCACGAAGCGGATCGGCGTGGGCGGCCCGCCTGGCTGAGCCGCCCGAGCTGCCACCACCACCGAATCGGTGTCGGGGGTGGCGAATGGAGTGATGCGCAGCGCCTGATTGGTGTATCCGTCTGTGCCGGTGGTGACGAGGAGCGATGGATTCCTCGGAGCTCCGTCCACCAACTGCACCTTCGTGGAGTCAGTGTTGTCGTACCCCGCCGGGTACAGGAAGCTGTAGCGCACGAGGTAGCTCGGCACAGGGACCGTATCGGTACCGGCCACGTGCACGAGCCGGACGCGCAGGTTCTGCAGCGTATCGCGTCCGGTGGTGAAGTCGATCGTGTAGTGCAGCGTGTCCACCAGCGAATCGGCCGGGATGATCGCGGTGGGTTGGAGGACCACCGTGAGCATGATGGGCTGCGATTGGAGATTCCCCACGTGCGCCACTACTCGCGTCCGTCCCGTGTCGCGTCCCACCACGATTCCGGTCGAGGTGTCGAGCGTAATGCGGTGGAGCGAGTCGAGCGCCAGGAAGTGAATGGGCGCATCCGGGATCGGCTCGCCAGAGGAATTGTACACCGTCGCCCGTAGCGGCGCGATGTTCCCCGAGGTGTCGCGCATCGTATCGCCTACCACCACGGAGGGGAGGGGCGGCGCGAACGACTCGATCGCGACCGCCACCGAAGGCTCCGTGCCGACCTTGGTGCACGCCACCGCGGCGATCACGCCGATGGCGGCGGCGATCGCCGAGAGCCGGATGACGGAAGCGCGCTTCCCCATGCCGCTCACTCGAAGCGCTCCGCGAGAACGGTGGCGAGGTTCACGTACGCCTGCGCAGCGGGATCGGCAGGCGACCGCAGCACCACGGGCTGGCCGGCCGCGAAGGCCTCGGAAGCGGCGCTGGTGCGCGGCACGACGACATCGAACACCATGTTGCGTGGCAGGTGCTGCCGCACGTACTCCGAAACGCGACAGCACGCCTCGCTCTTCGCATCGAACATGGTGAGCACGATCCCATCGAGCGTGAGGTCCTCGTTCACCGCGACGATCTCCTGGATACCGCGAAGGATCTGCGGGGTGGTCTGCAGCGCGAGTGGCTCGCACTGGAGCGGCACCACGACGTGCTGGCTGGCCTCGAGCACCCGGTGCACCACCGGCCCCAGCCCCGGGGGCGTATCCACGATGGTGATGTGCGTGCGCTGGCGCGCGAGCGACAGGAGGTTCGGAAGCAGATCGGTATTCTCGATCCGATGCTGATACCCCGCGTGACTGGTTTCGGTGCTCACCGTACCAGCCAGGATCACGCGGAGCCAGGGAAGGGCGGTCGGGAGAATTACCTCGCGCAGCGACCGCTCGCCGGCTATGTAGTCGGAGATCCCGTGCAGGGAGTGTCCATGGCGCAGACCCACGCCGTAGCGCACGGCGCCCTGAGGGTCCACGTCCACGAGTAGCGTCTTGAGGCCGCGGCGCGCGAACGCGGCGGCGAGGTTGACCGCTGTGGTGGTCTTGCCGACGCCCCCCTTCTGGCTGACTACAGCGAGGACCTGTCCCACTCGCTACTCGGAATCCGTCGCCGACTCCGACCTGTCGGCGCCATCGTGCCCGGAGTTCGCGCCTTCGCCGTCCGACCTCTCGGATCTTATCCGCGAGAGCGTCTCACGCGCGTGGCGCACCCAGCGCTCCGCCTCGGTGTTGGTGGGCGGCTTGGTGAGGAAGGTCGTCAGGTGTCGCTCGGCGCCCACCATGTCTCCCCGCTTCAGGAGGAGAAAGGCGAGACCGTAGTGTGCACCGCTCAACTGCGGATCGAGCTCCAGCGCGCGCCTGTAACAGCGGATCGCATCGTCGAGGCGCGCCGTCTTGGAGTAGGCGATCGCCATGTTCTGCAGGATGCGCTGATCGTTCGGCTGGTCGCGCAGGGCGAGGCGGTACGACGTGAGAGCCGCGTCGTAATCTCCCTGGCGCTCCAGCGCCAGCGCTTCGCTGAGATAGTCGAGGCGCTGCGGCTTGGGGGGTTGCGACGACTTTCCACCCGTCAGGCGGCTCCACCAGGACATACGGTCGCGGCTAGGGTATGGGACGACTTTAGGAAGGTAAACCTGTACGGCCATGCAACATGAGCGCCCGTATGGACCTCTCGAAACGGCAAAGTTACCGTCTGCCCACGAGCGCGGCAACTGCGCTGTCCCGGATGCGCGAGAGGACTTAGCTTGCTCTGGACCGTATGATCGATCACAGCTACGGTGCAGCCGGACGCTCAAATCGGGGGGAACCATGTCGCCACGTGGAAGGGTAGACGCGGCTCGAGGCGTGTTCGAGGTGGACTGGCCGCTCTTCGGCGAGCTCTCTCGCGCGCTGGCTCTCAAGGTCGCCCGCGCCTACGACCCCGAGATAATCGTGGGGATCGCCACTGCCGGTGTGATCCCCGGCGCCGTGGTCGCAGCGATCATGGGTCGGGAATTTCACTCGCTGATAGTGAGCCGCCGCTATCACGCCGAAACCATCCGCGAGACGCCGGCCATCCTCGGCGCCGCCCCCACCGAAGTGCGCGGCCGTCGCGTCCTGATCGTGGACGAGACGTGCGACTCGGGCGAGACCATGCGCCTCGCCGTGGCCGCCATAGTCAACGCCGGCGCCGCCGACGTCCGCACCGCCGTCTGCTTCCGTACCGGCCCCTACGAGCCCGACTTCTCCGCCCTCGACACCGAGAGCGAGATCCTCTTGCCGTGGGATGGGGAGGTGTATTTGGGAGAGGGTTCAGGAGGCAGGGTTCAGGGTTCAGAGGGGTAGGGAACAGGAGATAGGGAACAGGAGATAGGAAACAGGAAACAGGGAACAGGAAACAGGAAACAGGTACGAGCTCTTGGGGAGAGAGCTCTCTACCCCGAGGCAGTTACCTGTTTCCTGTTTCCTGTTTCCTGTTTCTTTCAACTCGCAGTTCCTGAACCCTGCCCCCTGAACCCTCTCTCTACTCCACCCGCCCCACCGCCTCCTCATACCCCACTCCACGCTCCATCTCGTCGTACACGTAGCGCATGACGTCGCCGTTGCCGAGGAGGAAGCGGCAGCGGGGGGCGCCGGTGGAGCGACATTCCACCTCGAGGACGGCGAGGGGGACGTCGGAGAAGTGGCCGAAGAAATCGGCGAACATGCCTGTCGTGAAGTGGCAGGCGGGGTGCTCGAGCTGCTCGTGCGGGTCGGCTTCGCCCCAGTCGCGCGAGTCCACTATCGCCACGGCGTCGCGCAGCGTATCCAGCTCGACCGTTCCCCAACCAGCGTCGCGGAAGTAAGTGGAGGCGTGGCGCTGGAAGTCGTCCATGGGGAGCTCGGCGGGATCCTCCACGCCATGCGCGCGGAGCCACCTCTCGAAGGAGGCGAACACGGCGCGTCCGCCCGCGTAGCCCGCTTCCTGGAGGCAGGCGGCCGCCTCGGGGCCGGCGTCGCGGAGGAGCGCGCTTCGAAGCGCCGAGAGCGCCCCGCGGCTCACCGCCAGCATCTCGCCGCCGACCAGGTCGATTCCCGCTGCCGTCGTGTCGTTACTCGCCATTCTTCAGCCTCCGCAGTAGCTCGCTCTCGTCTATCGTTTCCACACCCAGCTCGCGCGCCTTCTCCAGTTTGCTCCCGGCGTCGGCTCCGGCCACCACGAAGGTCGTGGCTCTGGACACCGAGTTCGTCACCCTCCCGCCGTTCGCCTCGATCACCTCGGTAGCTTCCTTCCGCGACAGCGTCGGGAGCGTCCCTGTGATGACGATCGTCTTCCCCTTGAGGCTACTTCCGCCGTCGCGCCGCCTGGGCTCCACGAGGTTCACGCCCGCCTCGCGCAGCTTCTCGACCAGCCGCTTCGTGGTCGTGTTGTCGAAGTAGCCAACCACCGATTTCGCAATGATCTCTCCGATCCCGTGCACCTGGAGGATGTCCTCCTCGGTGGCGGCCGCGAGTGAGTCGATGTCGCGGAAGTGCCGCGCGAGGAGCTCGGCTGCGCCCTCTCCCACGTGCGGGATCCCGAGCCCGTTGAGGAGTCGCGAGAGCGGCTGCTTCCTGGCGCCCTGGATCGCCTCGATCAGCTTCTCCGCGCTCTTCTGCGCGAAGCGGTCGAGCGGAAGCAGGTCGTCGACCGTGAGCGAGAAGATGTCGGCGAAATCGCGGATCAGGCCGGCCGCGAGGAGCTGCTCGATGCGAGCGTACGAGAGGCCGTGGATGTCCATCGCGCCGCGCGATGCGAAGAACACGAGTCCCTCGAGCTGCCGCCCGGGGCAGGCGACGTTCCGGCAGTAGATGGCGACGCCGTCCTCTTCGCGCTCCACCGGCGTGCCGCAGCTGGGGCAGCGCTTCGGCATGTGCCATACTTTCTCGCTTCCGTCGCGCTTGTCGGGCACCGGGCCGATCACCTGCGGGATAACCTCGCCCGCGCGCTTCACCTGCACCCAGTCGCCCACGCGGAGATCCTTGGAGTGGATGAGCGCTTCGTTGTGCAGCGTCGCGAGCTTCACGATGGTTCCGCCGATCTCCACCGGGTCGAGCACCGCGAACGGGTTCAGCATCCCCGTCCGGCCCACGTTCACCTCGATGTTCAGCAGCTTCGTGGTGGCGATGTCGGGCGCGAACTTGCGCGCGATGGCCCAGCGCGGGTCGCGACCGCCCACCACGCCCAGCTCGCGCTGCAGCGCGAAGGAGTTCACCTTCACCACCACGCCGTCGATGCCGAAGTTGAGCTGCGACCTGAGCTGCTGCTCCACCTCGTGCACGAAGGCGATCGCCTCATCGAGATCCTTGCAGAGTATGCGGTGCGGCTCCACGGGGATCCCCCAGCGCTCGAGCGTCTCGAGGAGCTCCCACTGGGTGGAGAAGGAGAGCGCGACTCCCGGCGGCGCCTCGACGGAGAAGCCGAAGAAGCGGAGCGGCCGCCGGGCCGTGATCCCCGGATCGAGCTGCCGGAGCGACCCTGCCGCGGCGTTGCGCGGGTTGGCGAAGACCGGCTTCTCCTCCGCGATTCGCTGTTCGTTGAGCCGCTCGAATAGGTCGAAGGGAAGGTAGCACTCGCCGCGGATCTCGATGAGCTCCGGCGGGTTCTTCTCGTTGAGACGGAGCGGGATGTCGCGAACGGTGCGCAGGTTGGGCGTGACATCCTCGCCCACCCTCCCGTTGCCGCGCGTGGAGCCGGTGGCGAGCACGCCGTTCCGATACGTCAGACTGACCGCCGCCCCGTCGATCTTGAGCTCCGCCGTGAAACGCTCTCGCGCCCCGTCGCCCGCGAGCCGAACTATCCGCTCCTCCCACGAGCGCAGCTCGTCGTCGTTGAAGGCATTCCCGAGCGAGAGCATCGGGACGATGTGCTCGTGCTTCGCGAGCTCGCTCTGCGGCGGCGCCCCCACTCTCTGAGTGGGCGAATCCGGCGTGCGCAGCTCCGGATGTGCCGCCTCGATCTCCTGCAGCTCCCTGAACAGCCGATCGTACTCGAGATCGGATATCTCTGGTTGATCGAGTACGTAGTACTGGTAGCTCGCTCGCTCGAGACTCTGCCTCAACTCGTCCGCGCGCGCATGCAGTTGCGAGAGGTCATCTGGCATGCGGGAGAAGATACTACAGGGTTCAGGGTTCAGGGTGCAGGGTTCAGGAACTGCCTCGGTGAGTAGGTCTCTACTCCGAGGAAGTGCCTGAACCCTGAACCCTGCACCCTGAACCCTCTTCTTTCACCACCTCCATCGTCACCGACACCAACCTCTCCAGCTCCTCATCCGACGAAGGGGGGAGCAGCGTCTCGGCCCACATGTGGTCTTCGGCGGCGGTGTAGCGGTCGAGGAGGCGGCGGATGAAGGCGACGAGGGCGATGCGCTGCAGCTCACTGGCGCGGCGGTCGCGGTCGGGCTCCTTCTGCGCACGGAGGAGAGATTCGAAGCGGTGGGCGTTGCGCAGGGCGTTGGCGGTGAGCGACGCGATTACCTGCGCGAAGGCGACATCCCGATCGGAGAAGGGGGCTGCGCCGCGCTCGGTGCGCATGAAGATGGCGCCGATCACCGACCCGCGCCATCTGATGGGGATCACCACTATCGAGCGCACGTTGCGCAGCGCCAGAAGGTGCTCGGCGCCCTGGAGCATCGGGTCGGCGCTGGCATCGGGGATGAACACAGTCTCCCCGCTCTCGAACGCGCGCTTGAGCTCCGGGTAGCGCTCGAGGTCTATGACGAAGTTGCTTAAACGCGGGTCCTCGTACGTCGCCATGAGGCGGACATCGCGCTGCTCACCGAGGAGGAAGATCGAGCAGCGATCGAGCCCGAAGGCCTTGCCGAGGCGGCGCGTGATCGCCTGGAGGATGTCCACGAAATGGAGCGACGAGGATATCTCCGTGAGGATGTCCACCACCGCGACCAGCTGGTCGCGCTCCCGCTCGAGCTCCGCAACGCGCAGGCGGAGCCAGTCCGTCTCGTCAGACGGCCTGGCCTGCCAGGTACTCCCCTCCGTCTCCGTCCTCTCCCGATTCTCCTGCTCGGAACGCCACGCCACTCGCACGCTGCTCATCGATATCCTTGGAATGGGCATTGAACTCGGCGCTGTCGAAGCGGACTACCTTGTTGCGGCCGAGTGCCTTGGCCACGTACAGCGCGTCGTCGGAGGCCTTCACGAGATCTTCGCGGTGTCTGATTCGTGGATGAGGCCAGGCGGCCACCCCACAACTCAGCGTGCAGCGAAGCGTGCCGGCATCGCATCTGAAGAGATGCTCCTCTACTTCCTGACGCGCACGCTCCGCGAAGGTCACGGCGGCGTCCAGCACCGTGCCGGGGAGGATGGCCATGAACTCCTCGCCGCCGTAGCGGCCGATCCGGTCTATCTCGCGGACGGCCTGACGGAGTAGCACGGCGAGGTCGCGGAGGACCTGGTCCCCCGCCTGATGCCCGAAGGTATCGTTGATCTTCTTGAAGTTGTCGAGATCGAACATCACCACGGCCAGCGGCTCGTGGAGGCGCAGCGAGTGGTCGAACATCTCGCGCAGCCGTTGCTCCAGGTGCCGGCGGTTGTAGAGACCAGTGAGGACGTCCGTGACCGCGATGCGCGTGAGCTTGGCGTTGGCCGTGGCGAGATCGCGTTCCCGGCGTTTCAGCTCATCCTGGAGCGACTTGATACGCAGCATGGCGCGCACGCGCGCCTGCAATTCGTCGAAGTTGATCGGCTTGGTGATGTAATCGTCGGCGCCGGCGCCGAGCCCCTCTACCTTGCTCTCGACCGAGTCGAGAGCCGTCTGCATGATGATGGGGATGAAAGGGAGATTCTTGTCCGCCTTGATCCTGCGCGCCACCTCGTTCCCATCGAGGCGCGGCATCATCACATCGAGGAGGATCAGATCTGGTGGTGAGGCGTGTACCTTGTCGAGCGCCTCTTCGCCGTCGCCCGCGCACGCGGTGCGGTAGCCCATGGCCTCCAGGCGCGCACGTAGCACTTCCACATTGTCGGGGTGGTCGTCGACTATGAGGACACGAGGCGGGGTTGCTGCGTCAGCTGCCATCTCACCGTCCGATGAACTTCGCCACCTCGCTGACAACCGCCTTGGGTTCGCACGGCTTTGCCAGGTAGCTGTCGCAGCCCACTTCCATAGCCTTCTCGCGGTCCGACACGAGTGCATGGGCAGTGAGCGCCACAATGGGAATCGATCGCGTTTCGGGATCCCGCTTGAGCACCTGCGTCGCCTCCCAGCCGTCTATGACCGGGATGGAGATGTCCATGAGGATCAGGTCAGGCTTCTCGGCGCGCGCCTTGGCGATGCCCTCTTCTCCATTGAGAGCTTCCATGACGCGATACCCGAAATGCTGCAGTATTGTGGAATAAACGATGCGGTTGTCTTCGTTGTCTTCCACGAGCAGTACGGTCTTACCCGAGGGACTCATGCATTTCCTCATTCGTATGTCGCGCCGGTACTAGCGGCGCGGGTCAGAGAAGCAAGTTCCTTACCAAGTTCAACACCCGGATTCACTGCCCAGAGTCCGGATTCACTGCCTGAAGAACAGGAGGAGCCCCGAACGATGTCCCATTATAGCGAACTGACCAGTGCTTCCGCACGTCGCGGCTCCCATCGTGGCAGTAACCGCCGCGGTGAGGGCATGGACGCCGGCGCGAACGGTTACGACACCGAGGCCATGGGAAGCAGCTACGAGGAGACCATGGAGTGGGACAACATCGGCATCTTCGGCGCCGGCCTCGCAGCGGGCCTGGCCCTCGGTGCCGGTCTGGCCCTCCTTCTGGCTCCGAGGAGCGGCGAAGAGACCCGCGAAATCCTCGGTGAGCGCTCCCGCTGGGTCACCGACCACGTCGCCGGAGGCTTCGACGACCTCCGCGATGGCGTAGAGCGTGCCACCCGCCGCAGCCGCCGCAAACTCCGCCGCGGAATCACGAGGGGGAGGTGGATGGTGGAGGATATGCGGGGATGAGACAGGGATAAAGAGAACAGGGAACAGGAAACAGGAAACAGGAAACAGGTACCTGCCCTGCCAGTAGGGCCCTCTTCGCCGAGGCAGTTCCTGCTTTCCTGTATCCCGTCCCCTTACAACTTCTTCATCTCCGCCTCCGCCTGCTGCTTGTAGAACTTGTCGTTGTAGTCGAGGGGTTTGCCATCTATGACGAGCTGGAATTGCTGGCGGGCGCGGTCGCGGTCGCCGTCGGAGTTGCGGTCGCGGTATATCTCGGCGAGGTCGAGGTGATGCACCAGACGCGTGGGGTCCTGCTTGACCGACTTCTCCATGTAGTCGACGGCGTTGTCCCAGCTCGCCTGCGAGAAGACATCGCCGCCGAGGAAGTTCTTCGCGAAGAAGCGCGAGAAGCCGCTCAGGCGCATGATCTCGGCGTTCCAGCGTCCCATCACGTGCAGCGCGCCAGGGTGGAGCGAGTCGTGTTTGAGCGCGTCGAGCGCCTGCATACGTATTTCCTTGGCGTAGTTGACGCGCTGCTTCACTCCGAGCGTGAGTGCCACGCGACCGAGCGAGCGGGCGAGCACGAAATGGCCCTCGGCGTCGTTCGGGTTCGCGGCGACGGCGCGCCGGGCGTACTTCTCACCCTCGGCGAAGTACTCCTTGCGCTGCGTCTCGTCCGCGTTGAACTCTCCCAGATCCACCGCGTCACGCGATGCCTTCCATAGGGCTTCGTACGACGTGGAGTCGATGGCCAGCGCCGCCTTGTAGTGCGCGAGAGCGAAGGCGGGGCTCATCGCCTCGTGAGCGCTGTCGCCCTGCGCTATGCGAACGGCGACCGACTGCGCCCCGGCTGGAGCTGTTTGAGCGGCAGCGACCTGAACCAGCATGAGCATCCCGGCTGAGACGGCGAGGTAGCGCGCGGACATGGAACCTCCGACATTGTGGCATGTGTGCCGAGGGGCACATGACGTGTGCTCCTCGCGGCGGCGGGAAGCGCCGACGCCAAGCTAGGTATACCCCAAAGGACGGTCAATGCTCGCGCAGCGTCTCATAGAGCGTAAGCGCAACGGCGGACGGCTCGAGCCCGGCGAGTGGCGTGCCCTGGTGCACGCCTACTCCTCCGGGCACGTGGCCGATCACGAGCTGGCCGCGTTCCTGATGGCCGCGTATCTCCGCGGGTTGGACCTGACCGAAGCGCGCGCCCTGACCGAGGCGTTGCTGGGGCTCGGCGTGCCGCTCTTCACTTCGTCGCCCGATGCGTTGCGAACGGACCTCCACTCGACCGGCGGCGTGGGGGACAAGGCGTGGCTGGTGGTGGCGCCACTCGTCGCCTCGCTCGGTGTGCCGGTGCCGATGATGTTGGGGAGCGGCGGCGATCCGATCGGAGGGCCGCTCGACAAGCTCCTCGCGATCCCGGGAATCCGCGCCGATCTGTCACTTGCGGCGGCGCGTGCACAGCTCGATCGGATTGGCTGCGTGATGATGGAATGCCCTCGCGAGGCGGCGCCGCTCGATGCGCGACTCGCCACGCTGCGCCACGCGACGGCGACGGTGGAATCGACGACGCTCATCGCCATAGAGATCGCCGCGCGGAAGCTCGTGGAAGGGCTTCGCGGTCTTGTGCTGGACATCAAGATCGGCTCGGGCGCGATCACCCGGTCGCCCCGCGACGGACTCGCGCTCGCCGTCCTCCTGGCCGAGCTCACGGGAGAACACGACTGTGAGAGCGTCTCGCTGCTCACGGCGATGGACAGGCCGCTCGGCAGAGCCGTGGGAAGCGCCCTGGAAGTCGAGGAGGCGATTCACGCCCTGCAGGGAGAAGGGCCGCCGGATCTCCTGGAGGTGAGCTTCGCGCTCGGAGCGGAGATGCTCCTCCTGGCTCGCCGTGCGACGACGCGCGAGGAGGCGAGGCAGCTGCTCGGGTCGTCCATCGCATCTGGCGCCGCCGCGGAGAAGTTCCAGGAGCTGATCGAGGCGCAGGGAGGGAACCCGGCCGTGGTGGACGACCCCGCGGTGCTGCCGCAGGCAGAGGAGTGTGAGCTCTTCCTCGCGCCGCAGCGCGGCTTCGTGGCACGCGTGGAACCGCGCGCGATTGCCCGCGGGCTCGCCACCCTCGCGTCCGGAGCGTCGCTTGCGCTCGGCGCCGGGAGGGAGGCCGTGGGTTTCGTGGTGAGTGCCAAGCCAGGCGACTGGGTAGAGGCGGGTGAGCCACTCGCCACGGTGTTCGCGCGCACAGCGCAGGACATAGCCCGGGGGCGCGCGGCGCTCGGCGAGGCAATCCGCATCGCTGAGGAAGCCGAGGCGCCCATTCCCCTCGTCTCGCACAGGGTCGATACGGGTCGTACGACGTCGTACGATGAGGGTTCCGCCCAACCGGACGGGTGAGTAGCGCACGAGCTGCTCTGGTGCGCACCGGCCATCCGGCGCTATGTTCGCTTCGCTACACGGTGCGGACACGTGGAGAGCCTGATGAGCGTTCGCGTGCAGTCAGCTGCGCCGGCGAGCGAACCTTGAGCACGCCCGACGCTGCGTACGAAATGGCACTGCGCCTTCTCCGCTCGGAGGGTGTTCGCGAGAGCTCACCTTCCGGGGTTGTGGCGGCGGCCGGCGACAAGGTGCTCCAGAAGCTGCAGCGCGCTCTCGCACGCTGGTTCGGCGCGCAGGGCTGTCACGCCCTGCTCGTGCGAGCGATCGAGCGCACGCGCGTGGCTCATCCGGCGCTCGAGGCGGTTCGGATAGAGGCGTCAGCAGGCGAGAGCGGAGCCGCCGTTGCACCGGATGCGTTGGCCGCCCTCCGGTCGCTCCCGTCGGAAGTGGTGCTGTCCGCGTGCGCGAGTGTGATCGCCGAGATCGTGACGCTGCTCGATCAGCTCGTTGGCGAGGACGCCGCTCGACGCATCGTGGACCATGGATGGCCGGTGGCCGGATCGGAGTCCCCTCGCGAATCCGGGGAGAGCAGGCCGGAATGAGCACGAACTTGCGGATGCGTGCTGCCGAGCTGGCTCCGCGTGCGCATGGGAGCCGCGAGTCGAGCAGCTCGCAGCAGGCAGGCGGTACCTCGCAGTTCCGCACCGCGGCACTCTAATCGCGTATAGTGATCACTCCGATCTCGTGATGAGGAGGATGCGATCTCGATGCCGGACCGTGGAGCTACCGAGCGCGACCTGCGCCAGCCCAGGCGATCGCCGGAGAAGGGTGCCCAGTCGACCCGGGCGCACCGGGAAGTCGAGATCGGTACGTCGGCCTTTCTCCCGGATCCGGTTGCCAGCGTGCTCGCCATGGTGGCTGCGGCCCCGCTTGGCATTGCGATCACGAGCGGCCGGTCCTTCGATGTCATCTACGCCAATCCCCAGTGCCGCATGTTGCTCGGCGCCAGCAGCGACGTGGTGTCGGGTGAGCCATTCGAGGAGATCTTCCCGGGACCCAATGCCAGGCGCTGCCTGACGCTCCTGCGCAGGGTGTACGAGAAGGGCCACCCGATGCGGGACGTGAGGATGGTCCTCGGCGGGAAGCACGGTGGGTCGCGGCGGGCGCGCGCAGCGGGGACACTGAGCACGGCTCGCCTCTGGCGGCTCACCGCCTGGCCGCTGGTGAAGAACGATCCGCACGCGGTGGGGCGTCAGCTCGTACTCTGCGTGCAGGACAGCACGGCGCTGGAGCAGCGCTTCCACGAGTCGCGGGTGATGGTGGATGGGATGCGCGACCTCAACGAGCGGCTCCTGCTCACCGCCCTGCGCGAGCAGGAGCAGACCGAGCGCGCCAGGGCGGTGAGCGAGAACATGTCCACCTTCCTCGCCACCATGAGCCACGAGCTGCGAACTCCGCTCACGGCCATCCTCGGATATCAGGCGCTTCTGGCGGAAGGCCTCTCGGGGCCGGTCACCACCACCCAGGCCCGCCAGCTCGACCGCATCAAGACGAGCGCCGGGCACCTGCTCGCCGTGGTGAACGGGATCCTGAGCTTCGCCCGTATAGACGCAGGGCGCGAGAAGGTGCGCCGCTCCCGGGTGGACGCGTCCCGGCTGCTGGAGGAAGCGATGGCGCTCGTGCTTCCACTGGTGACCGCCAAGGGGCTTCTGTTCAAGCTCGAGCCACCGGAGCCGACGTTCATGATGGAGACGGATTGCGACAAGGTCCGCCAGATCCTCGTGAACCTCCTCGCCAACGCGGTCAAGTTCACCGAGCGAGGCGAGGTGTCGCTAGCCGCGCACAGCGTGGGCCCGGGCTTCGCCGAGTTCGTGGTGTGTGACACGGGGATGGGAATCGAGCAGGAGTACCTCGGACGCATATTCGATCCGTTCTGGCGCGCCGAAGATATCCACGGTGGCGGCGCCGGTGGAACGGGCCTGGGGCTCAGCGTGTCGCAGCGGCTCGCGCACCTGCTCGGCGGCGAGTTGACGGTATGCAGCGCGAAGGGGGAGGGCAGCGAATTCACGCTGCGCCTCCCCCTTCGCGCGCCCGGAACGCGCCGGGCGTGAGGATCCGTCAGACGTCCAGGTTCCGCACGAACTTGGCGTTCGACTCGATGAACACTCTGCGCGGCTCGACCGAATCTCCCATGAGAGTCTGAAAGATCAGGTCGGCCTCCACGGCGTCGTCCATGTCGACCTTGAGAAGCGTGCGGCGCTCGGGGTCCATGGTGGTGTCCCAGAGCTGGTCGGGGTTCATCTCGCCCAGTCCCTTGTAGCGCTGGATCGAGACGCTCCCGCGTCCGTCGCCGTTCCCCATGCGCGCCATGTAGGCTTCGCGCTCCTCCTCGGTGTACGCGTACTGCTCTTCCTTCCCCTTCGCCACTCGGTAGAGCGGCGGCTGGGCGATGTACACGTAGCCGGCGTCGATCAGCTCGCGCATCTGCCGGAAGAAGAAGGTCAGGAGGAGCGTGCGGATATGCGCGCCGTCCACATCGGCATCGGTCATGATGATGATCTTGTGGTAGCGCGACTGGTCGACCTGGAAGTCGTCCTTGATGCCCGTGCCGATGGCGGTGATGATGGTGCGGATCTCCTCGTTGGAGAGCACCTTGTCGATGCGCGCCTTCTCCACGTTTATGATCTTGCCGCGGAGCGGCAGAATCGCCTGGAAGGAGCGGTCGCGCCCCTGCTTGGCCGAGCCGCCGGCGGAGTCGCCCTCCACCAGATAGAGCTCGCAGAGCGACGGATCGGAGAGCGAGCAGTCGGCGAGCTTGCCGGGCAGCACGTTCCCCTCGAGCGCCGACTTCTTGCGCGTCAGGTCGCGCGCCTTGCGCGCGGCCTCTCTGGCGCGAGCGGCGGAGACGGCCTTCTCGACGATGATGTTGGCCGAGCGAGGGTGCTCCTCGAGGTAGGAGGCGAGGTGCTCGTTCACCACCGTCTTGACCGCGGTCTCGACCTCGGAGTTGCCGAGCTTCGTCTTCGTCTGTCCCTCGAACTGCGGCTCGCGCACCTTCACCGAGAGCACGGCGGTGAGCCCCTCGCGGACGTCGTCGCCCGAGAGAGTGAAGTCCGCCTTCTTCAGGAAGTTCCCCTTCTGCGCGTACTGGTTCACCACGCGGGTGAGCGCGCTCTTGAAACCGGTGAGGTGGGTTCCGCCCTCGATCGTGTGGATGTTGTTGACGAAGGAGAAGATGTTGTCGTTGTACCCATCGTTGTACTGCATCGCGAGCTCGATCTCGACGCCATCGCGCTCGGTCTCGATGTGCACGACATCCGAGTGCAACGCCTTCCGGCTCTTGGAGAGGAACGCGATGAACTCCTTGAGCCCTCCCTTTGCGTGGAAGGTCTCGCTCTTCACCGGATCGGCGCGCTCGTCGGCGAGCGTGATGACCACTCCCTTGTTCAGGAAGGAGAGCTCGCGCAGACGGGTGGCGAGGATGTCGTAGTCGTAGACGAGCTCCGTGAAGATCTTCGGGTCAGGAGAGAACCAGACCTTCGTCCCGGTATCGCTCTTCGCGACCTTCTTCGTGGCCTTGAGCTTCGTGGTGGTCACACCACGCGCAAAGTCCATGTAGTGCTCCTGGCCGCCGCGCTTGACCCACACCTTGAGCTGAGTGGAGAGCGCGTTCACCACCGACACGCCCACGCCGTGCAGACCGCCGGAAACCTTGTAGGAATTCTTGTCGAACTTTCCGCCGGCATGCAGTACCGTCATGGCCAGCTCGACACCCGGCACCTTCTCGATCGGGTGGATGTCCACCGGAATTCCGCGACCGTTGTCGGTCACCGAGATGGAGTTGTCCTTGTAGATCACGACGTCGATACGGTCGGCGTAGCCGGCCATCGCCTCGTCGATCGAGTTGTCCACCACTTCGTAGACCAGGTGGTGCAGACCGCGCCCCGACGTGGAGCCGATGTACATCCCGGGCCGCTTCCGGACCGCCTCGAGACCCTTGAGAACCTGAATCTGGCCTGCGTCGTACTGCGCGGGCGAGCTTGCTGTCTTGGCCATTTGCACCCTTGTTTCGCTGGGAACTGCCTACCGAATACATCCCGAATCGCCCGACTTCAGGCGAACATCGAAATATAGCGTAAATTAGTTAAAAATCAATGACTTAGGGGGAGTGAGAAGGAAACGGGAATCAGGAATCAGGAAACAGGTAACTGCCTCGGGGGTGAGGGCCCTCATCCGGGAGCCGGTACCTGTTCCCTGTTTCCTGTTTTCTGTTTCCTTCTCACTCTCTCCTCTACTGCCTGCATGCCCCTTTCGGATCCGGCTTCGGGTGATCCACCACGATCCGGTGGTCGAGATTGGCCACGTGGAGGGCTATGTCCTCGACCAGGCTCGTCACGCGAGCCATGTGGTCGTACTCGATGTACTGCGGCTCGTCGGTCACCTGGTGGTAGTCGGAATGGAGGCCGGTCGTGAAGAAGGTGATCGGGATGCCGTAGCGGGCGTACTCGTAGTGGTCGCTGCGGCAGTAGATGTTCGACGGGTGGCCGTCGGCGTCGATGGAGTAGTCGAGCTTCAGGTTGTGGTTCGCCTCGCGGTTCACCTGCTCCACGATGTCGCCCAGCTCCGTGGAGAGGCGGCGCGAGCCGACCAGCTGCACGTAGTCGGGAGCGCCGTGGATCGGCGTTCCGTCCTTGGTGCGGCCGGTCTCGTCGTTGGCGCCGCCGCGGCCGATCATGTCCATGTTGAGCTGCGCCACGATCGAGTCGCGTGGCACAGTGGGGTGATCGGTGTACCAGCGCGAGCCGAGCAGCCCCTTCTCCTCACCCACGTGCCAGACGAAGAGGATCGACCGCTTCGGCTTCACCTGCATCGACGAGATCTGCTGCGCGATCTCGAGGGTGGCCACGGAGCCCGAGCCATCGTCGTCGGCACCGTTGTTGATCGAGTCGCGACGCGCCGACTGCGGGTACTTCGCGCGGAAGGCGGCGAGCTCCTGGTTCACCTGCGCCTGCTGCGCGGGCGTCGCCTGCTTGTCGCCGTCATCCGCGCCCTCCGGGCGCACGATGTGATTCCAGATGCGCAGGGAGTCGTGATCCACCGCCTGGGAATCGAATCCCACGTGATCGTTGTGAGCACCGATCGCGACGTACTGACCCTCGAGCTTCGGATCGCTCCCCGGGATGATCGCGACCACGTTGCGGGCGGGGAACTCTACCGGCTTCACGTCGTAGGCCACGTTCACCGCGACCGTGGCGCCGGCCGCGCCAGGCTCGAGCTGCGCCATGGGCGAAGAGAAGAGCTTCGCGGCCGCCGCGTCGGAGATGTAGAACGTGGTGCGACCCGAGTCATCGCCTCCCTCATCGAGGAATGTGCGCGGCTGCTTGAAGTACGAGACGACTTCCGCCGGCATCGCGTCCAGCCCCGCGACCGCCACGGACGCCGGGTCGAGCCCTTCGATGGGGCTGCGCCGCAGCCCGCGCAACGCGGCCATACCCGCACCCGTGGGGAGCGAGAAAACGACCAGCTTCCCGCGCGCCTGATCGGGCGACACCCGCTTGGCGCTGTCGCCAAGCACGCCGCCGTACACGACCTGCAGCGAGCTGTTCGACATCCCGTGTTCGGTGACGGGGAGGAAATCCTTGAACGGCTCGAGCGCGCTCCCGTTCACAGTGAAAGCGATCGCATCGGAGATCGTGCGGGTCTTGAGTGGGATGGTCTGGAAGTAGGTGCCGTTATCGCCGGCGGGCACGAGACCCATCTTGCGGATCTCGGAGGCTATGTAATCGGTCCCCTTCACGTTCCCCGCGGTACCCGCCTCGCGGCCCTGCATGGAGTCGTCGGCGAAGATGTAGAGCCGCGTTCTCAGATCAGCGGCGGTGATCGGCGCTGTAGTGGGCTGCGGCGCGTGGACGCGCGCTGCCGGGGTGAACGGGTCGGGTGCGGCCGCGGCTGGCGCGGGTGCGGGCGCGGTCTCCGTGGACGTTCCTCGCGGCGCGCACGCGGCGATGGGGAGCAGCGCGGCCAACGCCACGCGCTTCAGATGGGTGTGCATGGTCCTCGAGTCCGATGACTGATGCGGTGCCGCGCCGACCCGGCTGGAGGGGGCGGGGCATGGGGGACAGAACAATGAAATATGGGTACCTACCCGGCCAGCCGCCAATGGATGCGCTCTATCGCGGCGCTCCGGCCGCCACCTATCTCTTTCGCTTCGCCGCCGGTACGCGCGTTCAACGCCTGGAGGAGCTGCGGCTCCATCAGCGATAGCTCCTGCATCCAGGCGCTCGTCCGCACGGCCACGAAAAGCGTCCCGTCGCGCGAGATCATGATCGGCGTCGTCACGGCCGCGATCTGCGCGCCCACGAGCTGCTCCCACTCGGGCACCACCGCGGCCTGCTCCACGCGGCCGGCGAGGCCCGACTGCTCCAGGAAGCTCGAGAGCACCGCGTCGATTTTCTCGGGCGACTTCTTCTTGCCGCTCACGGCGCCGCTCCTTCGCACGTGGCGCTCACGGTCGACCCGCCTCCACCGCCGCGGGCGAGATGACGCCCCCCGCGATCCGCCAGCGCGCGAGTCTCGTGAGCCCGGCGGGGATGTCGCTCTCGCGCGGGACCGCCAGGATGGTCTGGCCGCGCCGCCCGGAGTCCAGCAGCTCGAGGATGCGCGCGGAGCGGCGCACATCGAGCTCGGCGAACGGGTCGTCGAGTAGCACGACCGGCTCACGCCCGGCGTGCTCGCGGAGCGTCGCCGCTTCCAGGAGCCGGAGCGCCATCGCGGCGGTGCGCTGCTGCCCGGCCGACCCGAAGGTGCGGAGATCGTGGTCGTCGAGCAGGAGCGCCAGGTCATCGCGGTGCGGGCCCACGTGCGTGAGGCCGCGTCGCATGTCGAGCGCTCGCTTCTTCTCGAGCGCCGCAAGCAGCGCCGACTCGAGGTCGGCGGCGCTCTCGCCCCCGCCCACGTAGCGCATGGCCGGAGTCCCGCGCTCGCCGATGGCCGCGCACAGCTCGCGATACTCCCCCGCGTTGGCTTCCACCCAACGCCGCCGCTCGCGCCAGAGCACTGCGCCGTACTCGGCGAGCGCCGGCTCCCACACGGCTACTCTCCCCTCCATGCTCCCGCCCGTCGGAGCGCTTTCGCCAGCAGCGCCGTTCGTCGCGGCACGTCGCGCCCGCGTGAATCGCTCCGGTGCCGCGCCGTCGCGCAGCGCCGCATTACGCCGGACGAGTGCCGCGCGGTAGCGCTGCAGCGCGGCGAGGTAGGTGGGTGATGTCAGAGCGAGGACGACGTCCAGGAAGCGACGCCGCATACTCGGCGCGCCCGATACGAGCGCGACGTCCTGCGGCGAGAAGACCACCGCGGGGAAGGCGCCGAGGGCGCCGGAGAGTCGCGGTGGCTCGACACCGTCGAGAGTGGCTTTCTTACGCCGCCCCGCGCGCGCGAAGCCCACAGTCACCTCGTGTACGGACGCTTCTTGCAGCTCGGCCGCGAGGTGAAAGCCGGGCTTGCCGAACGTCACCAGCTCCCGATCGAGCGCGCCGCGGAAGGAGCGCAGGATCTGCAGGTACTGGATCGCCTCGAGGAAGTTCGTCTTCCCCTCGCCGTTGTCGCCCACCAGGACGAACCCTTCGCCCGGCGGCTCGATCTCCACGCGCGAGAGGTTGCGAAAATCCCGGATGGAGAGGCGGCCGATCCAGCCACTGCTCACCGGCCGGTGAAGTTGGCGGCGCGCTTCGCGAGAAACGCCGCCATCCCCTCTCGCATGTCCTCGGTGGATGCGAGGAGCCCGAAGTTGTTGGCCTCGATCGCGAGCCCGTCCTCGAGCGTTCCATCGAGTCCGCGGTTCACCGCCTCGATGCACAGTGCCACCGCCACCGGACCCTGCGAGAGGATCTGCCGGAGCATCCGCTCGGCGTCGGCCATGAGGTCGGCGGCGGGCACCACCCTGTTCACCAGACCGATCCTGTACGCCTCGGCGGCATCTATCATCTCGCCCGTCAGAATGAGCTGGAGCGCCCGCCCCTTGCCAACGAGACGGGGCAGCCGCTGCGTCCCACCGTAGCCGGGGCCGATGCCGAGCTTCACCTCGGGGAGTCCCAGCTTCGCGTTATCGGATGCGATGCGGATGTGGCATGCCATGGCGAGCTCGCAGCCGCCGCCGAGCGCAAAGCCGTTCACCGCCGCGATCACCGGCTTCGACGAACGCTCGAAGCTCGTGAAGACCCGTTGACCGCGCAGCGCGCGATCGCGACCGTCGAGCGGTCCCTGTCGCGCGAGCTCCGAGATGTCGGCTCCGGCAACGAACGCCTTGGGGCCCGCGCCGGTCACGATCACGCCGCCGATGTCATCGCGCCTCTCCACCAGCTCGATCGCCTGGCCCAGCTCCGCGATCGTCTCGTCGTTCAGAGCGTTCAGCTTGTCGGGTCGGTTGATCGTGATGGTCGCGACGCGGTCGCTGACGTCGAAGGCGAGGGTGCTGAAGGTCATGGCGGGTGCGAGAGCGGTGAAGGGGGAAGGTTGGGGCTCCCCAAAGTTACCCTCCCGGATCGGTTCTTGCTCGGGCGCTCTCGGCGATGGCGCAACGTTGGATCGTACGCGAGGGGAGCGCAAAACGGGGCTTTCGCTACGCGAAGGAAAACGGAGCGGCGGTCCGCGATGCGCGCACGCTCGAGCGGATCGAGGAGCTGCGCGTGCCGCCCGCCTGGCGCGACGTTCACATAGCGGCCAGTCCGCGAGCCATGCTCCAGGCGTGGGGCTTCGACGCTCGCGGTCGCAAGCAGTATCGTTACCACGAGAACGCGGTGCAACGGCGCGAGGCGCGCAAGTACTACCGCGTACGACGACTCGCGCGCGACCTGCCGGCGATCCGCGCCGCGCTCCACCACGACATGTCGCGCGCGGATAACGATCGCGATCGGGTCGCGGCCACGGTGGTGCGCCTGATCAGCAAGGGGTTCTTCCGCATCGGAAGCGAGCGATACGTCAGGGAGAATCACACCTTCGGTCTGGTAACGCTGCGCAAGAAGCACGTGAAAGTGCGGGGCGACGTGCTCGAGTTCACCTTCACGGGGAAGGGAAGCAAGGAGCAGCATCATGTGGTGGTGGACCGCGCGCTGGCGCACAAGGTGGGGCGACTCCTGCGTACGCCGGGGAAGCGGCTCTTTCGCTACCGCGACGAAGAGGGGCACTGGAACGACCTCACGGCGCGCGAAGTGAACGAGTACATCAGGGAGCGGACGGGCTTCCGCTACACCGCCAAGGACTTCCGGACGTGGGGCGGTACGCTGCGCGTGGCCACGGTGCTCGCCGATCTGGGGCCGCCGAAGAGCGAGAGCGAGGCGAAGCGTAACGTGCTCCTCGCCGTGCGGCTCTCGGCGGCCGAGCTGGGGAACACGCCCGCGGTCTGTCGCTCGTCGTACGTGCATCCGATCCTCCTCGCGAGATACCTGGACGAGGGCGAGACGATAGACGTCAAGGCGGTGAAGAGGAGCCGCGCGAAGAGCGCGGCGGGGCACTATCCCGAGGAGCGCGCGCTGATCCGCTTCCTCGACCAGCACTTCCCCGAGCGCCGGCGCCGCATACGGCCGGAGATGCGTGCGGCGTGAGGAGGGGCTAGCTTTCGCGCGTGTCCGCTATAGAGGCCGTCCGCTGGTCGCCCGACGGCGACGCCGTCTGCATCATCGACCAGACGCTGCTCCCCGAGCGCTTCGAGGAGCGCGACCTGCGTACGCTCGAGGAGATCTGCGAAGCCATCCAGCTCCTCAGGGTTCGCGGTGCGCCGGCCATCGGCGTGGCCGCCGCGATGGGGCTGGTGGTATCACTGCTCCACTTTGCGGAGCTACCTCCCGACGAGCTACGCGCACTGGCGCGCGAGCACGCGGCGCGCCTGGCCGCTACCCGGCCCACCGCGGTGAACCTCTCCTGGGCTCTGGACCGGATGCTCGCGCGCCTCGATGCCTCTCCTGGCGACGCCCGCGCGCTGCTCGCCGCGCTGCGCGACGAGGCCACCGCGCTGCTGGAGGAAGACCGCGCCATGTGCCGCCGGATCGGCGAGCACGCGCTGGAGCTCATCCCCGAAGGCGCGTGCGTGCTCACGCACTGCAACGCCGGCGCGCTGGCGACCACCGGCATCGGCACCGCGCTCGCGCCGATCTACCTGGCCGCCGAGAGCGGACGCAAAGTGAGAGTGTATGCCGACGAGACGCGCCCGCTCCTGCAGGGGAGCCGCCTCACCGCATGGGAGCTCTCTCGCGCCGGCATCCCGGTGAAGGTGATCGTGGATTCCGCCGCGGGGAGCATGATGGCCGCTGGAAAGGTGGACCTCGTGATCGTGGGCGCCGATCGTATCGCCGCGAACGGCGACGCCGCGAACAAGATCGGGAGCTACGCGCTGGCGGTGCTCGCTGCGCGGCACGGAATCCCCTTCTATGTGGCTGCTCCCGCGTCCACGCTCGATCCTTCACTCGAGAACGGGAGCGAGATAGTGATCGAGCAGCGGTCTCGCCGCGAGATCGCGGCGGGCTTCGGCAGCGCTACGGTGCCCGAGGGTGTCGAGGTGGAGAACCCGGCGTTCGACGTGATACCCGCGGAGCTGATCACCGCGATAGTCACTGATGGTGGCGTGCATCGCGCGCCGTATGACTTCAGGTTGAAGGAAGAACGGAAAGCAGACAGCAGACAGCAGACGGCAGCAAGGGCGAGGGCTCAGGGTTCGCGCTTCAGGGTTCAGGAAGGATCGCAATGAAGCACGTGCTCGCGATAGATCAGGGGACGACGGGGTCCACCTGCCTCATCTTCGGCGAAGACGGGAGAGTGGTGGGTCGCGGGTACAGGGAGATTCCGCAGCACTACCCGCGCTCCGGATGGGTCGAGCACGATGCCAACGATCTGCTGCGCTGCACGGTGGAGGCGGCGCGCGAAGCGATCGAGAGCTCGGGCGAAATGCCGGACGCCATCGGTATCACGAACCAGCGCGAGACGGTGATCCTCTGGGAGCGCGGGAGCGGCGAGCCGGTGGGGCGCGCGATCGTCTGGCAGGACCGTCGCACGACCGCGCGCTGCGCGGAGCTGGCGGCGAGTCGCGAAACGGCCGACTCCATAGCGAGACTGACGGGGCTCGTCATAGATCCGTACTTCTCATCCACGAAGCTCGAGTGGATGCTTTCGCGCGGCGACCTGCGCGAGCGCGCGCGGCGCGGCGAGCTGCTCGCCGGGACGGTGGACAGCTGGCTCGTCTGGCGGCTCACCGGCGGCCAGGTTCACGCCACCGACTACACCAACGCCTCGCGCACCATGCTCTTCGACACCGCCGAGCTGCGGTGGAGCGAGGAGCTCTGCGAGGTCTTCGGTGTTCCCCTTACCATTCTACCCGAAGCCCGAAGGTCGAGCGGCGACTTCGGCGTGGCCGAGCGCGAATGGTTCGGGCGCGGCATCCCGATCACCGGCATCGCGGGCGACCAGCAGGCCGCTCTTTTCGGCCAGGGGTGCTGCAACGAGGGCGAAGGGAAGAACACCTACGGTACCGGTGCCTTCGTGCTTCTCAACCTCGGGCAATCGCGCCCCGCGCCGGTCGGTGGGCTGCTTACCACCGTCGCGTGCGACGAGAACGGCGGCCCCGCGTACGCCATGGAAGGGGCCATCTTCATCGCCGGCGCCGCTGTCCAGTGGCTGCGCGACGGGCTCGGCATCCTCGACACCGCCGCCGAGACGGAGACACTCGCCAGCGGGCTCGAGTCTACCGACGGCGTGTACTTCGTCCCCGCGCTCGCGGGGCTCGGCGCGCCGCACTGGGCGCCCGACGCGCGCGGGACGATAGTGGGTCTCTCGCGCGGCACCACGCGGGCACATCTCGCACGCGCGGCGCTCGAGGCGATGGCGTACTCGACCGCCGATGTCCTCGCGCTCATGCGCGAGCGCGGCGGCGTGGTCTTCGAGCGGCTGAGAGTGGACGGCGGCGCCTCCGCGAACGACTGGCTCATGCAGTTTCAGGCGGATGTGCTGGGTGTCCCGGTGGAGCGGCCGGACATCGTGGAGACCACAGCGCTCGGCGCTGCCGGCCTCGCCGGGATCGCCGGAGGAGTCTGGTCGTCGGCCGACGCGTTCATGTCGAAGCGCAGCTTCGATCGCTTCGAGCCTGGCGAGGGCTCGGCCGCGGCGCGCGCCGGAGCGCGCGAATGGGAGAGGGCCGTTCGCGCCACTCTCTCGTGGGCGAGGGACTCGCAGTGAAGCGGAGCCGCGACATGCTCCCCGTTCTCCTCGCCGCGCACAACGAGGCGCTCTCGAAATGCGTTCGCTGCGGCCTCGCCGAGTCGGTGCGCCCGATCATCTCCGAGGCGCGCTCCCCGCGCGCGATGCTCGTGGGGCAGGCGCCGGGAAAGGTGGAGGTCGGCGACCGCCGCCCCTTCGCGGGGAGGGCGGGGAAGACGCTCTTCTCCTGGCTGGGGCAGGCCGGCGTGGATGAGGCGGCCTTCCGGCGCGACGTCTATATCGCGGCCATTACCCGCTGCTACCCCGGACCGTCGCCGAGTGGGCGGGGAGATCGCGTCCCCTCGACCCGTGAGCGCGAGATGTGCAGTGGCTGGCTCGAGTCCGAGCTGCGGATCATCCGGCCGGCGCTGCTGATTCCGGTGGGTCGGCTGGCCATCGATCGGTTCCTCGGTACAGGAAAACTGAACGAGCTGGTGGGGAAGCGGCACATCGTCAGTCACGAAGGGGGCGAGTCGGTCGCGATCCCGTTGCCACATCCGTCGGGGGCGAGCAGCTGGGTCAACGAGCCCATGCATCGCGCCCTGCTCGACCATGCACTGGAGTTGCTGGGCGAGGAGCTGCTCTCGCTCGGCGTGGGCTCGGGCCCTCGAGCCGCGCGGAAGAGCGCCTGATGCGATCGCTCGTTCTGGTTCTCTCGCTGTGGGCGCCGGGCGGCGGAGGTGGCGACTCCTGGCTGTCGGCCGACAAGCTGAAGCACTTTTTCGTCTCGGCGTTCGTGCAGAGCGTGAGCTACTCGGCGCTGCGCACGGCGCGTGTGTCGCACGATGGGGCGTTGGTGGGAGCGTCTACGGTGACGCTCATGGTGGGAGTGGGGAAGGAGATACACGATGATCGTTCGGGAGAGGCTTTCAGCGTACGCGACCTGGCCTGGGATGCAGCCGGCGCCGGGGCCGCTACCGCTCTGCTGTCGCGAACGCGCTGACGCCGCGGGTGTACCGTGACTGGACACGGGACTTCTACGGCTGCGCGCGTGCCGCGACCTATTCGGGGCGTGCCGCGCACCCTATATTCACCTTGCCGCACGGCTGGATCACGCCCGACTTTCCACGACACACGAGGCCCAGCATGAGCGATCCCGTGAGCAGGCAGTCCGGAAACGCGGAAGCCACCTTCGAGCGTCGCTCGAACGACGTCCTCCGTGCCCTGGTCACAGAGATGTTGGAACGCGTGCGCCAGCTCGACCGGCACGCCACGGCATGGACCACCGCCGAGCGCGCGCAGGCTGAATCGGAGCTCGAAGCCATAATGCAGCGCGTGCGCAGCGAGGCGGCTCACACGCCCGATTCTCGATAGAGTAAGTGATGGATGGATGGCGGCAGGCGTCTGCCACGAAGGAGATGAACGAATGAAAGCGCGGACGAAATTCCTGATCGGTGGTGCTCTGGTGCTGGCGACCTCCGGCTACCTCATGGCTACGTCCATCGAGGAGACGGGGACGTACTATCTGACGCCTACCGAGCTGGCTACCAAGGTCCAGAAGGATCCGTCCTTCTACGGAACCGGCGTGAAGGTAGGTGCGCGCGTGGTTCCCGGCTCCATAGTTCGCGCGCCCGGCGGCCGCTCCATGAAGTTCGAGGTCACCGACGGCGCCAAGTCCTTCCCCGTCAACTACCACGGCCTGGCGCCCGATACCTTCACGGACGGCGTGGACGTGGTGGTAGAAGGGCGCATGGACCGCGACGGCACCTTCGCCGCCACCACGGTGCTGGCGAAGTGCGCGTCACGTTACGAGAGCGCACCCGAGAAATACCAGAACACACCCGGGTACAAGAGCGCGACTACTGAAGCGGCACGGACATGATTCTTCTCGGTGAGCTCTCGCTCTGGGTGGCGCTCCTCATGGCCGCCTGGGCGGCCACCGCTGGCTTCGCGGGCGCCTACACCCACCGGGGAGAGCTGATTTCGAGCGCCCAGCGCGCTCTCTACGCGATGTGCGGCTTCGTGGTTCTCGCCGCCATCGGACTCTGGACGGCGCTGCTCGAGTCCGACTTCTCGCTCGAGTTCGTCGCCTCCTACACCAGCGCCAACCTCCCCTCGATCTACAAGTTCACCGCCTTCTGGGGCGGTCAGGCCGGGTCGCTCCTCTTCTGGGTGCTGATCCTCTCCATCTATTCGGCGATAGCCGTATACACGGGGCGGAAGAGCAACCGGCTGCTGATGCCATGGGTGGTGCCGACGCTGGCGGTCATCGGGCTCTTCTTCACGATGACCATCGTCTTCGGCGCCAACCCGTACGAGCGGCTCGGCTGGATCCCCGCCGACGGACGCGGGATGAATCCGCAGCTCCAGAACCCGGGGATGGCGATCCATCCGCCCAACCTGTATCTGGGCTACATCGCCACCTCCATCCCGTTCGCGTACGCCGTGGCGGCGCTCATCACGAGGCGGCTCGACAACGAGTGGCTCACTTCGGTGCGCCGCTGGGTGCTGATAAGCTGGTTCTTCAACACGGTCGGGATCGTGATGGGGATGTGGTGGGCGTACGTGGAGCTCGGCTGGGGCGGTTACTGGGCGTGGGATCCTGTGGAGAACGCGTCTTTCCTCCCCTGGCTCGTGAACACCGCGTTCCTGCATTCGATAATGGTGCAGGAGAAGCGCGGGATGCTGCGCAAGTGGAACGTGACACTCGTGGTGTCGGCGTTCCTACTCGCGATACTCGGCACGTTCATCACGCGCAGCGGCGTCATCTCCAGCGTGCATGCCTTCGCGCAGTCTTCGGTGGGCTACTGGTTCCTCGGCTTCCTGGTGCTGTCGATAGCCGTGACGGCGTACCTCGTCACCACACGGCTCGACGACCTCAAGACGCAGGCCGAGCTGGAGAGCATGGTGAGCCGCGAGGCGAGCTTCCTCTTCAACAACCTGCTGCTGGTTGGAATCGCCTTCTCCGTGCTCTGGGGGACGCTCTTCCCCATCCTGAGCGAGGCGGTGCGGGGGACGAAGATCACGGTGGGCCCGCCCTTCTTCAATCAGGTGAACGTCCCGCTCGGGCTCGCCCTTCTGGCGCTCACCGGGATCGGGCCGCTCATCGCCTGGCGCCGCGCTTCGGTGGCGAACCTCAAGCGGCAGTTCACGGGACCCGTGGTGATAGGGCTCGTGACTGGGATGCTGCTCGTGGGTCTCGGGATGCGCGACGTCTACGCCTTGATCGCGTACACGCTCGCCGGGTTCGTGCTCGGCACCATCACTCAGGAGTTCTACAAGGGAACGCGCGCGCGGCACCGGATGTACGGCGAGAACTACGTGATGGCGTTCCTGCGGCTCATCGGGCGTAACCGGCGTCGCTACGGCGGGTACATCGTACACGTGGGCGTGGTGGTGCTCTTCGCCGCGTTCGCGGGGCTCGCGTTCAAGGAGGAATTCGACGTCACCCTCAAGGGCGGCGAGAAGTATCAGGCCACCGACCCGTACGGGAACCAGTGGACCTTCACGAGCCAGGGCGTGTCGAGCTACGAGCAGTTGAACCGCCAGACCGTGGCGGTGCTCCTGGAGGCGCGGCGGAACGGCAAGCCCGTGGGCGTGATCAAGACCGAGAAGCGGCAGTACGTGGACAGCAACGGCAATCCCACATTCCAGCCGTCCACCGAGGTCGGGATAATGAGTGGGCTGCGGCAGGACGTGTACGTGGTGCTCGCGGGCGTGACTGGCGAGGACACCGCCGAGCTGCGCGTGACCTTCAACCCGCTCGTATGGTGGGTGTGGTACGGCGGGATGATCATGGCCATCGGTGGGCTGATAGTGATGTGGCCGCAGGCCGAGCGGCAGAAGAAGCAGGCCGGATACGAAGCAGTGCTGAAGCCCGCGACCGTGGGCGCCGGAGGACCGACGGAATCGTGAAGCGCAGGGAATTTCTGAGAGTGGTGGCGGCCGGCGCCGCTTCGGCGGCGCTGCCGGGAGTGCTCGGCGCGCAGCAGGCGAACACCGGGGCGGCCAACGTCCCGATGAACGAGCAGAAGTACAAGCCAGTGCAGCTGCCCGCTAAGTCGTCCACGCCTTCGATGTCCACAGAGGCGCTGGATGAGCTGGAGCACCACATCCACTGCATGTGCGGCTGCAATCTCGACGTCTTCACCTGTCGCACCACCGACTTCACCTGTCCCGTGTCGCCGGCTATGCATCGCGACGTGATGACACTGGTGAAAGGCGGTCACAGCGCGCAGGAGATCATCGACGCGTTCGTGAACGTGTACGGCGAGCGCGTGCTCATGGAGCCGAAGAAGAGCGGCTTCAATCTCACCGGGTACATCACTCCGTTCGCCGCGCTCGGCGGCGGGGCGGCGCTCATAGTTGCGCTGCTGCGGCGCTGGAAGCGACCCGAGGGAGAGCCGGCAGCGGTGACGGCGCTCCCCGTCGATGGGACGCCAGAGGAGATGGAGCGACTGAACGAGCTCCTGCACAAGGACGACCGGTGAGCGCGCTCATTATCGGGACAGCGCTCGCGCTCACGGCGCTGGGGTTCGTGCTCTATCCGCTCTTCCGCGATGGAGCACCGGTCGTGCGGCGGGTGAAGCCGGAGCGTGTGCGTCCCGCGCGCGAGAGGCGCGAGCCGTCGGCCTCGGAGCGCGCGGTGGCGATCCTGCGCGAGGTGGAGTTCGACCGCGAGACGGGGAAGCTCTCGGAGAGCGATTACGAGACCCTGAAGAGCACCTACACGCGCGAGGCGCTGGCGGCGCTCCGATCGGAGGATGCGAGCGCGGTAACCGCGTCGGGCGTGCCCGACGACGAGGTCGAGGCGGTGATCCTCAAGTACCGCGCGCGCCCCACCACTTGCGATGTGTGCGGGCCGCGGCCGGAGCCCGACGCCGTCTACTGCTCGAGCTGCGGGCGCTTCCTCGCCGGAGTGTGCGGCGGGTGTGGCGCGAAGGTCACCGAGGTGGGAGCGAGATTCTGCCCGTCGTGCGGGGGAAGCCTGGCGGCGTAGTTGGAGCTGACTTGTGAGGCGCCTGCCGTCGTCCAGCTGAGACATCCGTCACGACACTAGGCGCCGTCTGGCAGTCATGGTACGCAGTCGGTAGCTCGCGCCGAAGCTGGCCGGCATCTTTCTCATAGCGGTTGGAATCGCATCTTGCCCGACTGCCGCGCCATCGGCGTGGGTCGGCTGGATGCACGTCGTCCCATCACCTCCCGACTCCTCTACGTATTCAATGCCTAATCCCCACCTGCATCTCCAGGCCGACAGGCTCTACCACTTCGATGCGCGCGGCATCGCCAAGCGCTTTCGTCATGCCGCGATCTTCGGTGCGCTCGATGCGCTGGTTCCGGGCGACACCATGCGGTTTCACAACGACCACGACCCGCTCCCGCTACTCGATCAGCTTCGCGCGCGCTACGGCGACCGGGTCGCGATTTCATATGTCGGTCGCCAGCCAGGTGAGATCACCATCGATTTCGCGATCGTCGAGTGAACCGCCCCGGGTTTCCCGGAAACTCGGTGGTTTGAGTATACAGGCCGCGACCGCTGGGGTCAGAATCGGCGCGTGGAATTCAGGGCCGCCACGCCGGGTTGGTGCCGTCGGCGATGATCCGTCCGCGCTGGCTTCCGTCCGCGCTGACCCACTCGATCGCACTGCCGGACGCGAAGGCGATGGTATGGCCGTCGGGCGGCCAGGCCGGGTAGTCGTCGGCCGGGCCGGCGGACAGCTGCACCAGACCGGTCCCGTCGGTGTTGGCGCGGTAGATCTTCCCGTCGCGGCTGAACGCGATCTGCCCAGCCTGGGGCGGTGGGACGTCCGGGGTCCTCGGGTTGGGGGCGTTGGTATAGACCCCTTCCTCGAGCCCCGCATTGATCAGCTCACCGCAGTAGGAGACTCCCATCTGGCCATCCATCAAGAAGGTGGCAAGATCATCACTACCAGAGGGAGCAGTGCCGCCGTAGCCATCGAAGTCCAGTAAGAGCGCGCCGCCGGGTTCGTTCGCCCGGCCGCTCCAGGACGGCGCGACGCTCCAGTGTCCTCTGAGGGTCGGTACGATGTCGGACTCGCCAGTGCATCGATCCGGCAGGACCGTCGTCCCCCTGCATCCCATGACACCGAACGCGCCAGACAGGGGCCACCGAGGAGGCAGCGCAGGTGGCGCGTGATATCCCTTCCCTGGTCATCGCCCACGCTGCACTCGAGCCTTGGCTACCCGAGCCCCATGGAGTATGAGAGGCGGCTGCTGCAACAGCTCGCGCAGCAGGCCGCCTGATCACGTGTCCACTTTATCGGGTCAATCCCACCCCGTCGCTTCTCACACCTCCAGCGCGTTCAACTTCCTCCGCGCCACCCGCAGCGGTACCACCGTCGCTACGGCGCAGAGCGCGAACGCCAGCACGAACCCGACCACCATCTCCGACGCCGCGATCGGCTCGCCGAAGGTGCGCGCCCTGAGATACGTGTACACCGGCCGCGCCTCGAGCAGCACCACGCCGGCAACGAGCACCACCGAGGTGAGCATGAACACCAGCCCGCCGAACGACGTCGGGATCTGAGCGGCGTTCTCCGATTCGTACCTCGGGAACACCGTGCCGAGCCCCAGCGCCATGCTCGCCAGCGCGAAGGTCAGCGCGACGATGGAGCAGAGCGACACCACGAAGATGAACGCCCCCACGCCCAGCAATGCGTTGGTCACTCCCACGATGATCAGGGCCAGCGCGAGGAGCGGGAGCGTCCCCGTCCAGTACTTCGACCAGAGCAGCGCCCCCATCGGCAACGGGCTCGACTTGAGCAGCCAGAGCGTGCGCCCTTCGATGCTCACTCCCGGAAAGATGAATCGCGCCGCGATCGCGGACAGAACGAAGCCCGCTATCCCGAGATTCAGGAAAGGCACCACGTTCACCAGGAAGAACGTCACTCCCTCGCTGCTCATCGGCAGCAGCTTCACGTTGAACACGTACACCACCAGCAGCACCGCCAGCAGGATGAGCTGCGACCACTGCGTGGTGTCGCGGAAGAAGACTCTCGTCTCCTTCATCACCAGCTCTCTCCGCAGCGCGCCGAGCGGCGCGAGCGCGGCATACGCGACGGCTGCGAGCGCTCCCCGGCGCGTCGAACGGTGCGCGCTCTCCTGCGCCTTGCTGAAGCCCGCGTCGTAGAGCGCACGGTGCAGCAGGGCGCCGCCCACCACTATCACCGCGGCGGTGGTCCAGAGCAGGTACAACGGAAGCACCTGGAAATCCCCGGTGAGCGATCCCATCACCGAGCGCTGCGCCCACTCGCTCGGGAGAAAAGGCGATGTAGGCGTCTGCAGCATCGCCACGAAGTCGACCAGCGACCTCACCCCGTCCGGCCGCACCAGCCGCTCGGGGCGGAGAAGCCGGAAGAGCATCACCAGCCCGCCCGCAGCGAGCACCGCCACTACGCTGAGCAGATCGCGCGTGCGCCGCGCGGGAAACGCGTTCACGAGTATCAGCGTGATCGCGCTCCCGACCGCCGCCGGGATCACGAAGTAGGGAATGCTCGCGCCGAGCGCCACGAGCACGAAGAGCGCGCCCCCCTTGTACACGTAGCCGTACGCCGAGAGGATGGGGAGCGCCATGAGCGCCACCATCCAGCTCGAGTGGATGAGCGTCTCGAGCAGCTTGGCGAGGTAGAGCTGCAGCCAGTCCACCGGCGCGGCCACGAGCATGTCCAGATCGCGCGCCAGGAAGTAGCTCGAGAGCGCCGTGATGACGTTCGAGAGCAGCAGTATCGCGAAGAAGCTGAGGAACACGAGCCCCAGCAGCTTCCCCGCGAGGAGAAGCCCGATCTCCGGCGTACCGCGGAAGTAGGTGAGCACCCGCACCAGCACCGCCATCGAGAAGCCCCAGAAGAGGAGCCCGATCGCGCTCACGATCAACCAGCGCCACCCCTGCTTCGCGTCGCTCCGGCGCGCGCGGTTCCGCATGGTGTGCCACTTGGGGCGCAGAAGCTGACGCACCGAGGGCTGCGGAAGTCGCCCGGCGACCCCTGATGCATCGGCTGTCGATGTATGAGATGCCGAGCGGACGGTCGATGCATCGACGATCGATGTATCGGCCTCCAGTGCTCCTGCACCGTTCACCGCCGCCCGCTCACGCATCCAGCACCTCCACCAGCTCGCGCGAAGCGCGCTCGCCGGTGAGTCGCAGGAACAACGCTTCCAATCCATGCACGCCATCGTCGGCACGCGCCGCCAGCTCGTCCATCGTGCCGAGCGCGCGGATTTTCCCGCCCTGGATGATCCCGATCCGGTCGCAGAGGCTCTCCGCCACCTCGAGCGTGTGTGTGGACATCATGATCGTATGCCCGCGCCGCGTGTATTCGCGGAAGAGATCCTTGAGGATCCGCGCCGCCTTCGGATCGAGCCCTACCATAGGCTCGTCCACCACGACGACCTCCGGCCGATGGAGAAAGGCGCTCGAGATGATCAGCTTCTGCCGCATCCCGTGGCTGTAGCTCTCCACCAGCTCGTCCTTCCACTCGTAGAGATCGAATAGGGAGAGCAGCTCGTCCATCCGCTTCTCCACAGTCGGTCCGCTCTGGTCGTACAGCCCCGCCACGAAACGCAGGAACTCCGCGCCTGTGAGCTTGTCGTAGATGAACGGCCGGTCGGGGATGAAACCGAGCTTCGCCTTGGCTGCCGCGGGATGCTCGGCGATGTTCACGCCGCCCACCACCACGCTTCCGGAGGTGGGCTTCAGTATCCCGGCGATCATCCTGAGCGTGGTGGTCTTCCCGGCGCCGTTGGGCCCGAGAAACCCGAACAGCTCTCCCTTCGCCACTTCTAGGTCTATGGAATCGACGGCCGTGAACGGGCCGTATCGCTTGGTCAGCGAGCGTAGCGTGATCATCGATCCTTGCTCTCCGGAATACCGTAACGCCAGTTGTCGAAAGCGATCTCGTATGCGGTCCTGTGCATGGTCAGGCCGGGGATCGGCTCCCCCTCCACCAGCCGGCCGCGTTCGTCGAACCAACCATTGATGACGCCGCCCCCCTGCTGCTCCATCTTCCACGCTCTCACGGTATCGCTGTGCGCGGGGAGCCAGTGGCGCGTCCCCGGCTCGAGCGCGGCGCTGTCCACCACCACGAAGAGCGACTCCGCAACCACGTGCACGGTAGCGGTGGTGAGCGTGTCGAGCAGGGGATCGAAAATGGTGGCGGTTCTGCTCGTGCCCGGCGAGGGCTTGTCCACCAGCGCCACGAACATGGGGAGCATGCCGGGGGCGAGCGGCGGGCCGTGCAACGGCATCCGCGTGGTATCGGGCGCCGCGCCGTTACGCGACCGCGCGAGCGTCAGAAGCGTGTCGCCGTATACCACGCCGGTGGCGCTCGATGTTCCGTGCCCACGTGTATGGTAGCTGTAGCGGGAGAGCCGCAGACCGCGCGTGAGTGTCGCGATCGACCGTGCCGCGAAGCGCCGCGGGCCACGCGCGCCGGCGCTGGTGTCGGGCGTGCTCGTTATGATCAGGTCCGACAGCACGAAGGACACGACAGTGGTGTCTATGGTGGCCGATGCGAACCCGATCCGTTCGCCGTTCTGTCGGACGATGTAGTAGAACGCACCGGGCGCCACGCGCAGCGCCGCCTCGGCCAGGATCTGATCTTCGCCGCGGAAGAGCTCGCGCTTCGTGAGCGCCGCGATCCCCGCGAGCCATAGCGCCACCAGCCCGAGCGCCAAACCCGCACGGCGGCTCATGGTACGTCCACCCGCGTCGCGCCATGACGGCGCACCCCGCGGGGCTCCTTGCGCGATGGACCTGGACGGAGGGCGAGCTCCCCCCGGAATCGATCTACACGAGCGAGAGCGACGTCTCGTCCGCGATCCAGCCGAGGTACTTGCTCAGACCGGCGGCTACCGGAACCGCCAGCAGTTCCGGGACGTTGTACGGGTGCAGCTCCGCGAAGGATTCCTCGAGCGCTTCCAGACGTGCCGTGCGCGTCTTCAGCAGGACCACCACCTCCTCCTCGTCCGCCACCTTCCCGTTCCAGCGATAGAGCGAACGCGAACCCGGAAGGAGCGTCCCGCAGGCTATCAGCCGGCGCTCCAGCAGCGCCTTTATCAGGGCCACCGCTTCTTCGGCGTTGGAGACTGTGGTCAGTACGACGAGGGCATCTGTTTGCGGCATGAATATCGGGGTTGGGCGGAGGAAGCTCGCAATCTAACCTCCCCGCCGGCGGCAGATGTGTGTGCTGTCTCATCTCGGAAAGACGATCGAAGCGCCCCGAAGCAAGCCGCCGTTTACCGTCCCTTGTTTCGAGCGCCGACGGCGCGCAGTTTTACCAGGCTATGCCCGAAGAAAAGCTGATAGTCCGCGGGGCCCGCGAGCACAACCTGCGCAACATAGATATCGCGATTCCCCGCGACCGCCTCACAGTCATCACGGGGCTCTCGGGCTCGGGGAAGTCCTCGCTCGCCTTCGACACGATCTACGCCGAGGGCCAGAGGCGCTACGTCGAGTCGCTCTCCGCCTACGCCCGCCAGTTCCTTGGCCTCATGGAGAAGCCCGATGTGGATGCCATCGAGGGTCTCTCCCCGGCCATCTCCATAGAGCAGAAGTCGGCCGGTCACAATCCCCGCTCCACGGTGGGGACGGTCACCGAGATCTACGACTACCTCCGCCTCCTCTACGCCCGAGCCGGCGTCCCGCACTGCCCCCAGTGCGGCCGCCCGGTGCAGCGGCAGAGCGCCAGCCAGATAGCCGACACGGTCCTCACCTGGCCCGCGGATTCGCGCATCGAAGTGCTCGCCCCGCTGGTCCGAGGGCGGAAGGGTGAATTCCGCGATCTTCTGGAGTCGGCGCGGAAGCAGGGCTTCGTGCGCGCCCTGGTCGATGGAAAGCAGATCGAGCTGGGGAATCCGCCGAAGCTGGCCAAGTCCACCAACCACAGCATCTCAGTGATCGTGGACCGGCTGCTGGTCCGCGCCGACGACCGCGGCCGCCTCACGGATTCCATAGAGACCGCGCTCAAGCTCGCCGAAGGGCTGGTGGAGGTGGTCCTGCATCGCGACCCGGAAGAGGGCGGACCCACCACTCAGATCTTCTCGGAGCGCTACGGCTGCCCGGAATGCGGCACCTCGCTCCCCGAGCTGGAGCCGCGCCAGTTCTCCTTCAACTCTCCCTTCGGTGCCTGTCCGCAGTGCGGGGGACTCGGTACGCGAATGGAGGTGAGCGAGGATCTCATCCTGGGCGATCCGCGGATCTCGATCCTCGAGGGGGTCATCCTTCCGTGGGGCGAGCCGACGGGTCACCTGCGCAAGTCGATCCTCCCCGCTCTCGCGAAACAGTTCCAGTTCGACCTCAACACTCCCTGGGGCGAGCTCTCGCCCAAGGTGCGCGACGTCATCCTCCACGGCGCGGGCGGGAAACGCACCACCATCCGCATGGAGTCGGGGAAATTCCGCGGCGAGTACAAGAGCGCGTGGGAGGGCGTGATAGCGAACATCGAGCGCCGCTACGCGGATACTTCCTCCGATGCGGTGCGCACCGAGCTCGAGGCTTACATGATCGAGGCGCCCTGCCGCGTCTGCGGTGGACGCCGGCTCCGCCCCGAGTCGCTCGCGGTAACGATAGGCGACCGCAACATCGGCGAGGTGGGGGAGTTCTCGGTGGTGGACGCGCTCGAGTTCTTCAACGGCATCCCCGTCCGCTCCAACGGCAGGCCGGGGCTCGATCCGGGGATCGCCGGTCCGATCCTGAAAGAGGTGCGCGACCGGCTCCGCTTCCTGGTGGACGTCGGGCTCGACTACCTCACGCTGAGCCGCTCCGCCGAATCGCTCTCGGGCGGCGAGGCGCAGCGCATCCGGCTCGCCACGCAGATTGGCTCGCGGCTCGTGGGCGTGCTGTACATCCTCGACGAGCCATCCATCGGGCTCCACCAGCGCGACAACGCGCGACTCCTCGCCACTCTTCGGCAGCTTCGTGATCTCGGCAACACGGTGATCGTGGTGGAGCACGACGAGGAGACGATGCGCGAAGCGGACTACCTCATCGACCTGGGCCCGGGCGCCGGACGCCACGGCGGTCTCGTGGTGGCCGAGGGGACGGTGGATGAGGTGGCGGCCAACCCCGAGTCGCTCACCGGCCGCTACCTGAGCGGCGCCACGATGGTGGAGAAGCCGGACGAGCGCCGGAAGCCGACGCGCGGGCGTGCACTTCGCGTGGAGGGCGCGCGGGCGCACAACCTGAGGAATCTCGACGTCGAGATCCCGCTCGGCACCTTCGTGGCCGTGACGGGCGTCTCGGGCTCGGGGAAGTCCACGCTCGTGGAAGACGTCATCCACCGCTCGCTCGCGCGGCACTTCTACCGCGCGCGCGTGATCCCCGGTGAGCACGACCGCATCCTCGGCCTCGAGCACATCGACAAGGTCATCGACATAGACCAGAGCCCCATAGGCCGTACCCCGCGCTCCAACCCGGCAACCTACACGGGATTGTTCACGCCGATCCGCGAGCTCTTCGCCGAGCTGCCGGAGGCGAAGATCCGCGGCTACGGACCGGGTCGATTCTCGTTCAACGTGAAGGGTGGGCGCTGCGAGGCGTGCCAGGGCGACGGCCTGGTGAAGATCGAGATGCACTTCCTCCCCGACGTCTACGTGCCGTGCGAGGTGTGCAAGGGGAAGCGCTACAACCGCGAGACGCTCGAAGTCCGCTTCCGCGGCGCGAGCATCGCGGATGTCCTCGAGATGACGGTGGAAGACGCCTACCACTTCTTCGAGAACCAGCCGCGAATCCGCAACAAGCTCGAGACTCTCGTCGAGGTGGGCCTCGGCTACATCCACCTCGGCCAGAGCGCCACGACCCTTTCGGGCGGCGAGGCGCAGCGCGTCAAGCTCGCTTCGGAGCTCTCCAAGCGCGACACCGGCCGCACCTTCTACATCCTGGATGAGCCCACCACCGGTCTCCACTTCGAGGACGTGCGTCTCCTGTTGCGCGTTCTCCACCGGCTGGTGGACAAGGGAAACACCGTGCTCGTGATCGAGCACAACCTCGACGTGATAAAGACGGCGGACTGGATCATCGACCTCGGCCCCGAAGGCGGCGACCGTGGCGGCGAGATAGTCGCCGCCGGAACACCGGAGCAGGTCGCCTGCGTTCAGCGCTCGCACACCGGCCACTTCCTCGCGAAGCTCCTCTGACGCGCATCGTCCCTATTCACTCTCTCATCTCGTTTACCTATCTTCCCGTCGTGTCGTGGTGAAACAGTTTCCGAGGCGAGCCGTAGGGGGGAAAGGTAGGGTTCAGCAACTAAAGGGTTCAGGGTTCAGGAACTGCCCAGGAGATGAGATCTCTACCCTGTGGTAGTCACTGAACCCTGAACCCTGCCTCCTGAACCCTGCCAGTTACTGCTTCCCCTCAATCCACTCAATCAGGTCCCCACCCATGGTCACGAAAGAAGACACCGAGGGCTTCCTCGACCGACTTACGGCGGATGGCGCGAGCTATTCCGAGATCGAGCCGGGGATGTGGATCGTCCGGCCCGGCGGCGAGCTGGACGCGGACGTGGTGGTGCACCACTCGCCGCCGGTAGTTCTTTTGCGCATGAAGGTCATGGATGTGCCCAGGGATGAGCATCGGATGTCTTTACTGGCGCGCCGCCTGCTGCAATTGAACGCGAGCGAGCTCGTTCACGGCTCCTATGGCATCGAGGGCGACTCCATAGTCATGAGTGAAGCGCTGGAGCTCGCACACCTGGATTACGAAGAGTTTCTCGCAGCGTACGAATCGATGACGCTCGCGCTCTCGTCGCAGCTGCGCGAGCTCGCCCCGTTCCGTGAGGCCCGTTGAGCCATGGGAATTTTCGATAGACTCTCCACTCTCATAAAGTCGAACCTGAACGATCTGATCTCCTCGGCGGAAAACCCCGAGAAGATGCTCAACCAGATCATCATCGACATGCGCACGCAGCTCGCGAAGGCCAAGCAGCAGGTGGCCGGAGCGATCGCGGACGAGCGCAGGCTGCACGACCAGGTGGACGCCGAGTACAAGCAGGTTCAGGACTGGGAGAAGCGTGCGATGCTCGCCGTGCAGGAAGGGCGCGATGACATGGCCAAGCAGGCCCTCATGCGCCACAACGAGCACATGACGCACGCACAGCAGCTCGAGGCCACCTGGCATTCGCACAAGGCGGAGACCGAGAAGCTGAAAGGTGCGCTGCGCGATCTCAACGACAAGATCGAGGAGGCCAAGCGCAAGAAGAATCTCCTCATCGCGCGTCAGAAGCGCGCGGAGGCGCAGAAGCGGATCGCCGATACGATGTCTTCGGTGTCGGAGAAGTCTGCCTTCGAGGCCTTCGCCCGGATCGAGGCGCGGGTGGAGGAGAACGAGCGGCGCAACCTGGCCAACGCCGAGATCGATGAGGAGTTCAGCGGCGACCGGCTGACGCGCGACTTCCAGGCGCTGGAGGCCGGTGCCACCGCCATCGGTGCGGACGCCCAGCTTCTCGCGCTCAAGCGCAAGATGGGAATCCTCCCGCCCCCCGAGGCGGCCGAGAAACGACAGCTCGGAGCGGGGGAATCACCTCAGCACGACGAGGAAACGCTGGAGCCTGAAGAGGAAGAATCGCCAGAGGAGAAACACTGAGTATGAGCGCCCTCTCGACGGGGCGCTTTCGTTTCGGCCCCGTCCTCGCGGGAACGATCGTCGCCGTCCTGCTCCTGCTCCTTCTGGGTAGCACGGCGGAGATCTTCCTGCTGCTCTTCCTCGCCGTCCTCTTCTCGCTCTACCTCGGTTCGATCGCCGACGCCATCCATCGTCGCACGCAGCTCGACAGGCGGCTGGCGGTGGCGCTCGCCGTGCTGGTGTCGCTCGGTGCGCTGGCCGGCTTCATCTGGCTGCTCGTGCCGCCGGTGGTCTCGCAGACCCAGGCGCTGCTCAAGGTTCTTCCGGATTACCTCGTCAACCTCGAGAACGGGATCGACCAGGCGATCGCGCGCGATCCGGCGTTGCGATCCGTCTGGCGTCCGGGCGAGCATCGCGTGCTGCTCGCGGTCTACGAGCAGGCGTCGCTCTACTTCGCCGACGTGGTTCCCAAGCTGGTCGGCGCGCTCGGGTTCACGCTAGAGGTGGTGTCGGTGCTGATCATGGGCGTCTACCTCACGATCCACCCGGGTCTCTATCGCGAGTTCCTGATCTCGCTCTTCCCGCCGCTGCACCGCGACCTCGTTCGCAACGTGCTCGGCGATCTCTCGCGCACGCTGCGCGCGTGGATCGTGGGACAGATCGCCTCGATGATCCTGCTCGGCGCGCTGACGGCGCTCGGCCTGTGGATTCTCGATGTTCCGTATGCACTCACCTTCGGGCTGTTCACCGGGATCGCTGCGATAGTTCCGTTCTTCGGCAGCCTCGTCTCGACGCTTCTTCCCGCCGCCTTCGTGCTAGGCGGTACCGGCGGCGTGGGACGCGCGCTGGCGGTCGTCGGACTGGGGGTCGCGGTGCACCTCGTGGAAGGGAATATCGTCGCCCCGCTCATCATGCAGCGTCAGGTGAACCTGCCGCCGGTCATGACGATGATGAGCGTGCTGATAATGGGGAGCCTCCTCGGTCCGGTGGGACTTCTCGTTGCGGTGCCGGCGATCGTGGTGCTCGACGTGATCATCCGCCGGATCCTCATCAACAGGATCTACGAGGGGCAGGGATTCCGGCGTCTCGTACGCGACAGCGCCCTCGTCGTGAAGGCGCCGGCTTCCGATTCCGAAGTGATAGTCCCCGACGAGCCGGCCGACATCCTCGACGGCGTGGAGGACGTGGAGCCCCGCAGCGTGGCGTAGGCGACGGGGTCTGGGTTTATCGCGCGGACGTGCGCACGCGGTGGTATGTCTCGGCTGGTCGGGGTCATCTCGGGGGCTGGTTCATCGCGCGGACCTGCGGACGCGGAGGTCGCGGAGGGTAAAGAGAGAGCGCGGAGAACTTCCTTACAGGCAAGCCTCCGCGCTCCGTTCCCGGATCGCTACAGGAGAGAGCGATGTGAGTGTTTGGGGGAACTGCTCCCGCGCCTAGAGCTCTGCGCAGGTGGGCAGAGCCCCCTACGCGGGAGCAGTTTCCCCTTGAGTCACTCGGAGCCATCCCTCGTCTGGATCCCTGGAAGAGATCGAGATGGGAGCAGCCGGAGGACGTTCTCCGCGTCCTCTCAGTTCCCCTCCGCGACCTCCGCGTCCGGAGGTCCGCGCGATGAACCCAGCCCCCGAGATGATGCCGAACAGGCGCGACGCGCCCCCGCCTCCGCACGTACACGCGATGAACCGGCATATACGACCCGACCACGTCGGGATTTCGTACCGCAGCAGAGGAATTCGATGGTGGGCGGAAGGGCGAGCGTGTGTAGAGTGGAGCTCAGCCGAAGCGCACCCCTTCTTCACGAGTGCTCCGATGATCCCAGCCGCCATCCCAGCCAGAACGATCTCGCCGACGCGGGCGCCGGCGGGGAGAGCGCATCCGTTGCGCATCGGTCGCCGCAGGGAGAGACGCGTCGAGAGCGCTGCGCTTCCCGCCCTCGTCATGGAAGGAGTGTGCAAGTCGTTCGGCGCGGGGGTGCTCGGGTGCAGCGCGGAGGTGCGCGTACTGGCGGGTGCCTCTCTGGTGGTGGGGGCGGGGGAGATCGTGGGGGTCGCGGGTGAGGCCGGGTCAGGAAAGAGTACGCTGCTGCTCTGTGCTGCCGGGAGGGTGAGGGCGGAGCGGGGGAGCGTGAGCTGGCACGCCGTGAGAGCGGGGGCGGCGGGTGCTGGTCAGCACCC